>QHYM01000451.1 GCA_003223295.1 Acidobacteriota bacterium | reverse complement strand
CTGAGACGGCAGCCACTTAGGTATATTGGTTTTGATGGACACGGATATCAAGTGCGCGACTGCCTGCATCCGCGAGATGTGGCGGGGCTTGTCTGGAAGCAAATGCAATCGCCTGATCGGCAAGTCGAGCGCGTGCAAAACGTAGCCGGCGGTGCCGGTTCGGCTATGTCGCTGGCTCAGTTGAGCGCGTGGTGTGCCACGCGTTTTGGAAAACACTCCGTGGGACGCGACTCTGGTTCGCGCCGCTATGACATTCCCTGGATCGTGCTGGATCCGGCCAGAGCAAAGCGCCAGTGGGATTGGCGGCCCACTGTTCTGGTCGAGCAAATCCTTGAAGAGATAGCGCAGCACGCTCAAGCCCACCCTGAATGGCTCGAAGTTTCAGGCTGCGCATGAGTATTGCACCTGTCGGCACAGCGCCGTTGCAGTTGCTCTCAGTGGTTATCCCAGCTCGAGATGAAGAGGGCTGCATCGTATCGACCGTCGAGCATCTCCACGTCGAACTTCGGCTCCACGATGTGCCGCATGAGATCATTGTAGTGGACGATGGCAGCGCGGATGAAACCTGGACGATGCTCGAATCGCTCAAAGTCCGCATTCCTAGTCTGAGACCGGTGCAAAATCCCGCACCGCACGGATTCGGGCGTGCCGTTGCCTGCGGATTCGATCATATGACCGGGGACGCTGCCGTCGTGATGATGGCCGACGAGTCGGACGATTGCCGCGACGTGGTTCGTTACTGGAAGAAATTGAATGAAGGCTATGACTGTGTCTTCGGCAGCCGCTTCATCAAAGGCGCTGGTGTGATCGATTATCCTTGGTTGAAGTTGCGGCTGAATCGATTGGCAAATCTCTTTATCCGCATCTTATTCCGCATTTCGCTTAATGACACCACCAATGCCTTCAAAGCCTATCGCAAGATTGTGTTGGACGGCTGCCGTCCATTTCTCGCGCCTCATTTTAACCTTACTGTCGAATTGCCGCTGAAAGCTATTGTGCGCGGCTATTCATGGACCGTTATTCCCATCACCTGGCGTAATCGCCATTTTGGCACGCCAAAGCTCAGAATTAAGGAAATGGGCAGCCGCTATTTTTTTCTCGTAGCTTATGTCTGGCTCGAAAAATATTTCAGCAAGGGTGACTACATAAGGGATTCAGGCGAGCACAATGAAGCCAGTGAAGTTCAAAGCGATCCGACGCAAAGATCATGAACTGATGCGTTGCGAAACGCATGTGTCACAGATACCGCTGTCGCAGGACGATCCCAGGCAACACAGGGCCCGATATCACCAAGGCGCGAAAGCTGTTGAATTGGGGACCCACAATGAAAGTCGCCGAGGGACCCGCCAAGACCAACGAGTACTTCCGCGGGAAGGCGTGAACGGTCTAGGGTAACCAACCGGGGCTTGCAACTGCGACTGCCTCATAGTTCTACAAATGGATCACTTCTCAGCTTTGCGCTTCAACACGACTATTCTGCCCTCACGAGGCGGCATCCAGTGCCGGTAACGATAGCTAGCGACTACTTCGTAGCCCTCGATTTCACCAAAGGCGATGACGTAGGTCGCGTTGATAGCCCAGTTGTTCATCCTACCTATCTTGTCATCGTCGAACCTATTCCATCCATTGAACTCGAAGCCGCCATCTATGTCTTTCGGTTTTACGTCTTTTCCAGCGATGGCGAATACACCCGAGCCAGCGATCAACAGTGTGGCCGCGAGCTTTTGCGCTCCCCCCATCTTGAACCCACGCCCTTCCGGCGACGCCGCTAAGAATGCCGCGAGAAACGCGGTGACTGGAATAAGGTAGCGATCAAAGACGACACCGCTTAGAAGAAAAGGGGCCAAGTAAACAACCGCGCAGAGCAGAAAAAAAATCGCCGCCGGTCCATTGGTATTAGCTCGGTCAAATCGCCCTTTGGGGAAAAGTTCAACGATGCTCCGGGTCGTTTTGAAAACAAGGATTGCGGCGCCTACTAGGCTGAGCACGGTTACCAACAGCCAAAAAACGCTCGGCAATGCTGGCAAATGAGGGAGGTGCAGGATGTAGATGTCGCGCAACGTTGCGGGACCGATTCCTTGCGGGATAATGATGCTGTCGCCTCCCGGCATCAGCGAAGGCATCAACGAATGCGCTAGAAACGACCGGAACGGAGGAGCGATCAACGAAGGCGCTAAAAATAATCGGACCGCAGAAGCGATAAAAAAAACGAACAGCGCCACCGACGCGGGAAGGCAAAAAGGCGAATTGGGCTCGGGCCGCTGGTGCAAACTTGCTGGAAGGATTAACGGCGACAAAAACCACCCTAAATACAACAGCATGCCCCAGCTGCTCCAGCTCACAAAAATCATTGCCATTCGAATCTGTTTCGGATGGGTGATAAAAGCCCAGAGAAGATCTGTCCGCACGTTGCTAGTGGGAGGCCTGCCGGTGATTTTCTGCCAAAGCAGGAACGCCGCCAGGATCACCATGCACACAATCAAGGGGAAAATAGCCCGGATTATCGAGCGTCCTTGAAATCCATGCTTGAGCCAAAGCGTAACGCCGAATGCGAAAGGCAAGCAAAGAGCCATCTGACGGGAAAGCGTCGCAATGACGGCAAAGATTGTCCCAACCAACAAGTCTGCATCCGATCCCCTCTGCAAGTGCCGAACAAAAAACAGGGCTGACAAAATCGCCAGCGCCGTGAACGGGACATCGGTCATGAACGTGTTGGAAAGGGCAAAATAGATTGGATTGAATACCAGTGTAAGCGCGCAAACGACTGCCAGT
>QHYM01000306.1 GCA_003223295.1 Acidobacteriota bacterium | reverse complement strand
AATCGAAACGGTCTCGCCGCTGCGGCGCAGAGGCCTGCAACAGCAGCCGCACCGCACGTTCGATCAGCCCGCTGACGCTCGTGCCGGATTCCACCGCGCGCTTCTTCAACCGCTCCAGAAGACCATCATCTAACGTAATTGTCGTGCGCATGATGCAGAAGCATACCCCACTTACATCACTGCATCAAGCCCGGTGTAAGGCGGGAAGTAGGTTAAGTTGGTTAAATAGGTCACATTGTCCGGGATTAAAGCCCAAAATCCGGACCATCATGGCAATCTTTGAGATCTGACTCGGGGTCGTTCCCACTGAAGGACCAAGGGTGGGGTTCTGGGCTTGCTGTGGGATGTCGTCGAAGAAGGAGCGAGGCCGACCGTGACAGTGTGCGGGAACAGAGTGGCAGTTTCTAACCAACTGAACTACGTCCCCAGCCGTGGAATCAACAACTTGCCATAAAGCCCTAAGAAATAAGGCTGTTGCAAGGTTCGCATATAGCGCACGCTTCGCTTGCGGCGCATACGGCAGCAGCTGTCCCTGCCAAAACCGCCAATAAACCGCTAATAAGAATTCGTATAGCCCGTCCCCCACACGGATGGCATTCCAAACAGTGGCAACGTGGACGCACTGCCCCGAAATCATGCCGGAAATAAATCCGCACAAAGTTGTCGACAGTCGTTATTTCGAGGCAGGCGATAGCGAGCGGCGGCAAAGCAAACTTCAGACTATGCCTTTCCCCTCGACAATATGGATGTACCGGTTTGAGGCGACACTGGTGAACTTTTCGATGCGTTTACTTGGCGCGGGCCAATGGACCTCGAGCTCATCGATTTGAGCGGCGTCGCCGATGCCGAGGACTTCCCGGAGATCATGCGAAGAGAGATAACTGCCACCATTGTTCTTAAGGCGCTGGCGCGATTTACCACCTGCTTTCCATAGAATGCGCGCCCCGATGGCGTCACGGTTACACCTCACGCCTTCCAGCTTGAGGCCCAGCCAATTGTTTCCCTTGGCCGCGTTGTTTTTCAACAACACCGGAGCCCCTCCGTTTGTCCCAATCAGCACGTCAATCGCTCCGTCGTTGTCATAGTCGCCCACAGCCAGGCCTCTCGCGGCTAAACACTCCTGAAACGCCGGACCCGCGCTTTCGCTTATGTCGTGGAGCTTCCGGTCCAAACCTTGGTGGAACAAAAGCAGTGGCTCTTTGTATTTCACTTGCATCGAGTAGCTATCGATCATGTCGTCAGGGTGGCCATCGGCCAAAAGAAGATCGGCAGAGCCATCATTGTCGTAATCAAAATACTTCAACCCCCAGCCGCTCAGCAATCTTGTAGCGCGAGCCACGCCATGCGCTTGAGCGGCATCGCGAAAAGTTTCATCTTTATTGTTTTCGTAAACCGAAAACATCTCGTGATCAACGTTGGCGACAAACAGATCCTGCCATCCGTCTCCGGTGAGGTCTGCTGCATCCACTCCCATGCCTGAACGCGGTCGCCCGCTCTCGCTGAATCCAACGCCCGCTTGCAACGCAACTTCCTCCCAAATCCAGCGGCCGTTGGAGCCGGGGCCGCGATTCATAAAGAGGAAGTTCTGCACCGTGTCATTGGCGACGAAGAGATCCATCCTTCCATCATTATTTATATCCGTGGCGACTACACCCAGGCCCTTTCCCAAAGCTTTAGCAATGGCCGTCCCCTTGCTCACTTCAGTGAAAGTACCGTCGCCATTGTTGTGGTAGAGGGAACTTGCGGTGGGCTTGAAAACGCGCGGCACGCAGTAATAGTTCCTGCCGATTTGGTTATTCCCGCATTCGAGTTTGCGCACTCCCGAGTAATCCACAAAGCTGCAGACAAACAGATCCAGCCTGCCGTCATTGTCATAATCGAACCAAACGGCGCTGGTGCTCCAGCCGGGTGTGGCTACCCGGGCTTTCTCGGTTACGTCCTTGAACGTCCCGTCGTGGTTATTTTTGTAGAGAATGCATTTCCCATATGCAGTAACGAAAATGTCTGGCCAGCCGTCGTTGTCGTAGTCGCCCACGGCGGTTCCCATCCCGAAATACGCGCCGGTTACGCCGGCTTTCTCGGTGATGTCGGCAAACGTCCCATCCCGATTGTTCTTATACAACGCATTGCGGACTGGCTTTGACGGAGTCCAAAAATCACTGGGGCCGCTGTTCACCAGAAAAATGTCCATCCACCCATCGTTGTCGTAGTCCAGAAAGGCACACCCTGGGCCCAGCGCCTCGGGCAGGTAGCGACTGGGAGACATTGCGTTTTCGTGGACCCACTCAATGCCGCTCGCGGATGGCGGGACTTCAACAAATAAAGGCTGCGGCTGGCCGGAGGTGCCTCGCCCTCCGAACAACTGGGTGGCGCCAAACGTTGAGGCCAGCCTTATCCATTCTCTTCTCGTGAATTTCATTCCGTCATTGTCTGGAATCGAGAGTGCAGCAATCTATTGTGCTTTAGCTCCTGGCTGTTTGGCTTGCGCTTCCGCCGTCAGTTTCTGGACGATCTCCTGCTCCCTCTTGCCGTCCGCCGGCCGTTTCAAACGATAGTAAGCAAGGGATAACGAAACATGTGCCTCGGTAAACTGGGGCGATTCTCTTATGAGGGGTTCGAGCATCTGCCGAGCGTCGTCGGGCTTGCCTTCGTCCAGAGCTATGAGCGCCAGTTGATACCGGACGCCGGGGTCTCCCGGTCTGGTTTTTAGCGCCCGCGTGAAGTATCGATTGGCCTGCTCATAGTTCTGCTCCTGCCTCGACGTTGCCCCCAGTTGCAAGTTCGAATCAAAATTGAACGGATCCACCGCTAGCTCAGCCTTGAATTCTTTCGAAGATTGATCGGAATCTCCCGTGAGCACCAGCGCTTTGGCGTAGAGGACGTGGACTTCCGCAAGATTCGGATTCAGCGCTACGGCTTTGGCGAACTCGTCCCGCGCGCCTGCAAAATCACCAACATTCATTTTGGCGCTGCCCAGCATCAGGTGCGCCTCGGCCGAGTCGCCATTGCGCAGGATTCGGTCTACCAGGAGCTGTCCCTTCTCGACTTGCTTGTCACGAATCAACGCCGTTCCCAACATATAGGCAATGGCGGCATCTTCAGGATGCTTCGGCTCCTCCGGCTCCAGTACGCGGATGACGTCTTTCTCTCGTCCCATCCGCAAATAGCAGTCACCCAGCAGCAGCGTGGCTTGTTCGTTAGAAGGGTCCTCGCTGTGGACCTTGGCCAGTTCCGTTGCAGCTTCCGCAACCCGTCCCATCTTGTAATACACCAAGGCGAGGTTCAGCCTAGCTGCCGCCAGAGCAGGGGACTGCCTCAGCGCAGTCTTATATTCGGGGACAGCCTCTTCAAACCGGCCCAGCCCGGCTAAAGCCGCTCCCAGGTTGGAATGGATAGCAGCAGTGGCCTCAGGGTGCAGCTTCAGGAATTGCTTGTATTCCGCAATCGCGCCCTCGAGATCGCCAGCTTGCTGCTTCTGGATTGCGTCCTGAACCAGTTCCTGGGGGGTCTGCGCCCGTGCGATGGTGCCAAAGCTCAAAATCAAGAGGAACGCGGATTTCCACATACCGGCAAGTGCATCCCGTTTTAACCTCAAAACACTGTCCTCGGTTTAGAAGTAGAACTTCGCAGCAAGCTCCAAAACGCGAGCTCCCTGCTTGTCGGTCGCCTTGCCGAAGTTCGAATTGGTTTGGGTAACCGCTCCTGTGGCGTCCTGCTGGAACTGGAGCGACAGGTTGTTGCCGCTGGGGAACGAATACAAAGGATGGTTCAGGAAGTTGTAGGCTTGAATCCGGAACTGCAGTTGTTTCGACTCCGTGACTGAAAAGTTCTTGAAAAGCGCCAGGTCGGAGTTGAAGTACTTCGGTCCGTAGGCCACCGGGAGCAGAGTTGGCCCATTCTGGCCAACAGTTGTTGGCGCAGCGAAACAGTTCCCATTGATGTACTGATGCGGGCCCAAGTTGGATGTCGGATTGCAAGTCACAATCGGGTTTAACTGCACAGCATTGGTACCCAGAATGGATTGATTATTGATCTGAATGCCATTCGGATTTGCTGCGCTCTTCGAGCCCGGAATGATCGCGCCATTGAGGTTCATGTTGTAATTGTTGTTTTGGAAGTAGCCGCCACTATAAGTCAGATTGGCGCCGCTTTCGAGCTGCGTGATACCGGAGATTTGCCACCCATTGGCGGCTCCGTTCACGAAGCGGCTTGAATGCACTAGCTTGCCAAGGTCAACCGAGTAGGCGATGTTGAAGAGCTGCCTGCGGTCCGTCCCCTGGACACCGTAATTGCTCCGCAGATTGAAGGGGTTGTTGTTGGAGTTAACGATGCCCAAGGCCTTCTGCAGAGTGTAGTTTGCTTGAATGGTATAGCGGCCCGCATGGCGACCCCATGTCACTTGCATCGAGTTGTAGTTACCGTAGAGATTGTTGGTGGCTTGGTTGAGATCGCCATAGCCATCTCCAGTTACCCGATCATTCAACGGACGGTAAAACTTTGGATCAGCGTTAGCTGGGTTGGTCGAGTTTGCGGTCGTTATCGCCCCGAGCGGGACCAAGTTGATGTTGCTGCCTGCGCCGCTGCTATTTGCCAGGTCCCTGCTCCGGTTTCCCACATAGGCGACTTCCACAAAGCTCTGCCAGGGTGCTCGCTGCGTGATTGTGAAGCTATAGCTATCGGCGTACGGCTGCCGGTCGTCCTTGGAATCGACAGCTGCCGGGGAAGCCGGCGAGGCGGCGACGTTGACACACGAGAGATACGATGCAAACAGATGCGACCCCCCAGACGGATTGGTGGGACAACCAGTTCCTCCGACCCAGGTGGTCGGCGAGATGTTGGCGGTCGCTACGCCCGCGGAAGCGTCCAGGCCGTTCGTGAACTGCCCGGAGTGGAAATAGAACCGTCCCCAACCTCCGCGGAGAACAGTTTTGCCAGTTCCGCGGAGGTCATAGGCAGCACCGAATCGCGGCTGGTAAAACAACGCCCTCGTCGGGAATCCACCCAGCGGAACAGAGCTGTCCTTGGCGTGCCATTCGAATCCGCAAAACGTAGGCGTTGCTGCGCAGCTTGGCTGGTATTTCGATTGATCGAAGATCGAGTAGCCAAAGTTCTTACCGTCAATCCAAGGCGAAAAATGCGTAAAACGCAAGCCTAATTCGAGCGTCAGCTTCCTTGTAACCTTCCACGAATCCTGGCTAAAGAACTCAACCGCTTTGTAGTTGATATCATTGATCCGGTTGAAGTTCGTTTCAGAGTAACTGTTTAGGTTGCCGGTCAGCAGGTCGGCATACTCATTGCCATAAGTGAAAGGATTGCTGCGGGAGACCAGCGCTTCGCCGTTTGTAAAATTGTTGGCCGGCTGTGCGTTCCGAATCCATTCATAGAAGAAGCCTGCCTTCAAAGTGTGATTCCTAAATACCTTGCTGATCGTATCGCTCACGCTGGGCATGTACTTGTTGGCGTAAAGGCCGGAGCCAGCTCCACCAGCTTCGAATCCGCCGGGATTGAAAATAAGAGCGGCTTCACTGGGGCCAAAGTTGCCGAACGACGGAATCTGGGCGACGCCGTTCTTGAACAAGCCGGCATATCCGTAGCCTACAGTGGAACGGGCGACCTTGGAGGGATCCGCAAACACGTTAGGAAAGCCAACAAAAGTGTACGCGACGACGGTTTCATTCGTCAGTGTCGGGCTGAATACGTGCGTAATCGTTCCGGTCCAGGAGTCCGACTTATTCCTGCCTTGGATCGCCGTCGGATAAGGGACTTGGTCGCCATTGCGCCACCAGAGGCCAACGGGAAACTGTTGTAGTTCGCGCTGGTAGTTGTAGTGGACAAAAACCTTGGTATTGTCGCTGATATTCCAATCCCCCCGTATCGCCCATTGCCTGTTGTTCTGGCTGAAGATTTCGGCTTGGACGTAGTTGTAGCCTCCGGTCGTGTTCGGATCAGCGTTAGCGGCGGGAAACAACTTCATCAAAGCCTGCATGTTAGGGTCAATACACCCCGTTTGACCGCTGGTAGTACACGCGGGAATCTGTCCACCGGGGAAAGTCGTTGTGCTGACCTGGCCTGGAGGGAGGCCGGAAGCGGTCTTTGTACCTTCCTTCGCCACCTCTGCGGCCGAGAAGTTGCCATTGATTTCGCCAGCCGTCGGCACCGTTGCCCTGAGCAAGCCGGTATCAAGGGTTTGTTTGAAGTATTCAAAGCCGGTCCAGAAGAACAGCTTCTGGCGGCTCTTGTTGAAGTCAGTCCCCGGGATTAGGACGGGGCCACCGATAGTGCCTCCTGGGTAATAGTACGAATTCGCGGGTTGTTGTACTCCGCTACGGTTATTCAACCAGTCATTAGCATTGAGAGAATGGTTTCGTGCAGAGAAGAACGCGCTGCCGTGGAAATCCCTGCCGCCGGCCTTCGTTACAGCCGTGATGAGAATGGGCCCCTTCTGGTTTTCAGCGCTGAAATTCGATGTCAAGACCTTGAACTCCTGGACGAAATCCGAGTTAGGGTTGACCGGCGTGTCGCAGTTACATCCGGGATCGGAAACGTGCGCGCCGTCCTGTGTGATGTCCAACGAGTTTACGGGCAGGCCGTTGTAGGAATAGGCGGCGTTGAGCGGACTTTGACTGCCGGAATCACCGTTGGCATTGATGCCGATGGTTTGGCCGTTGTAGTTAGACTTGTTCTGGGTGCCGTTGCTAATACCGAAGCCGGGCACAATCTTGATGTACTCGGCGGCGTTGCTTCCTACCTGAGCGAAGTTCGACAGTTCCTTGGTTGTCAACGCAAACGCCTTCTCGCCCGAGTCGATAGCTACTATTGCGGTGTCCTCAGCGTTGACCTCGACGGTCTGGTTGGCGGCGCCAATGGCAAGCGACACGTTGACGTTG
>QHYM01000305.1 GCA_003223295.1 Acidobacteriota bacterium | reverse complement strand
TAAAACTTCCGGATACGTTGGGTAGCGGGTAGATGCTCGCCACGTTAGCTCCGACCGGATTGATGAGTTGACTTGGAATAATGTTGCAGGGAGTTCCGCCCGTTTGCGTGCCATCTGCGTTGGGGGTCACGGGAACACTTCCGTTGCAATTGAACGGATCACGTACAACTTGCGTGCCGACCATCCGCGTGCTGAACGGATTGTAAATTTGTATCGGAGTCCCCTTGAGGCTTGTCAGGCCGCTGAAATCGCCAAGGCGCTCTGCAGCGGTGGGCACGGAGTTGACGAAGGTTAGGCCCTTTAACTCGCGCAAACCGTAGTAATCCGCAAAGAAGAAGGTCCGGCTGTGGCCGTTATACAGTTTCGGAAGGACGACAGGACCGCCGAGAGAAGCTCCAAACTGATTGCGCCTGAATGGAGGTTGCCCTTGGCTTTTTGCATTGAAATAGTTGCGCGCGTCGAGATAGTTATTGCGCAGAAATTCGAAAGCGCTGCCGTGTAGCTCGTTGTCGCCGGACTTCGTGGAGACCGACACGACCCCAGCGCCGCGACCGAACTCCGCAGAAAACGTCCCCGTGAGCACCTTAAATTCGCCAATGGATTCGACCGAGGGCTGCACCATGACGGTGTTAAAAGTGTACTCGTTGTCGTCAACCCCATCGACAAGCCATGCATTGGTATTTGCCTGACTGCCCAGGGCATTGAAGTTCGACGCACCTCGGGGATTAAATGTGCTTGCGCCCGAGAGATTCTCCCCGGCCTGGCCAGGAGTTACGCCGGGGACCAGATAGACCAGTTGTGCGAAATTGCGGCCATTGAGGGGCAGCTCTCGGATCGACCTCTCTCCGATCACATCGCCGAGCTCGGAACTGTCTTGGCGAACGAGCGGCGCACTGACGCCAACTTCGACCACTTCCTTCACGTCACCAATTCGGAGGGTAATGTCGACGCGGGCTTTGTCATCCACGTTGAGGACGACGGGCACTGAAGTGACGCGCATGAAACCGGCCTTTTCTGCGGCAACCCGGTAAGTCCCAGGGGGCAGGAACGGAGCGTTGTAACCGCCCGTTTCGTCAGTGGTGTACCCTCGCACGTCGTTCTTCTGAATGTTGGTAATAGTGATTTTGACGCCGGGTACTGCTGCCCCCGAGGAATCAGTGACCGTCCCCGCGATTGTGCCGGACGTAACCTGCGCCGCCGAAGGCAGACCCAAAATCAGCCATGCAAGCAAAACTAAAAATGGCCTCCAAGAGAACTCAGAAATGTCGCGGGAAACGTTCATGGTTTGCGCTCCTTTTGCTAAAAGGAAGCCCGGTTCACCCAGCTTCGCTTATCGGGCTTTTCGCTTTTTGGCGATTTCTTCCAATTCCTTCTTCAAGTACTCTTTATATTCTTGCTGCAGCTTGGGATCGCTTGGGCTGGGATATATTTCGCTGGACTTGTATTTTCCCTCAGCGAACTTCTTCTTCGTCCATTCGTCGTGGATATGAATTTCGTCGGCTTGATCGAGCACTGACTTTACGAACTGCGGAGGAATGAAGTACACGCCTTCTCGGTCACCGACGACGAGGTCGCCGGGCATTACTGTGGTGTTGCCAATCCGTATTGGGATATTTATTCCCGTCAGCATCACGTTGCCAATGGGCGTCGGATCGGCGTGACGGTAATACGCAGGCATCTCGATTTCCGAAATTCCGTCCAGATCGCGGATGCTACCGTCTACAACCAATCCCGCTGCGTGTGCAGCCTTGGCAAGATAATAAAAGAGGTTGTCACCAACAATTGTTCCGTTGACCTTCTTCCCAAAGAGGTCAACCACCAACACGTCCCCGGGCTGTACCATGTCGATGGCAGCTTGATTTGTAAGGCGCGTGATGCCGCGCCCTTTGGCCTTAGCTTCCGCAACGTCATCAACGTCAGAGCGCAGCGGCATGAACTGCACGGTGAATGCGCGTCCGACCAAATTCTTGCCGGCATGAACGATTTCGAATCCGTCCACGAACTGATTGTTGAACCCTTTCTTATTAAGAAGCCCGGCCCAGACTTCTTCAGATGAAAGCCCGCGAGCCCGGTCGATAATCTCGTCGGGCACCTTCGGTCTGCCGTCCAGGAAGCGCTCAAAGGGGTTTTGCGAGGTGTAGTCGGTCAATTCCTGCTTCGACAAGGTAAATACTTGGCCCTCCGCAACAGATGCGGACAGGCCAAGGATGCAGGCAGCCAGCAGTGGAAAAGCCAGGCGTCTTATCGAAATCATTTCTAACTCCACAGCCGATCCCAAGAGCGTTCGTGATCCCACTGGGTAGTTGGCTCGAAATAGCCAGTGCCGGGTTGTAAGTGCTGCCGGACCACATCTTCGTTCAGAGTCACTCCGAGACCGGGCCTGTCAGGAACGTCGATCCAGCCATGATCGACGATGGGGGACCTAGCTCCTTCTTGAACCATTGAGGACCACCAGGGCACATCGAGGGAATGGTTTTCGAGGGCGAGGAAATTTTGCGTAGCTGCGGCGCAGTGGACATTCGCCATGCAACTCACGGGCGTGCCGGCGAAGTGCATGGCCATCGGCACGCCGTATTCTTCGGCCATGTCTCCGATCTTGTGAGTTTCCAGGATCCCCCCGGAAGTGGCGAGGTCCGGGTGAATCTTGCCGACAGCATGACTCTCGCACAAAACTCGAAACGGCTCTTTAAGGTAAATATCTTCGCCGGTGAGAATCGGAGTGGGACTCTCATCGGCAATTTGCTTGAGCAGGTCCGTATAGGTCCACGGAATCACATCTTCCATCCAGGACAAATTGTATTTTTCATATGCCTTGCCGAGCCGAATGATCGACTTCACGCCAAGATGCCCCAAGTGGTCCATCGAGAGCGGGATTTCCATGCCTACCGCATCGCGCACGGCGGCGACGTATTGCTCAAGCATCGCGATACCCTTATCGGTGACCTCCATTGCCAGCAAGGGATGCGAAAGCTGGCTCATGTCCCACTGGCTGAGGTCTGATTGCGCGGTAACGGTGCCCGGAGTGTCTGATACCATCTCAACGCCAAGGTCCATCTTGAGCCAGGTGAGGCCCATCTTTTCTTTGCGTTCCTTCATACGCTGGGCGTATACCTTCGCGTCCTTGGACTCTGTTGTGTCGGCGTAAATGCGAACCCTGTCACGGAATTTCCCGCCGAGCATCGCATAGACCGGAGCATCGTATACCTTGCCGGCGATGTCCCACAGGGCCATTTCGATGGCACAAACTCCACCACCTTGCCGAGCGTGTCCGCCAAATTGCTTGATCTTGCGAAAGGTTTTGTCAATCTGCAGTGGATTCTCGCCCAGGATGCGGCTCTTTAGAAACAAGGCATAAGTTGGGCTGGCGCCGTCCCGAACTTCTCCTAATCCATACACTCCCTGATCGGTGTCGACGCGAACGAGCGGACAAGGACTTGGTCCGGGCTTCACAATAGTCGCCACGCGAAGGTCGGTGATCTTCAGTTTGGATGGCCGTGAGCTGGTGTTGACGCCCATCGGATATGCTTCAATTGCTCCCGCGCCCAAGAGGGTTCCCAAGGCAGCGGCAGACGTTTTCAAAACCTCACGACGATGCATAGGCAGTTGTCCTTTCCCGCAGCGATGCAATTTGAGATACACCTGAAAGCCCTAGAAAACAAGTTTTGCGCCGAACTGAATGTCACGATTGTCAGTCGTGGTCTGCGTTATGTTGCCGAACGATCCGGTATTCCAAGTCGTATTCGGACTTCCGAAATTCGTATGGTTGAAAATGTTAAACATTTCCGCGCGCAACTGCAATTTGAGCCGCTCCTTAATCGGAAAATCCTTAAAGACAGAAAAATCGGCATCCACGAGCCCGGGGCCGACGAGAATGTTGCGTCCCGCATTGCCAAAAGTGAATTGCGCGGGCAGAGCGAAAGCACTCGAATCAATACAACCCACAAGATGTCCCGAGCCGCAATTGGCGCTCGGCGTTCCCACGACATTCGGGCGCTGATTACCACGACCGATGTTCGCTTGATCGGGCGAGATCAAGACGTTGAATGGTATCCCCGTTTGTGCCGTGAAAATTCCGTTAGCCTGCCAGTGGCCCAGCGTCCATCGCAGGAACGCATTGCGGCCATGGGGGAATGGCAGGTCATAAACAAAGCTGGTAACGAACCTGTGGCGAATGTCCCAGTTGGCATTGCCATAGTCACGCCGCCAATTAAAGGCATCCATAGGCGCGCCGCCACCGTTGGAGTCGGTCGAAACGTCAATCGAATGCGACCAGGTGTAGCTGGCCAATACCTCTAAACCCCGGTTCATGCGCTGACGGAAGATTGTGGTGAGACCGTGATAGTTCGCGATTTCGTCGTTTTGAATGGTGCGAATCTGTCCCCAAAGCTGATTCGGGCGGCGCGGATCTACGCTCCCGGGTCCGGGCTGGGGGGTGTTGTTAAAGTAGCTTCGGTCCAGATGCAACGAGTGGGAGCCGAGATATTGCAGCTCAAAACCGGAGTTCTTCCACAATTCTCGGGAAACGCCGAGGTTCCATTGATACATTCTCGGCGTTGGAAGGTCCGGGTTCTCCGTAAAGACGGTGAGAAAGGACGTGGGCGTAGTCCCGGTGCCCGGTGTCGGATTGGCAAAGGAGAGAGGTGTCGCCGCCGAATTATTGAACGTCGTGGTTACACCGAAAGGAGGATTGGTTGTCGCCAATGTGAAGCTGTTGGTCTGGTTCGGGTTGTAGTAGAAGCCGCCGCCGCCGCGAACAACAGTCTTGGATGTAGCTCGATAAGCAAAGCCGAGGCGCGGTGCCCAGTTGTCGTGATTCGGGTTGAGGAACTGGAACCCCGGAGTCGGAACGGTAGCGGGGATCAGCGCCGTCTGTTGGGGATTCAGGATTCGGGCGTTGCCGTTAACGCTGTAGGGAACCGTTGGCAATTCGTAGCGCAAACCATAGTTCAACGTGAGCTTAGAATTCACTTGCCAGTTGTCGAGGAGGAAGAATCCGTCCCGCCATTCCGCCACCACACCTTTGAATTCCTGAATGGGCGTTATGTCATTCTGCGGGGTCCCGAGCAGGAAATCTGCTGCCGCGTTACCGCTCCTTGACCCGGTGAAGTTGAACAGGCCGCGTGGATTGTTAGCGGCAGCCCGACCCGTAATCAGTTTGCGAATTTCGACTCCCGCCATGACGTTATGCGACCCACGCCGATAGCTCACCTGATCGTAGCCGTGCCATGTCGTGTCATCCTGATACCAATTTGCTCCGGCGTTGCCCAGCGTCATGAATCCGCTAACGGTAACGTCTGGGATACCGGGGTTGTGGAAGGTTGTGTCGCCCGTGAAGTTGGGGATGCCGAGTTGAGTGCCGGCGTTCAACAGGCCATTCACGGTCCAATAGTCCAAGTTGTTCGTCATCAAATGATTTCGGCCAAATCGAAAATCATTGACCAAGCTCGGCGTGAGAATGTGCGTATATCCAATGGCAATATTCCGGTTATTGGCCGGACCATAGCTTCCTCCGGTGGGCGTGACGCTGCCGCCAAAGATGTTAGTGTCTTGCCAGTCGTAACGGACAAATAAGCGAATCTTCTCGCCGAAGTTCTGGTTAATGCGTTCCAGGGTCTGATTCGTTGAAACGTTTGACGCTACTGGGCCGGAGAAGGTGTTTGTGCCCGCGATGTTTGGCAGCGGGTAATACTGCAGCAACGCCTGCGAGACAGAGGAGAGTTGGTTCGACGGAATGATATTGCCCGGGTACGGAGCCTGTGTGGCGGGGTTATGGATTTGGTGGCTGGGCTGGGCGTCGGTGCACAAACCAGACGCGCTAAAGCCACCCGTGCAGAGCGATGAGAAATCGCCGCCGCGCATCGCTTGCGTCAGCGTTGTGCCCAGTTGAGACGGACTCTTTATCTGGCGTAGCCCTTCATAGGAAGCAGTGAAGAAAGTCTTGTTCCGTCCGTTGTACAATTTTGGTAGGTACACGGGTCCGTCTGCTTCCACTCCAAACTGATTGAGGTGAAGAGGCTTCTTCGGCGACCCCGGACTGTCGAAGAACGGGTGGGCGTCAAACATGTCGTTTCTCACGAATTCAAAGAGAGCGCCGTGAAGTCCATTGGTGCCTGATTTCGACGCAAGGTTTACGTGCACGCCCATGTAGCTGCCGTACTGCGCCGTGTAATTCCCGTTCTGCACCTGCACTTCTTCAACGGCGTCAGCACTCGGCACAACGTGCGTAACCGTGATGAGGTTGTTCATGATGGTGATGCCGTCCAGCGTCAGGCTATTAGTGATTTCACGCTGCCCCGCTCCAATAAAATCTTCGCCGGGAGGGATACCTGTCTGGCTTGATTTGGGACCAATGATGTCATTCGACGTGGTGGCCGCTAACTTTAGGGTGTCACGGCCATTCAAAGGGAGGTCGACCACAGATCGGCTGTTGATCGTCTCCGCAAGGGTGGCTTCATCTGTGGAAATAGCGGGAACGGCGGCATTCACAACTACAGACTGGCTTACTGACCCTACCTCTAGCCTTATATCCGTGCGTACCGTCCGATTGTTTTCAACTAAGATTCCATTTTGCACGGACTTTCTGAAGCCGACTTGCTCCGTGGTTATGGTGTAGGTGCCTTCCCGGACGAAGGTGATGGAATAGTTGCCCTGCTCGTCTGTAGTTGCGGAATAAGTGTGGTTGGTCCCCACGTTGACTGCTGTAACTTTGGCTCCCATTACCACCCCGTTCGCGTCCGTCACTGTGCCAACCAACGCCGTGTTGTTGGCGACCTGGGCGCGGGAAGGAATTGCGGCCAGAAAGCACAGGAACAGCACTTGCATTTGCATCCATAGCACCACTCGCTGTTTCACGGCCCCTCCTTAG
>QHYM01000304.1 GCA_003223295.1 Acidobacteriota bacterium | reverse complement strand
CCGCTCGCGCTCTTCCGGCGCGTTGTCAATGGTGTCAAACGCCCGGAACTGCACCTTCGGGTTGTGCTTACTGAGCACCTTGGTGATCGCCGCCGTCAATGTGGTTTTGCCATGATCGATGTGCCCGATCGTCCCGATGTTCACGTGCGGCTTGCTGCGCTCGAATTTCTCCTTGGCCATTTGGTCCTCTGCTCCTCAGTCAAAGTCCTGCAAAATCGTTCTCTTGAAACTACTTTCCGCCGCGGGCTTTCTTTACAATTTCTTCCGCGAGATTGTTGGGAAGCTCCGCGTAATGCGAGAAATGCATGGTGAATGTGGCGCGTCCCTGCGTGCGGCTGCGCAAATCCGTGGCGTAGCCGAACATCTGCGAGAGCGGCACCTCCACGCGAATCACGTTGCTCCCCGCGCGGTTTTCCGTTCCCTGAATCGCCGACCGCCGCGCGTTCAGATCGCCGAACACTTGCGGCATGTACTCTTCTGGCGTCACGACTTCCACTTTCATGATCGGTTCCAGGAGAACCGGCAAGGCTTTCGCGCAGGCTTCCTTAAAGGCCATCGAACCGGCAATCTTGAAGGCCATTTCCGAACTGTCTACATCGTGGTAGCTGCCGTCGACCAAAACTACGGCGACGTCCACCATGGTGAATCCCGCCAGGATGCCGCTGTCCAGCGCCTCGCGGATGCCCGCTTCAATGGGCGCGATGAATTCCCGCGGAATCGCTCCGCCAATGATCTTGTCAATGAAGAGGAACCGGTGTTCTTTGTCGAATTTCCACTTGCCCGCAGGGCCGCCCACGATTTGCTTGGCCAGCGCGTCCAGTTCATCCACGGACATTTCTTTCATGTTTTCGTGGCTGGAACTGGGAATAGGATGCAATTCAATCTTGCAGTGGCCGTACTGCCCGCGGCCGCCGGTCTGTTTGATGTACTTGCCTTCCGCAATGGCCTTTTTGCGAATCGTCTCGCGATACGCCACCTGCGGCCGGCCCACATTGGCCTGCACGTTGTATTCGCGCAGCATGCGGTCCACGATGATCTCCAGGTGCAATTCGCCCATACCGGAGATCAAAGTTTGGCCGGTATCCGGTTCCGTCGAAACACGGAAGGTCGGATCTTCTTGCGCGAGGCGTTGCATGGCTACGCTCAGCTTGTCCTGGTCGGCCTTGGTTTTCGGCTCAATGGCCACGGAAATCACCGGGGTCGGGAATTCGATGGACTCCAGCACGATCGGCTTGCTTTCATCGCAGAGCGTGTCGCCGGTATTCACGTTCTTCAAGCCGACACAGGCGCAGATGTCGCCCGCATACACTTCTTCGATCTCTTCGCGTTTGTTGGCGTGCATCTGCAGCAGGCGGCTGATGCGTTCGCGCGAACCTTTGACGGAGTTGTAGAGGTAGCTGCCCGATTTCAATACCCCTGAATAAACGCGGATGTAGGTTACGTGGCCGACAAACGGGTCGGACATGATCTTGAAAGCAAGAGCCGCGAAAGGCTGATCGTCGCGCGCGCGGCGCGTCTCGAGTTCATCGTTTGCCGGATTCGTGCCCTCGACCGGCGGAACATCCACGGGCGACGGCAGATAATCGACCACGGCATCGAGCAAAGGCTGGATTCCCTTGTTCTTGAACGCGGAGCCTGCCAGTACCGGCACGATCTTCAACGCCAGCGTGGATTTGCGAATCGACTTGCGCATCTCTTCCAGCGTGAGCGTGCCTTCGGTCAAGTACTTGTCAATCACTTCGTCGTCATGCTCGGCGATGTACTCAACCACCTTGTTGCGGTGTTCGTCGTAGAACTTCTTGTCGATCGCTGAACCTTTCAAGGCGCTGGCCACGTCCGGGCGGGAATCCACGAAAGCTTTGTCCCAAAGCTTCTCCACTGGAAACACTTCGAACTTCGCGCCCAAAGTCTCTTCGAGCCAAACAATCACTTTTTCTTCCAGGAAATCGATGATCCCGATGAAGTTATCTTCGCGGCCAAGGGGAAACTGGAGGGGAACGGGGTGGGCTCCGAGGCGCTGGCGAATGGTGCGGACCACGTGGTCAAAATCCGCTCCCATGCGGTCCATCTTATTCACGAAACAGATGCGCGGGACGCGATACTTGTCTGCCTGGCGCCATACCGTTTCCGACTGCGGCTGCACGCCGGCCACGGAGTCGAATACGCAGACCGCGCCGTCCAGCACGCGCAAGGAACGTTCGACTTCCACGGTGAAATCCACGTGGCCCGGCGTATCAATAATGTTGACGCGATACTTATTGCCGAATCGGTCCCAGGCCGCGGTCGTGGCCGCGCTGGTGATGGTGATGCCGCGCTCGCGCTCCTGCTCCATCCAGTCCATGGTGGCTGTGCCTTCATCCACCGAACCGATCTTGTAAGTCACACCGGTATAAAACAGGATGCGCTCGGTCGACGTCGTCTTTCCGGCGTCGATGTGCGCCATGATCCCGATGTTCCGGGTGTCTTCGAGTTTGTATGCTCGTCCCATGGTCCCAGTAGCTGCCTTCTTGTCTCCGGGCCGAATTGCAACTGCTTCACTCACGATTCCACCAATCCCTTACCAGCGATAATGGGCGAAGGCCTTGTTGGCTTCCGCCATGCGGTGCACATCTTCCTTCTTCTTGATGGCTCCGCCGCGCGCATTGGCTGCGTCGATCAGTTCATCGGCCAACTTGTCCACCATGGTCTTGCCCGCGCGCTCCCGCGAATATTGCAGTAGCCAGCGAATCGCCAGCGACTGCCTCCGGAAAGGATTCACCTCCACGGGAACCTGATAGTTCGCGCCGCCCACGCGCCTCGTCTTTACTTCCAGCACCGGCTTTACATTCTCCACAGCCTTCTTGAAAACCTTCAACGCGTCGTCGTTGGTCTTCTTCGCCACCTGATCCATCGCGCCGTAAAACACACGCTGCGCCGTGTTCTTCTTGCCTTCCCACATCATCGAGCAGATGAACTTCTCCACCAGGTCATTGCCGTAGACCGGGTCGGTCGCCTGGACTCTCCGCGAAACTAATCCTTTGCGTGGCATTGCTCTCTATCGCTCCTTCAAGTCCTCACAAAACTCTTACTTCGCTTGTGCCGCTTTCGGGCGCTTCGCGCCGTACTTGGACCGCCCTTGCTTGCGGTTCTCCACTCCCGCCGCGTCCAGCGTGCCGCGCACGATGTGGTAGCGCACGCCCGGCAGGTCCTTCACGCGGCCGCCGCGGACCAGCACGATCGAGTGCTCTTGCAAGTTGTGGCCGATGCCGGGAATATATGTCGTCACTTCCACGGCGTTCGTCAGCCGCACGCGCGCGACCTTGCGCAGCGCGGAGTTTGGTTTCTTTGGCGTCTGTGTGTACACGCGAATGCACACGCCGCGCTTCTCCGGGCAGCCCATCAACGCGGGCGACTTCGTCTTGCTCAGGATGCCTTCACGGCCCATTCGTACGAGTTGCGAAAACGTCGGCACAGTCTTTCCTCTTTTTCGGCCGCACAGCGGCCAAACTCTTTACGCACAAAACTTCGTAGCTCTCGCCAGGCGCGCAGACAATACCGCGCGAGAGCGTGCGCTTCTGCTGAAAGGTCTACTGCGAATCCGGAGGTACAACCAGCAAGAAACTCCGTACGCACTCCAAGAGATAGAGCAGTTCTCTTGGTTTCAGTTCGGAGAGGCTTACTCGGCTTTGCGGGGCAGGCGCCCCATTCCGGCCGCTCTTCCGTCCCATTCCGTCTTGCTTGTTCCGGGACCGAAGATAATACCCTTCCAACTCAACGGTTCCAAAACTTCCGGAGCCGCCCCACTCAGGTTAATAACATCCCTGACAAACAAGGAAGTATAAGGAAGACCGTGTGCTGTGTCAAATGCGATTTACAAGGACCGGTGGAAAAAGCCCGCTAGAATCTTTCGGTTACGACGTGGTCTTGGTGATTCACAAAGCAGGCCCATAGAATCTAAGGACAACGTATGGATGAGGTTTGCCCGAGGAGGTGACCGATATAAACCTGTATCCTTATGATTACGCATCGTTTACATTGGGATCACTTTCACTGGGCCTTCTTGGGCGGGGACGCGACGGTATGCCGCGGAACCGCCAGCTTCCCCGCTTGCACGACCGTGTAACCATTACCAATGACCAGATCGACCTTAGCCAAGTCCTCCAAGTTCTCATCCGGCCGGCCATCGACCACAAGCACATCCGCCAACTTGCCCGGTTCCAAAGTGCCCAAGCGGTCGTCCATGTCGAGGATCTCCGAGTTCGTTTTCGTCGCCGCCACCAGCGCTTCCGGGACGCTCCACCCGGCCGCCACAAAGTTCTTCAATTCGCGAATGTACGGCCCCGGCATGTAGCGGTACCAATGAAGAATCAGGTCCGTTCCCACGCCGCACTTGACTCCCGCCCTCTTCAATCTCTTCAGCATCTCGAGGTTGGCATCGTTGGAGAAAGTAAAGCGCCGGGACGTCGAACCGAAATATCCTCCCCACTCCTCAAAAATTATTTGATAGGGAATCAGAGTCGGATCGGCGGCCACGCCCCGCTGCGCCATCATGCGAATCGTCTCGTCGTTTCTCGGCAGTGGATGCTCGATGGTGTCCGCCCCGGCTATCACTGCTCGCTCGATATAAAAGGTTTCCGAATCCACGGTCACTTTCAACCCAAGTTCATGCGCCTCCTGCACCGCCGCTTTGATTTCCTCGAGCGAGAAATGACTCCCGAGCTTAATCACGTCCGCGCCTTTGTGAAATTGTTCGCGCACCGCCAAGCGCCAGTCGTCCGGTCCGGACGCCAGCCGTGTCGCGCCCATCCATTTGATCAATTCATCGGGAGTGTTTTCGGTCGAGTGTCCGCCCTCAGCGGTGATGAACTGTCCAGCGGGGAAAATTCGCGGGCCGGCGAGCCGGTTGTCCCGCACCCACTCCTTCAAGCGAAACGTGACGTCGCCTTGCGAACCGACGTCGCGCACGCTGGTGATTCCGCTCTCCAAAAAATAGCGGAGCTTTTCCACGGCGCGCAGGGTCGCGTCCGATTCGCTCACGGCCTTCCCGGTGTCGCCTTCCGTCAGCGGATAAGTCAGATGGGTGTGAAGATCGATCAGTCCGGGAAGCATCGTTTTGCCGGCAACGTCTACGACCTCCGCGTTCTTTGGCCAGTCGCTCGACGACGCCGGCAGGATTTTCGAAATCTTGTTGCGCTCAATGACCAGCGTCCCTTCATGCGCCGCGGCCCCGGTTCCGTCAAAAATTCTTCCGCCGCGCAAAACGAAAACGCGGTCCGGCCCCTGAGGTCCGGGCTTCACCGGAATTCGCCGCGGGTCATCGCTGACCGGCGTCGCCGGATCCAAAAATTTCCTTCGGTCCCGGGCTTTCTCTTGCGCGGTTACGCAAACGCAAGAACCCAGCATCACGATCAGCAACGCGGCGCTTTTTGTTCTCATGGTCGGGTCCCTCTCGAACGCGCTTCATATCACAAGTCTCAGCCGCCCGTCGCCAAAAAATAATCTTGATTCGGTGTGCTTCGAAGCTGCGCGCAACTTTCACCCGCCGACATCGTGCCCCCGGTTCCCCTGCCGCCTGCTGATCTTCTGGCTGGTAGCTGATGAGGCCCCCAAACGCGCCTCCGAGCCTGGCCATGCCGCAAAAAAGCTTGTTTCTTGGAACGGTTTTTTTGGGTATACTCTTCTCCAGGCGTTGTCCCCCGTCAGCGGTCGGTTTGTAATGCCAATTCCTGA
Organism: Acidobacteriota bacterium; assembly: GCA_003223295.1. Lineage (GTDB taxonomy): Bacteria > Acidobacteriota > Terriglobia > Acidiferrales > UBA7541 > Acidiferrum. The sequence continues at coordinate 1,440 of QHYM01000304.1, read as the reverse complement.
TCTTGACGCCCCAGCTCGGGTCAGCTGCTTGATTGCCGTAAAGTCCTATTCCGGCTCTCTGCGGTTAAGTGTCCCCGCTATCCTGATTTTTTCTTTTGCCGTGGCTGGTGCGGCACCATACCGCGCCCAAGCACAACCAAGCCAAGACCAGGCCCAAAGCCAAGACCAAATCCAGGCTCAGAAAGACCAAAGCGTTGCGGAAGCCGCCCGCCAGGAACGCGTCCACAAGCAAGAGCGCCAAAAGAAAACCAAACGCGTTTACACCGCGGAAGACCTGAAGCGCGCGCAAATCCTTACGCCGGAAGATCGCGCCCAGTTGGAAGCGCACAAGAATCAGCCAGCTTCTCCTGCCAATTCACAAAAACCGCAAGACGCAGTCGATGGCGCAACCGTCGCTCAAGACGCGGATGCCGCATCACCCTCGACCAATTCAGCAAACGCACCGCTCGGCGACGTTGCACGCCGCCTGCGAAAACAAAAAGAATCGCAACAACTTCAGCGCTCCGCGGAATTTCATCTTCCTTTCGCGGACGCGCCCGTGCTGGCTTCGCCCAAGCCGCCGGCCCAGCCCTTACGTCCTCCTGTTCCCGTGGACCCTCCCACGGTAGTTACGCCTGCTCCGCGAGTGGTCGCCCCGATGCGGCCGTTCGTCAAGCGGTCCCCCTTCGAACGGCCGCGAATTTTGCCTGCGCCGCCAGTTGCTGCCTCACCGCGTGTGCTCGTCCCCGCGCCTCCAGCGCCTCGCCTGAATCCCGCGCCACCGTCCGCTCGCGTCGCGCCGTCGCTTTCGATCTCGGGAAAACTGACGATCGTCACCGTCAAACCCGGTGATTCGCTTTGGAAGCTCGCCGCCTCGCGACTCGGCAATGGACGCCGGTGGCAGGAACTGCTCGCTCTTAATCCCGGACTTCGCAATCCCGACGTCATTGAAGCAGGCACACAGATTGTCCTTCCCGCTTCTGTCGCTCCCCCGCGCGCTACCGCGAAGTACACCGTTCGCCACGGCGATACGCTCTGGTCCATCGCGCAGACGCAATTGCATCATGGCGCCTCCTGGTCCTGCATCGCACAAGCTAATCCGGATCTGCGCGACGTCAACCTCCTCCACGAAGGTCAAATGCTTCTCCTGCCCGCTTCGTGCCTTCGGTAGTTTGCTACTCTCGTGGAACATCACACGACAGTCAGGAGCGTCGCCAATCGTCGGTTACTCACCTCAGGTATTCACCTGACATTATCTTTTCGCCCTTCTCTATCTTCTGATTTCAATAGAAGCACTTCCGATTCCTGGAGCTATGCATGCGGCTGACCCTCTCACGTATCCCTAAATTCCCAGAAACCGTTGATTCAAGGGAGCTTTCTTCGCAGGTTCTTTTTGCCACCTCTGGCACCTCGATTGCCATCACCAGCAAGGGCGGTGTGCACTCGGAGGGATGGAACTCC
>QHYM01000303.1 GCA_003223295.1 Acidobacteriota bacterium | reverse complement strand
GCCCGGCGCATACGACAACTCTCCCCCAGCTCCAAGATAGTCTTCCTAAGTCTGTACAATTCTCCAGATGTGGTGCAGGGAGCTTTGAGCACGGGCGCCCTGGGTTACGTTCATAAGACAGATGCCCGAAGCGAACTCCTGCCTGCGGTGGATGCGGTTCTTCGGGGTAGGCAATTTGTCAGCAGCAGCTTAAAAGACTACGAATTTACGAACACAGCCGGAGAGAAAGCCCCTCACCGCCATGAGGTTCAATTCTATTCTGATGACGCGGTTTTTCTAGACACCTTTGCTCGTTTTATTGCTGTTGCCCTCAAGGCCGGGGATGCAGCTATCGCTGTCGTTGCCGAGTCGCACCGGGACGGCCTCGTCCTGAGATTGAAGACACTGGGCGTGGATGTTGATGCCGCCACTCAACAGGGAACATACATTCAATTGGATGCCGCCGACAAGCTCTCCACATTCATGGTCAATGATATGCCTGACGCGGCTCGATTTTTTGAGGGTTTCAGCAACTCTATACAGTCGGCATCGAAAGCAGCGAGGGCTAGACATCCCCGGGTTGCGATTTGCGGCGAAGGTGTTGCTCTCTTGTGGGCGGAGGGTAAAAGGGAGGCGGCGATTCGGATCGAACAACTGTGCAACGATCTTGCCAAAACCCACAAAGTAGACATCCTTTGTGCGTACCCGTTCAGCCTTCACGTCCAAGAAGATGAAGATGCGTTCAGGAGCATCTGTGGAGAACACTCAGCCGTTTATTCCCAGTGAGATAGTAAGACTCAATTCTAGGTTACCCTGCCGAAGCGGCGTCGCCTTTTGCAAGTAGGCGCAGTTCAGCCTCCGGCACAGCGAATTCGGCGGTGCCACAATCCAAACAGACAGCAACCTCTGGAAATACCCACACGACGGGCTTGTCGATGTTTTTAAGTCCGGGGAAATGGATGCCTATCTCCCCGCTGAACTTGCTCTGATTGACTGACCTGCACGACTTGCAGGGCATGTCGCCTCCCCATGGGAACCTGGAACCAACTATTGGGACGTAAACTTTTTGTAGAGAGGTACAACCCACAAAAATTTTGCAATGTTGTACTGGCATTTGGTATCAACTGACTTTCGCATCGTTGAGGAGACTGCAAATGCCGAACGGTGAAGAATTAAGTGAGTTCCTGAAATCAAGGTCAGGTGGATACCTTACTAGCAGGGGGGCAAGCCAAAATTTGCATCTAGTCCCATGGACTCTCGCCAGTGCGATAACCCCACAAGTACGCCAAGATGTAAGGGCTACCTCGTATGCTCCCGTTTTACGTAGGCCATCAGGACAGGGGCACGTGGGTCCGCCGGAACCTCCTCAAGATGTATCTCCTCGCGGCAGTCAAGGCCGCTGCGCGGAGAATTCAGCTTGATTCTTGCTTTTGTTTTCCTGCAGCTTGGCACGGTAGACCATCGCCCGTGTCTCAAGAAGTTCCGCTTCGGCCTTCCGTTTCGTCTTCTCGAGTACCCAAGCGTAATTCACCAACGCTTCAATCAGCGCCGGATAATCCCGGGGTGAAGACCTTTCTAAAATCCCGAGTGCTCGCTTGCAAGGCGATTCAGCCTCCTCATAATAGCCACGGGCCAAGTCAGCCATTGCCACTTTGTTCAAACCGCGTGCCACGTCTGGGTGCTCCTGACCCAGTGATTGCTCCTTCATGGTGACCGCTCGTTCGAAAAGAGCTCCAGCCTCGTCATACTTGCGTTGATAAAAATAGAGCGTGCCCAAGTTCTCCAACGTCTGCGCAAATTCCTGAGATCGCGGCCCAGGGGCTTTGTCCCAGATGTTCAACGCACGTTTGCAGAGTGACTCAGCATGTGAATCGTTGTGACGCTCGTACTCGAGAACAGCCAGATGGGCAAGAACGGAAGCCACGTCCGGATGTTCCGGACCAAGCAGTTCTTCTCGGATAGCAAGGGCGCGCTGGAAGAGAGATTCAGCAGCCGAATATTGGCCTTCCTGCACCTGCAGCGTCCCTAGATTAACGAGGACGGTAGCCACGTATGGGTGTTGTGGTCCAAGGGTCTTTTCCCACATGGCTAGAGCGCGCTGGTAAAGCGACTCCGCTTCTTTGGTCTTGCCCTGAGAATTGTAATCTCCCGCCAGATTATTTAGAATTGCGGCCACTTCCACGTGGTCCGGTCCGAAAAGTTTTGTCCGAATCGCCAGCGCACGATGCAGCAGCGACTCGGCTTCCGAGTATTTGCCTTGCGTCTGAAGACTTGAGGCTAGATTGTTGAGGGCTGTTGCCACGTCTTGGTGTTCCGGCCCAAGAACTTTTTCCCAGATAGCCAGCGCGCGCCGGAAGAGGGGTTCAGCAGCCGAGTCCTGGCCTTCCCTTTGCTGAAGGCAGCCTAAATTATTGAAGATGGTAGCCACATCTGGGTGTCCCGGTCCAAGAGCTTTTTCCTGGATGGCTAAGGCGCGCTTTAAGAGAGGTTCAGCTTCCGAATACTTGCCTTCCTCTCGCCGAAGCTCGGCCAGATTGATGAGAGCCGCGGCCACTGCAGGATGCTCTGGTCCAAAGGTCTCTTCTCTGATGGCTAGGACGCGCTGGAAGAGAGGTTCAGCGTCCGAATACCTGGCTTGCTTCTGGAAAAGCGTGGCCAGACGATTGAGGATGGTAGCCACGCCAAGGTCCTCTGGTCCAAGAACCTTTTTCTGAATGGCCGCTGCGCGCTGGAGGAGGGGCTCGGCTTCTGAGTATTTGCCCTGCTTTAGCTGAACAATGGCCAGATTGTGGAGGATTGTTGCCATGTCAGGATGCTCCGGCGCAATCGTTTTTTCCCATATGGCAAGCGCGCGTCGGTAGCACAACTCAGCGTCCTTATATTTGCCTTGCGAATGATAAACTCCTGCTAAGTTGTTGAGAACAGTCGCCACATCCCTGGGGTCGCTTCCGAGAACGTTTTGACGTATAGCTAGGGCGCGCTGGTAAAGGGATTCGGCTTCCAAGTACTTACCTTCTTTCAACCGCAGCCCGGCGAGATTTGTGAGAACGATAGCTTCATCCGGGTGCTCTGGTCCAAGCACCCTTTCCTGCGTGGCGAGAGCGCGTTGGTAGAGTGGCCCAGCCTCCGAGTACCTTGTTCGTTCATCCAACAGTTTGGCAAGGTTGTTGAGTAAGCTGGCTACCTCCCGGTGTTCCGGTCCATGGACCTTTTCCTCGATGCTTAGGGCACGGCGGTAGAGCTGCTCAGCGTCGGCGTAGTTGCCTTCTGCATGCCGCACCGCAGCGAGGTTATTGATCGTCGTTGAAAAGCGAGGATCAAGTTCTCCGAATTCTTCGGCCCGGCGAAGCGCATCCCTGAAGAAATTCTCAGCTTCCGCATAACTCCCTCGCTCATAGGCCTGCTTTCCGGCTGCGTTCTGACTCTCCCACGACGGCAGCTGAGCGGAGCTTGTTGCGGCCCACAAAGTCATGGCTGCGAAGATCACGATATGATGGGGTTTCAAAGTTCTGCCTCCTCGAGCAGGCCCTGTGCCAACTAGCGAATTCTTACGAGTCGCGACGTTGATAGAAACTGTCAGAATTGTCAGATCAGCTGGCTCATAGAAGCGAGAACTAGGCTCTCATCCGAAAAATCTCTCGGACTAGCTTGAGCGCGGGTTTTTGTACCAGTGGGAGTGAGAGACAATGCAAGGACAGCCGAAATTTCTTTTCACTTCGAGGGATGGGGCGTTTAACTGTCCGGATCTCCGCTACTCCCCCAAGACCGGTTTCCACGAACGATCCGGATTGAAACGCTCCATTTTTGTAAACTCATTGAGGGTGGCCGGCCCAAAATCCTTCTCGTAGACAACGCCGTCGTGGCTGACGATGAAGCTCTTCAATCCGGTCACGCCGTACTCGGCCGGCGCGGCTACCAGGGCGAATCCCCCGATCATTACGCTCTTCACAACGAAGTCCATTTCGCCAAGCGGCGCTGCGGGTCCTTGACCTTTCAGAATTTTGAAGAAATAGCCGTGGTAAGGTTCCGCACTGGCGGAGTAGCCCTGTTCGATTGCACGGGCAATCTTTTCGCCAATGGGGCCGCCCCAACTACCGTCTGGGTTTTGCCACGCCAAGCCATCCTGTTTGTCGGGGGTGCTGATGATACGCTGGGCGTACTGGTTCACGTCGTAGCCTTCGCGCTTCTGGAGTGCGTATTCGTGCTGCGCTTCCACGTAGCCGCGGCAGATATCAATGGCGTCCAGTTCATTGCTTCCGATGCGACGGTGGAGGAGTTCTTCGTGGCCGGCGGTGGCATCAAATGCCCATTTGGCACCCAGTTTTACAATTGGTACGGGGAACGGCCAGTCCTCACTGCCCACCAGGAGGAATGCCCGGTTCCCTTTTTGGGGATCCATGGAGACGCTTTTCTTTTTGCGAGCCTCTGCAGCGAAGTCAGAGGCTCGCTGCCGATCTTGAGGGTATTCACCAGAAAGATAGATGTCCTCGCCACCGGGACCGAAGATTTCTTTGAGAACGCGCTCGTCAAACTGTTCGGCCGCAGCGACTAGCGCATCGGCAGCCTGCTGCGGAGTATCGAAGGTTTTGGCACCAACAGCGACAAGATCACGGGCACCCTTTGTAGCAGATTCTTGCGCAATGAGGTGGCCGGGCACCGACAAAATCGCCAATGTACCGGCGATCCAAAAAGGCCTGAGGAGGCTTGCTTTCGTAGATTTCATATCCATGCTCCAATGAATTCCGTTCCGCGACCTAGGCCGCTTACCTACGCCGTCCCCCGCCGCCACCACGACCACCGCCTCCTCGAGATCCCATGCTCGAGGAACCGCGGCTGCTGCTGGCGCGCGCGCTCGATCCGTTGTAACCCTTGGAGCCTCTGGAGCCTCCTCCGAAGGCATCCCGGTTTCCGCCACCGCCACGCGAGACGTCCCGGCTACCCACGCGATCCGCTCCACCTCCGCCTGCCCTGTTGCTAATGCCTGCACCACCAGCTCGGTTACTGAGACCCGCTCCGCTGGCACGATTGCTCAAGCCAGCTCCTCCGGCGCGATTGCTCGGCAGATTGCCGCCTTGTCGACCAACCTGTTGCCGGGCACTAGCTTGGCGATTGGATAGGGAGTCTCCACGCGCCGTACCACCGAACCTGTCCGCCGTACCTCGGTCCCGATACGGGGCGCCACCGCGATGTTGCGGATTGTGCTTCCAGTTGGAATCTCCGCCGCGGTTTCCCCCGCCGCGCGCTGGTTGATTCGACGGGCGGTTTCCGCCCCCGATGTTGTTGCGGTTGCCACCGCCAACATTCGAGTTACGGTTGAAATTATTGTTGTTGTTGATGTTGATGTTGTTGTTGCCGCCCCAACCACATCCCCAGCCCCAGCCGCCGCCCCAGAACGCCCCCATCATTACGCCAACGCCAAAAGAGATTGCCATACCGGCGGCGTAGTATCCCGCCGGCGGGTAGTAAATGGGCGGGTACGGATAGACCGGCGGTCCGTAGACCACGACGGGATCATACGAGGGTACATACACAACCTGTGGATCAGCCTGCTCGACAACGATCACGCTCTTACTCTCGATGACCTTGGTTTCCACCTTCTGTTGCTCGGTTGATTTTAAATTGCCGGTGTCCTGTGCTTTTTTGCGCATACGCTGCACGGCATCCATCACATCGCTCTGCTGGGCCAGGAAGGCGTTGCCCAGATCGGTGGTCCACTGAATGTCGTCCGCCAGACGCTGTACCACTTCGGGCAGGCCAGCTAACGCTTGAATGCTTGGATCCCATGGCTGCTTCGCGACGGCATCCGCGAGTGCTTTATCTTTCAGCCCGGGATTCTTTGTGAGCCACTGCTGGAGCTGGATGAGTTCGAGAGGATATGTGGATGCCGCGAGGGTTTGGGCTAGCATCGGGTCTGGATAGAGGGCAATGGGCGCAACGAGAGAGTCCAATTGGTCGGGAGGAATCTTGGCAGCCTGCTGCTGTGGTGAAGCCGCTTGAGGCGAGCGAGGCGACGGCATATATGGCAATGTGTCGCCTGGTACGATGGCGATGGTGCCGACCAGTACCAGCAGGTATCGGTAGGTTGCACGCAAAAACTTTCGTTTCGGATTCATGGCTGCCTCTGCTCTTGATCGCCCTCTCGAACCAGATGAGTCCATCGAACACGCCTGCGCACACCGTTTCAGAACCTGTGCACGACGTGCGCATGCGCTCTTTCACACTAGGTCATGCTGCTTCCTCGCAGTACTGGCAAAAAATACAGTTCCAGGTCTCAACAGCTGGGTGCCCTGTTAGGAGAAAGAAAGTGGTACTAGAAAAGATCCGACCATGTAACTGCGGACTGCGCTGGTTGCTTCAAGGTCTGCACGCCCGCCTCACCTGGCAGACCGACGAAAGACGTCCACCGCCGAGCATAAGGGCTTGCTTACGAGAGAAGCTCCCTGCCGGTCCTGAACTGCCGACCTAAGTTTGGTTTACTACCTGCCAGGAGGCTCCCGAGAAGGAATATGCTTACCGTGCCCCAATTCGCGCGAAGTCCCGCTTGTTTTCGCAAGGGATATTCGATTCTGGCCTTCGACTGTCGCGGGCTTTTGTGGTAGAACTGATTACGAACCCACTCGGTGACTCGGTGGCCCGGTGACTATGCCCGCCCTGCATTCGTCTCCCGCGCGGTGCTCCCATTATCGACAAATCGAAGCTTGCCCTACGCACCATACCCGAGCCTCGCACAAAAGGTCGAACCTGCTGAAGTTCGCACTCTTGCTGCTCCTGACTTGCCTTGTCTTCCAGGCGAATGCCACAGCGCAGCTCAAACAAACACGACGAGTCCTCATTCTTAATGAACTAGGGTCAGATGTGGGTGTCATAGACCAGGAGACATTCACTGCTTTAGGGAAGGCGCCTTACCATATCGAGTTCTATATCGAGGATTTGGACGCTAACCTGCTTCCAGAAAAAGATTCACAGTCTCAGTTTA
>QHYM01000464.1 GCA_003223295.1 Acidobacteriota bacterium | reverse complement strand
TTTTCCGATTCTCGCATCAATATCGTAGCCTTCGGAGTTGAGCCAGTCCGGTCCTCCTGAGATCTGATCGTCCTGGACTGCGTAAGCCACTCGAAGGAGCCCATGAAGGGTGAAGTTTGTCGCCATTAACCGGTCGCCCTTCCACATAATCGCAGTGAAGGGTTTCCCCGCAATGTTAAACCCGGCCATCGGCTCGCCGTTGTTTGGTTTGATCGAAGCGGTCTCGAAAGCAGGCACAATGGGGGTTGTGCTTTGGGCCTGCGACTCAGCCGGCTTCTCGGCGTGGTCGATCACGAGAACGTCCACGGTCGTTTCTCGCGATTCCAGTTTGAGCCCGAGCTGCTCCTGGATCGCCGTGAAGATTGAAGGCCCTACGGATTCGGGCGACGCGCTGTCAGTGCCTTGTTGTTCTTCAGTCGCAGCGTGGCTGTTGATTGCGTTCCACTCCAGCGTGAAGTCATATTCCCCGGTCAATCCGGTTTCATCTAAGACAGTGCGGCCAAGGATTTTAGTCAGTACCTGGGCCACTGTAGGCATAGGGAGTGCTTGAGCGGTCAAACGGCCATCTTGCCCGGTGCCCCTATTTGGTCCCACAGGGAGGCCGTCAGGACCCACGACTCCATCAGCGTATGTGTCGCCGACTTTTGCCTCATGAAGTTTGGGACCGCCTTTCGCTATAACTAGCGCATAAACAGGTACCTGTCTTGTTTCGCGACTCAACCTCAGCTTGAATTCGTCTGCGAGCAAGGACTGAAACATCAACATGAGCTGGTCATGGCGCAAACCGGGAGGAAACCTCCCTGCTACATTGGTTTCGATGAGCCTGCCGGATTTGTAGGCGAGTGCGTCGTTCACTCTCAGGTCAATGTCGTATGTTTTGGAGTCGACCCAGCCGGGTCCTCCGACGGGCTCAAGGTTATATGCATATAAAAGGAGACCCTTCACCGTCCAGTTTGCTAAGGTAATTCTGCCAGGAGCAGTTCTGACACTAGTGTTCCCGTCTCCAGGGCGACTTGGCTGAACAGAGGCGACTTCAAAGGCAGGTGTAATAGGTGCGTTCGAGGCGCGCAATGCGGCTCGGCTTTGCGGCGAGTGCAGCAGGCCAAACGTGATCGGCGCGGCGACGGCCAACAGTCCCGCGATGCTGAGCAATAGTTTCCTGCTGAAGTCCAATTTGCGCGAAAGATTTTTGGTCATGATATAAGCCATCCTTTTCTTGAGATCGGCGCCCGTGACTCCGGACACGCAAGCCAGCGGGGACCCGATACAGAATTCGCAAATCTTCAAAATGCTTTCCGCATAGGCCTGGCGATCGCTTCCCGATTCCAAGACTTCCTCGTCGCAGGCACGTTCGCGCTCCTCCAACAGCCGTGCTCCCAACCACCAAACCAAGGGGTGAAACCAAAAGATGGCTTCGACCACCATGTGTGTCGCAGCCGCCAGATTGTCACGACGGCGTACATGCCACAGTTCGTGCGCGAGAATGGCTTCCAGATGCGCATCTTCCAGGCGCTCCGAGATTCCTTCGGGCCACAGCAAAACAGGCCGGGTTATGCCGAACACCCCTGGCTCCAGACAAGTCCGCGACAACAACATCTCGGTCGCCTTCCGCATGCCTCCCGTACGCTCCAGCCGCCGCAAGGTCTGCACTTCGCGTCCTTCCTGCAAGGGCGCCGATTTTCGGATGGCTGCGGAAATCCGATACAGCGACCTGAGGAATCACAGGCATCGTTGGCTGAGTAAAGGGCTGGCTGACCTCCTCAACTGCAATGTAGAACGCAGCGTTCGTTCCCGCCGCGGTGTGGGCCCCGGAGAGATAGCTTCCCAAGGCGACCAGCAACGAAAAGGGAATCAAGAATTTCACCGACGCTGCCAGCCAGAGCCAATAGCGAACCCGGGCGTGATTTTTCCGCAGTATCAACGTCAACAGCCCCGCCGTGATAACGAACACTGTTGACTGCCATAAGTGATTTCCCAACGCTGGAGCAAGAGAGGGCCACGTTGCGGACAGGTGGTTCGGGATCATTTCGATTTGTCCTTTCTCGCAAGCTTGCGGAGGACTTTTTCGGCTTCCTTTACGTCTTCCAAGGTGAGTCTGCCGGATTCAATTAAGTGCGCCATTACCGGTTGCGTGCGCCCGCCGAACAGCGCCAAGAGGTCCTCGACTAATCTGCGTTGAGCAGCATTGCGGGA
>QHYM01000151.1 GCA_003223295.1 Acidobacteriota bacterium | reverse complement strand
AATTCGTGCCGCTCTTGGTCACCAGGTTGATCTGCGCCGCGGACGACCGGCCTTCATCGGCGTTGGCGTTCACCGTAACTACACGAAACTCTTCGATAGCTTCGGAATTCAGGCGCAGCACAGGTGCGCTGACATCGCTCGTCTGTGCGTCGTTGATGTCCACGCCATCTAGCGTGACATTGGACTGATCGCTTCGTCCGCCGGCCACATAGCCAGCCGGCGTCACCTGGGCCTGCAACGTGAGCAATGGAAGGATTCCACGCCCCTCGATGGGTAATTGGGTCAATTGCGCGCTACTAAAATTGTTTCCCAGCGTTGCATCCTGTGTATTTACTTCAACCGTGGCCGCAACGGCCTCGACCGTCACCGTCGAGCTGATCTCGCCGACCTCCAGTGTCGCCGGAACGTCGGTCACGTTTGCCACCAGGGCTCGCACTGGGCGAATAACCAGTTTTCGGAAGCCTTTGGCCTCGACGATTACCTCGTAATCGCCAACGGAGACAAGTTCAAAGGAAAATGACCCCGACGTCGTCACCGTGCTCCGGACGGCGCCCGTCTCGAGGTTCCTGAGCGTAACGGTTGCACCTGACACGAGCGCGTTGGATGGATCTTTCACCGTCCCACGAATAGTTGACGCGCCGGTCTGCCCCCAGCCTGCCGTCGCGAAAAATAGCGCGCAGACCAACACCGCAAGATTGCTAATGAGAAATGACCGCTTCATAGACTGCTCCTTTCGCGCACCGTGACTGAGATGGGACCAGAGCCAGCGGAAGAATGCCGGGCAAACACAAAGCTACGCCGGCTTATCGCCATTCACGACCCCAAGCAAACTTGGAGGGACTTCAGGCAACCTTCCCCGCCACTCGACTTTAGCAACCGTTGCGATAGCTTTTAGGACAGTTTGAGGCTTTCTGTCAAGGGAAGTTCTTCTAGATCCTTTATCAAATCGGTTTAAGTGGTTTTACGAATGATGAATGATTCGTGGGTTCAAGAGTACTAGTTCTTGCCCTGGGCCAGCCAAAGCTCTTAGCCGGGAATCACAGGAATCACGCAACGACAACTCCATGACGCAAAGCGCCAAGGCATCCACAGGCTCTTTCACACCCTGGCGGCACCGCGCAAAAGGCAAAGCCGGAGCACGAACTTTCGTGCTCCGGCTTTTCGAAACTGAAAGACTATTAGAAAGAATAACGAAGGCCGACCTGCATGGAGCGCGGAGCGGCCGTTGCCTGAATTGCCGTAAAATTCGAGAAGTTCTTTGCAGGTTGTAGATTCCGGACCAACGGGTCGGATGCGATGCCGAAACCGCTGCGGCTGTTGTCGAGCACGCCCAACGGCTGGAGATTAGCCACATTGAAAACCTCCCAGCGGAGCTGCAATTTCTGTTTTTCGCTCCATGGCAGGCTGAACGACTTGCTGAGTCCGGCGTCAAGGTTGGTTTGCCCCGGCAGCCGGAAAATATTCCGCATTCCGGTTTCTCCCGGATAAGCATTCCGGAAGCTCTGATAAGCAAATGTGGGATCACAGCCAAAAAGCTTCGGAGCGGTAGTAGCGTTCCCTTTCGTGACACAGGTGTTTAGTGGTCTGGTCAAGCTCGTCCAAGACTGGACCTGGAAATTCGTCGCCCAACGCGCGTCGTCGATCGGAGCATTCACTGGCAAGCCCGTGTTCCAGCGGAAAATACCAGACAGCTGCCAGCCGCCGATTAGAGCATCTAGCCCGCGCCCGGCTCCACCAGCCAGGAGTTTGCCACGCCCAATGGGAAGCTCGTAGATCGCATTCACATTGACGATGTGACGGAGGTCAAAATCCGAATTCGCATAGTTGTCGTGCTGCCGAATTGCGTTCCGGATGAACGAGCCGCCGCCAAAGGCGGTACTATTCTGAAGCCCAGAGGCGTCATCTAAGGAATGAGACATCGTGTAGTTAAGATCCCATTGCAGATCGTGGACGCGCTGTCTTAGCGAAAATGAGCCACCGTGATAAATCGAATTGCCGGTCGTGCTCCACGCCACGAGCGAGGCATTCTGCGGATGAAAGAACAGGCTTTGGTCTATGCCTAACTCAAGATCAAATTGCGTATCGGTCCAGTCGTTTCCGAACAGGTTCCGGGCCATCCAGAAAACGGTCTGCGTCGGCGTAAAACCAGCCGGTATACACGGAGGATTGGGGTTTTGTGGGGTAGGTGCCTTGCACACACCTTCGAACGCAACCATGGTGTCCCGCAGATTCGACGGAAAAATGTTGTCGAAGTAAGCCATTGTGGGCACAGCTGTATTGTTCGGGGGACGGGTCTGGCGAATCTTCTCCAAAACCGTTGCCGCAGTATACCAATCCATCTTGGATCCGGGATCGAACAAATCGTTCGGCTGAGAAACGTCGCGTTGCAGGAGAAGATTGTGACCCAATCGGCCGATGTAGGAAGCTTGGAACAACAGGCCGCCGGGCAATTGCCGCTCATACGTCATATTCCAGGTGTATTCGCGCGGAGAGCGCAGATTCGAGTCCAAAGAAGTTTCGATATCCCCAAAATCACCGCCTGGTCCCGTACCCTGCGAGAGCGGGAACTGCAAGGACGCAGGTGGCGTAATTAGGGGCAGGCTCCGCACATCTTGGTTGAATCCGGTAAATGCCGGCGCTGGGGAGTTGGTGACATTGTAGGTGTTCACGGGAATCACCTGGCTGGAGGAAAAGCCCAGGATATTGTTTAGGTCGAAGAACGTGGCGAGCGCTTCGCCATAATAATCATTGATGATGGCAAAACCGCCGCGAACGACCGATTTGCCGCTTCCACCAAGCAGCGCTCCAAGTGGGCCTTTGTTAAAACTCGGCTGCCACGCCACGGCTATGCGCGGTTGAAAGTCGGTGTAATCCCAGTCGTACATTCCAGGCTTGCCATTCGCTGGGCCCGAGGGGCTGACTGAGAAAAGAGTGTTGTCCGGAATGCCCTTCGCAGCCGAGGCGATCCTCTGGTCCAATAGAAGACCCAACGGAATGTTGGGTCTGACCTCCAAGCCATTTTTTTCATAGACAGGCCGGCTCAGCGTGTATCGGATTCCGTAGGTGACGGTCAGGTTGTGCCGCATTTTCCACGCATCCTGAACGTAGAAATCATAGGCCTCCGTCGCAAAATCACGCAGAGATGGACTGCCAGCCGGCAACTCCGAACCATCATGCCCGAAGGTATAGTTGGCAGTGTAGTTTGAGAAGCGTCCTATCAAGGCAGTAGCGGCGTTCTGCACGGGCGAAATGGAGGAGGATCCCATGGCTGGAAGATTATTGGCCGCAAGATAAGCAGCAATCGGATCGGAAACAACGTTTCCGCCCTGCTGATACCCGGAGGGGTTGGTCTGAGCAAAGTCAAAGGCATTGGCAAAGCTGCCCCGGTTGTTCCGTATAATGCGGAGGTTTGTTCCGAACTGAAAGGTGTGGGAGCCCTTCAGCCAGACCACGTCGTCCAGAATGGTTTGTACCGGGGTCGTACGATTGATGGTACGAGAGAACGCCAGCGGCGAGAAAACGAATCGGAAGTTAATGTTGTTTGTGTTGCTGTCGCCCAGTTGGCTGAAGGCCTGGCGGGTGAGTCCGTAACGGAAGCTGTTCACCCAATTCCTCCCGAGCGTCCAATTATGGGCCGCCACGAAACCCCAGGGGTGCGACCACACGTTTGGGGCGGGCGTATCGGGAAACTGCGGCAGCAAACCGATGTGATCATAAATTGTATTGAGGCGCACAAAGGCGGTCTGGTCCTTCGTAATATTCCAATCAATCTTGGCCACATGGGAATTCAAATCACTCGGCGTCGGTGCATTGAACCGGAAGCCTGCAGTGTTTAGCAGTTGGTTGGCTGAGCTGTCGCCTGTAGTGAAGTCGTTGGCAGGGTATTTCGAAGCCGCGTTAGCCAAAACCGCGCGCCCCACATCGTTAATCAAGACTTGAGGAAAGATTTGATTGAGCTGAGCTTCGGAAAGGGTTTGGACAACGTTGTTCACATCCAGGTAACGCAAGTCCCCCTGGCCCATGCTAGCAAGCGGGACAGTTCGGACAACCGAGGCGCCTTTTGCTTCGCGCAATCCTTCATAACTGTAGAAAAAGAATAATTTATCCTTCTTAATGGGGCCCCCAAAGGCCCCACCGAACACGTTGCGAACCAAGGCCGGCCGTGGCAATCCGATCCGGTTATTGAAGAAGTCGTTTGCCGTAAAGATGGTGCTGCGGTTCGCTTCGAAAGCCGCTCCGTGGAAATTGTCCGTGCCGCTCTTGCTCACAAGATTGACTTGAGCGGCCGAAGAACGCCCCTGACTGGAGTTGGCGTTCATGGTGGTCACGCGGAACTCCTCAAGGGCCTCTGAATTTAGCCGCAGCACGGGAGTTTTCAGCGAGTTGATAATGGCTTGTCCAGGAACGAGCGACTGGATCTGTTGGTCATTGATGTCCACACCATCCAGGGTGATGTTGGATTGATCGCTACGGGCTCCCGAGACATAACCCGTTGGAGTCACACCGGGCTGCAGCGTAAGCAAATTCAAAACATCGCGGGACTCTAAGGGGAGCTGTGTAATCTGCTGGTTGTCAAAGTTATTGCCCAGCGTTGCGTCTTCCGTGTTCACCGCCACAGCTCCCGTAGCCTCCACATGCACGACCTCACCCACCTGCCCAATCTCCAGTCGCACGTCTGCGGAAATGGCTGATCCGACGAGCGCGCTTACATTCTGGACGGTCTTTTTGAATCCCGCAGCCTGCACCTCCATGGCGTAATCATCTGGGGGGATTAACTCAAAACTGAATCCCCCGGCCGAATTCGTTGTCTGGGTGCGCGTGAAACCTGTATTCGGGCTCTTGATCGTCACTTCTGCTCCGGCGACCGCCTTCCCCTGCGGGTCTGACACTTCTCCGCGAATCGTCGAAGTACCGGATTGGGCTTTAGCCAAGCTGGCAAACAACAAGAGCGTGCAGATCGAGAGCAATGAAACGGTCCTCTTTAGAGACAACTTCATAAACTGCTCCTTTCGCGCACCATAATTGAGAATGGGGACCAGAGCCAGCGGAAGGATGCCGCGAAAACGCAAGGCTACACCGGCCTATTGCAATCCGCGACCTCTAGCAAATTTAGAAGGACCTCAGGCAACCTTCCCCCGCCACTCAAACCTAAGAAATATTGGTTATGTTTTTAGGACAAGCTGATAGTTCTGTCAAGGCAAGTTCTTCTAAATTCTTTATCAAATCGGTTTAATTGAATTTCCGAATGATGGAGAGGGCGGCGTTTCGAGAGTACTGGTTCTTGGCTAGGCTAGCCGGAGCAACTTGGCCTCGGTGATGGCGGGAATGGCGCGGATGGGCTCTAGGATTGAAGTGGACACCGCGCCGTCGACCCTCACTAACGCGGCGGCTTCTGCTCCACGGACGGCTTCGCGGCGGCCCAGAGCGAAAGTCGCGATATTCACGCCGAGCTTCCCAAGCGCCGTTCCCACCTGGCCAATGACGCCCGGCTCGTCCCGGTTCCGCAGATAGAGGATCGTCCCCTCGAGCTGCGCTTCCAGCGGAATGCCCTCGATTGCCAGGACGCGCTGCGAGCCATCATGCAAAACCGTTCCCTCCGCAGTGAAGCCGGGCGCGGAACCGGTTTTTTCCGGCAGCGCCGAGACCTCCAGCGTATTCGGGAAGCCGTGCTCGCGCCTGCGCGTCTCTTCTTCCACACGCAAGCCGCGCGCCGCAGCCACGGCGGGCGCATTCACTACGTTGACTTTCTCGTCCAGGACGGCGTTCAACACTCCGGCGAGCACGCCGCTGCGAAGCAAGTGCGTGCCCACTTCCGCCACCTCGCCCGCGTAGCGAATGCGAATCCGCGCAGGCCGCGCGGCCGCGGCCTGAGAAACCAGCGACCCGAGCCGCTCCGCCAATTCCAGGTAAGGCCGCACGCGCCGGTATTGGTCCGCCGAAAGCGCCGGAAGATTCACGGCGTTGCGGATGATTCCTTCCGCCAGGTAATCCTTGATCTGCACGGCTACCTGCGTGCCAACTTCTTCTTGTGCTTCCGCCGTCGAACCAGCCACGTGCGGCGTGGCAATCACGTTCGGCAGCCCCACGAGCGGAGAATTCTTGGGAGGCTCTTCCGCGAATACGTCCACGGCCGCGCCAGCGAGTTTGCCGGACTTTAAAGCTTCGGCGAGGGCGGCCTCGTCCACGAGTTCCCCGCGGGCGGTGTTGATGATACGCGCACTGCTCTTCATCTTTCGTATGTTGGCCGCGCTGATGAGGTTTTGCGTCGCGGGACTCAGCGCCGTGTGCAGTGAAACAAAATCGCTCTCCGCCAGCAATTGATCGAGTGGCACGAGTTCGACCGACATTTCGCGCGCCGCTGCTTCACTGATGAACGGATCATAGGCCAGCACGCGCATGTCAAAAGCCTCCGCGCGCACGGCGACTTCGCTGCCGATTCTTCCGAGCCCCACCAGGCCGAGCGTCTTCCCGCGCACTTCCGTTCCCGCAGCACATGATTTCTCCCAACGCCCCTCGTGGATGGCTTTGTCCAGACGCGGCACTTGCCTCGCCAGCGACAACAGCAACGCAAAGGTGTGTTCCGCCACGCTCACGGCGTTTCCGCCAGGGGTGCTCATCACCAACACCCCGCGCTTCGTAGCTGCTTCCAAATCAATGTTGTCCACGCCCACGCCCGCGCGGCCCACAGCACGCAGCTTAGGCGCCTTAGCGAGCAACTCCGCGGTGACCTTCGTGGCGCTCCGCACGATCAGCGCGTCGGCGTCCGCGATTTCGGCTTCGAGCGTTTCCTTTGTGGTCAGAACAGTGTTCCAGTCTGTCTGCTCTTTAAGCAGTTTCACGCCACGTTCGCTGATTTTGTCCGCTACGATAACTTTCATTCCGCCCCTTCGGTGTTGCTCCTATGGTTTTATTCGCGGGAGAACGGACGCGAATTTGCCGCACAGTGTAAGAGATCAAAAGTAGCGAGTCCCTCCGGCGCTGTCAATTCAGTACAAACCCGTACGAAAGCGTGTATGAATGCCCGTACGACTGACAATCCGGTCTCGCCGCGTGCTGCCTCTCTGCTATATTGAATGGCTTGAGGAGCAGGCGATGAACCTTGCTGAGAGAATTCAGACTGATCTGGTCGAAGCCATGCGGGCAAAGGATGAATTGCGCCTGAGCGTGCTGCGTGGAATCAAATCGGCCATCAAGCTCAAAGAAGTGGAGAAAATACGGGCGCTGGATGAGTCCGAAAGCATTCAGATCTTGCAGACGCTCGTCAAACAGCGCAAGGAATCCATCGAACAATTCACCAAAGGCAACCGCCCCGAACTCGCAGCCAAGGAAACGAAGGAACTTGGCATTATCGAGTCGTATCTGCCCGCCGGTGCGAGCGAGGCGGATATGGATGCGGCCATCTCCAAGGCGATTTCCGAAACCGGCGCGAATTCCATCAAGCAAATGGGCGCGGTGGTGAAAGCCGCAAAGTCTGTGCTGCAAGGCAAGACGGTCGATGGCAAGTTACTGAGCGATCGCGTGCGCGACCGCCTGTCCAAACTCGGATAAGATTTGTCCTGCCCCACCAGGAGAAGGATTCATGCAGGAAACGCAGCCCTCGCCCGACATGAATTCCCGCGCGGTGGCGGTTCTGCGCATTGGCGTCGGCACTCTGTTCCTGATCTTCGGCGAATACAAAGTCTTTGGCACGCAATTCACGCTTCACGGCGGTTTCCAGTACTGGATTAATCGATTTCTTGAGGGCGGAGCTTATCCAGTTATGGCGCCAGTGCTTCGCGGATTCGTGCTCGCGCACGCCACGCCCATCGCGTTTCTGGTGGCTTATGGCGAACTCGCTATCGGCATCGCGCTAATCTTCGGGATTCTTGTGCGGCCTGCCAGCGTCGGAGGCCTCATTTTCATGATCACTCTGCTTTTTTCTTCCGACTATCCAGGCGCCAGCGCACCCTTCTGGCAGTACTTCGGCGCAAGCCTGAGCCACTCTGTGTTCATCCTTTGCTTCGTGGCCCTCTTGATTGGTCGCGCCGATGCAGCCTGGTCGGTTAAGACCCTGCGTGGCAATCATTCTTGAAAGAATTGGAAATGGTAGTCAGTGGCTCGCGGGCTTCAGCACCGCCGTATTTCTCTCGTCGCCGGCGATGATGCGATAAAGCTTCTTCAAATCCTCAACCTTGCTGACCGGAACGCTCAACTCTTTCACTTCAAACGTTCGCGTATATTTCAGCATGTTCCCGCTGACTTCCGTTTTGCTGTGATAACTCGCAAAGCTGTAATCCGCGTTCACGGGCGGCGGCAGGTCATCCACTTCATAGCCCGTCGGCATGGCAATTTCAACCGTGTCCGTGTTTTTCCAGGGGCCATCGAATTCAACGGGATACCGGCGGGGCTCCTTCGTTTCCAGCAGATCACTGGAATTGACGCCCACGACCCTAGGCCGGACCAGCAGCAAATTGCCGGCTGTTTTCGCGTAATTCTGCGCGACCAGCGAATATTGATATCCAAAGGGTTGGTCGGTCTGATTCAAATTCAGCAGGCTTGCTTTCGTAATTTGAAAAGTCGGCAACGAGTGAGAAATCAGGCTTTCAAGAAACTTGATCCGGTCGGCATCCTTCAAGACGGATTTCAGTGAAGCCCGCTGCTCGGTCGCGTAGTCTCCGTTGCGTTGCTCGACGAAGTCGCCGCTTAATGTGCCCGACGGAGTGAGTGTGAGCTTGGCCGTTCTCATCACGCCATTCAAGGCCGCCGGCAACTGCGGCGGCTTGATCAACTCGCCGCCATCACCCGTCACCAGCAATCCGTAATTTGCTTGTAACTCCCCGCGTAGACGTCCAAACGGCGTCCATTCATCGGTGGGATCAAAGATCAGAATCCTGCCAAGTTTTGGATGATCGAGAATGGCAAAAAGCGAGGGATCTTTTACGTCGTCCGGCAGCCGGATCGCAAGAATCTCGTGATTAAACCACTCTTCGGTCGGCGGGCGGTCCGGCGCTGCTCCTCCGCGCGTTGTGTTGATGGAAACGTGAAACGATTCGACGCCGATTTCGTGCAGCATCGACCCGAGCAGAGTTGCTTTGTCCTTGCAGTCTCCATAATGGTGATTGAAGATTTCTGCTGCAGGATGGGGCTGCAAACCGCCAATCCCGAGTTCGATCGCTACATAGCGGATATCGGTTTGCACGAACCGAGCCAACACTTGCATCTTCGCAAGCGTCGTGGGTGTGGACACCGTCAGGGCGGCGACTTTCTGTTTGATCTGGGGAGAAGCATCGCGCCGGCCTCGGTCGAGTCCATCTTCCCATCGCGCCATTTCGCTCCAACTCTCAAAGCCTTTAGTCCCGCTGCCGCCGGAAGGAAATAAGGAAACGACCATTCTTCCCGCCACTCCGCTTAACGGTGGCATATTGCTTTCCGGTTTGACGGCAGGAACATTTGTTAATGCCCACTGCCATTGGCCCGACCCGGACGAAGCTGGAGCCGTCTCTGAATGGTTCAGCCACACTTCTTTATGCTCCCACCCGGCCGGTAATTGCAGAGAATAATGCGCCTCCCGAACCGGCACTCCTATGTGCTGAAATCTCCACACGTCCTGCATAACGTAGGGGTGAACTTCCTGTTCCATTTCATAACCGACGATGTTCCCGGGATCCGCAGCGGGGATAGTAAGAACTTTTGTTTTCACGTCGCTCATCAAAATGCCATCGGGCACGCCGAACAGCGCTGTCTCAATGGCTTCTTTATCCTTCACTTCATAATCTTTTCCCTGTGCCGGGATGCACCAGCCATGAATGCTGTTGATCTTGGTCCCGGCATCGAAGTTTGCGTAAATGGTTCCGTACGCCCGGCCATCGGGCCTCAGAATCTTGTAGACGCGCCGCTCGATGCGCTTCATTTTGCCGTTGCCTTGAACTGTGAAGGTATCCTCGGCGAGCAACAAAACCGCATTTGTTTTTTCGTCATGCTCGGGAAGAGGTACATTCACGAGAGCGTGCATCCATTGCGGCGCGTCGCCAGCGCGAGCAGGCGCCGGCAAGCTAAGCAGTGCAACGGCTAGCACGGCCAAAACTGGACCAAACCCGAGACGATCAATTACCCGAAGAAATGCCGAGCGGCTGCAGGACAATTTGCTGTTCATCTGCGCTCCTCACCGACTGATAGAAACTCCGCAACGCGTTGTAATACTTCTGCTCCAGTATCGTAAGACTGCACTTGAGATGACGTTCCAGGCGAAGCGCGCCCTTTTCATTTTCGGTTTTCATTGTATAGACGAGCAATTTCGCATCGTTGGTAACGGGCTGGGGCAGGCTGCTTACCTGCCAGCCTAGCGGGAGTTCGATGCGGACGTCATCGGATTTCTCGTACATATAATGAAAATAGAGGGGGTGAACGCGAGTGGAATGCTCGTACATGTGTTTTTCCGGGCCGCTGAACAAACCCACGGGCATCAGCGCTCGCTTCCCTGCACCGGAGACCCATCCCGGAACTTTCAGGGAATATTCCGCGACGAGCGTTGGCGCCGAACTGGTCCAGTCCGGCTTGTTTGTCAACTCAACATCGATTCCGACCGGAACAATTTCCTTCACATAATCTTCCAGCAGTTTCTTGCGATGAGCCTCATCTTCGTTGCGTTCTTCGACCCGGCGCCAGACGGCTTCCAGCCCCGAAAAGGTGACCGTAAGCTTGCCCTCCAGCGAGCCTTCGGAAGTCAAACTCAAATCCGCCTTGCGAATAATTTGCGAAGCGGAACTGTCGAGATTCGGCGTGGTCACCCAAGTGCCGCCATCCTTGTCGAGCTTCAACCCAGGCGTGCCCGTTTCCGACCAGGGCAACATGCCAAACGGCGTGAACGCTGAGCCGGGATCGAAATACATGTCCTTGCCGTCGAGTTTAACGGACACGACATTGGTGTTGAGATCCCTGGCATTCATGAGATTGTTTTTGAAAAAATGGTCATCCCGCGTGGAGATCCGTACCGGAGAAGCGTCGAATCCTGCCGCGCGCGCAAGCCCCAGGAAAAGCCAGGTAACTTGAATTCCATCGCCATAGCCGCGCTTCCAAACGTCTTCCACGTTGTTAACTTCCTTTTCTTTTGCCCGTTTCTGTTCCTGCTCAGTCTTTTCCAGTTCGTAGCTGGTATTGCGGATGCTCTGGGTCTTCGCGTAAATCTTCTGCAGCTTCACCTCCGGCGAATCGCCGGTTGAGACGATCTGCGCGACCGCTTGCTCCATGGCCTTGCGCTTGTTGACAAAGCCCTCGGCGGCATCATCCATTTTCTTTCCTTGCTTCTTCCAGAACTTATCCGCTTCTTTCTCGAACGTGTCCTCGCTGTAAATGAAATCCACCAAAAACGTCATGGCTCCTTCCGGCGGCATATCGTCTTCCACCTGGAATGCCGGGATGTCTTGAGCTTCCATATGAATTGACGAGTGTTCCTGGACCGGAGGCTTGGCCCCCTCCGGGAGACCGTTGGGCCAGCTCCACCTCAACGCCCACTGGCCATAGGGCTTGAGCGTAAATTTGGCGGCTTTGGTAAAGAGATCATCGCTGAGAACCCAATGCGAGTTGAAAACGTATCCTTCGGCAAAATCGAGCATATAGTGATACTCAATGATGCTTCCGGGCTGGACATCGGACAGGGTGAAGGTCTTCGCCAAAAACTTTAGGCCGCGAGCCTTCACAATTTCCTTTTCGTAGACCTTGCCGTCAAAATTGACGATCGATCCGTCAGCCCGAATCGTGCGGGCCTTAATGCTATGAGCATCCCACTGCCCCTTCAACACGGGGATCTCCACGTCGGCATTCTTGCGGCCTTCCTCGGTGAAAATCTTCTTGCGGACATAGTTGTACTCGTGGGGCCTCATCGGATCACTGTCGTCCCGATCCACCTGGCGGTAAAGAGTGATGGCGGGCGCCCCGGGGGCTTTTGGATCGCTGGTCACCTTCAGCTCTTCCGGAGTAATGGGTAGCCATTCGTCGCCGGCACTAACCGGGAGGCTAAAGCGAACAGCGGCCCCGACGAAAATGATTGCTGCCAACAAGGAAAGACGGCGGGATAACACGATGAACCTCCGTTGTTCAAGGCTGAGAAAACACAGAAGAAGTCCCTTAGGCAGAAGAGAACAGCCCGAATGGTGGCCGGCAGAATGATCCGCGGCCGTCCACGGTATGGAAGGGTCCCGTCCCATGGTCTGTGCAACCGACCTGAGCAAAATATCCGGTGCACGATACAGCGAGCTTGCACAGTAGTCAATAGGCGGGAGGGCCCAGAAACGCCCGCCTCCCGTCGCTCAAGGATTCACTCTTTCCCGTCCTGCCCGGGTGGGGCATAATCCACCCGCGCGGTTGCGGCCAATTTGGACTTTGGCACGAGGGAGGATTCAGTGGGCGAACAAAAGGCGGTTCGCGATCGGCCATGGAGTTCCACGGCGCCTGCTGGCGAGTTTCGCACCTATATCTCCACGGAAGAAAGCCTGATGGAATTCACCGTGCGCGCGGTGGTCCTGGGAGCGCTGTTTGGCCTGCTCTTTGGCGCGGTTAGCGTGTACGTCGGATTGCGCGCCGGGCTCACGGTTTCTGCTTCCATCCCGATTGCCGTACTTTCCATCAGCATCCTGAGAGCGTTCGGCCGCGCGACCATCCTTGAAAACAATATCGTGCAAACCACCGGCTCCGCCGGGGAGTCGCTCGCCGCCGGCGTGATGTTCACGCTGCCTGCGCTCATTTTTCTGGGCTTCGGCTCGGAATTCACCTTCTGGCGTATTTTCCCGCTGGCGCTGCTGGGGGGCTGGTTGGGCGTCTTGTTCATGATTCCGCTGCGCCGGCAGCTCATCGTCAAGGAGCACGGCAACCTGACTTTTCCCGAAGGCACAGCCTGCGCCGACGTTCTGGTGGCCGGCGAACGCGGCGGCTCGTTTGCCGGACGCGTGTTTTGGGGGCTGGGTCTAGGTGGTGTTTACACTTTCCTGATGAATACGGTGCAAGCGTGGACTGGCCAGCCGGAGGCACGCCCCGGCTGGTTTCCGGGAGCTTCTTTCCGCGCCACCATCACCTCGGAATACCTAGGCGTGGGTTACATCATCGGCCCAAAGGTGGCCGGGATTCTTTTTGCGGGCGGCGTTATCTCCTGGTTGCTGGTGATGCCGGCGATTCAGTTTTTCGGGCAGCTCGCAGGAAATACGCCCATCTATCCTTCGACGATCCCCATCCCGCAGATGACGCCTGATGATATGTGGCGGCAGTATATCCGGCCGATGGCGGCGGGAGCCGTGGCAGCGGCGGGATTGATTACCCTGATTCGAACGATGCCAACCATTATTTCCGCCTTGCGCGCGGGCCTCAAAGATGTCCGCGCAGAAGGAGGCGGCACTACGTCCAATGCCGCTAGCCGCATTGAACGCGACATGCCCATGAGCTGGGTGGTTGCCGGTTCCGCGGTGATTATCATCCTGCTGTTCCTGCTGCTGACTGTTGCTCCCGTCAAAGGCGCAAACACCGCGTGGTATCAGAACCTTCTTGCAGGCATCCTCGTGGTGATCTTCGGATTTCTCTTTGTCACTGTAGCTTCGCGCATCAGCGGCTTGCTCGGTAATTCGTCCAATCCGGTGAGCGGCATGAGCATCGGCACGCTCATGGCGACGTGCGCGATTTTTCTTCTTGCTGGCTGGACTGCGCCGAGCTACGGCGTTTTGGCCCTTACCATTGGCGGATCGGTGTGCATCGCCGCGGCGATCGCGGGCGCGACTTCGCAGGATTTGAAGACCGGCTATCTTGTTGGCGCCACGCCCGTACGCCAGCAGTGGGGCCTGCTGGTCGGCGTGACGGTTTCCACCTTTGCCATTGGCATCACGCTCGGCCTGATGAATAAGGGCCTTGAGAAGTATATTTCGACCGAAATTCCGATCAACCTGCAAGCCTTGCCTACAGGCGTTAAAGTGGAAAAGGACACATTCGAACATCTGGGAAAAAACTACGTCCTGATCAATGCGCTTGGCTCCAGCCAGGTCCCCGATGGCGAGTATCTCTACGACCCCAGCTCCAAAAGGATTGAACTCCAGTGGGCGCAGGGAATTGGCAGCGACAAAGCACCCGCCCCCCAGGCACGATTAATGGCTACAGTAATCAACGGCATCCTGAGCCAGCGCTTGCCGTGGCGTCTGGTCCTGATGGGCGTGGCGCTGGTGATTGCCGTGGAGATTCTCGGGATACGGTCGCTGGCCTTTGCCGTTGGCTCGTATCTTTCGCTCGGAACGACGGCGGCGATGTTTGCGGGAGGGTTAGTCCGCGTACTCGTGGAAGCAACCACCAAGAAAAAGGACGAAAGCGAAGCCAGCCCTGGCGCGCTCTATTCCAGCGGGTTGATTGCCGCCGGAGGCGTGTTCGGTTTGTTGGGGATTGTCATCAACTTGCTGCAGGACCCGGAAATTTCCAATCACGTGCCGCACTGGGTCACTGCTGTTTTGCGCCTGCCGTGGCGTGCAGACCTTTTCGCGTTCGGGCCAGAGATGATGGGCCCACTGGCAACCAGCAATCTCTTCGGCCTGATCATGTTCGTGGCCCTGGCGGCGTCGTTATTTTATTTTGCGCGCAAGAAGCTCGATTGAAACTAAAAGAGGTGCCGACGCTCGAAGGTCCCTCCAAGTAAGCGACACGGAGGTGGCGGATCCTGCCCGTCACTGCTTTGACGGAACCGTCCCCGGGCCGTAAACTTTGTTAATGCATTCTCGGTCCGGGATCAAGAACTATAGGGTCAGTTTTGACTTCTACGTCACTCCGGGAGTCAAGCTTCTTCTTATCGCCAACTTTGCGGTATTCATTTTCGAAGCTCTCCTCTACCGCTTTTCCGGGCCGTCCGCGTACATAGAGCTGTTGAAGTGGTTCGGCCTTGTCCCTGCCGGCGTCATTCCTCTGCTGCACATCTGGCAGCCCTTCACCTACTTGTTTCTGCATGACCTCAACAGCATCTGGCACATCCTCATGAACATGTTCATGCTCTGGATGTTTGGCCGAGAGCTTGAGCTCGTCTGGGGAAGAAATCGCTTCCTGCGCTATTACTTGCTTACGGGAGTGGGTGCTGGGGTCATCAATGTCATTGTGAAAACGGTGCCCGTCCTGTTCCATCAGGGATTCTCCTATGTGCCAACGATCGGCGCTTCCGGCGCTATTTTCGGAATTCTCGTTGCTTGCGCCATTCTCTTTCCCGATCGCCGCGTCTATCTCCTTCCCTTCCCGGTGGCCATGAGCATGCGTACGGTCGTCATCGTTATGACCGTCATCACCTTTCTCGGGACGTTTGGGTTGGGAGCTGACCGAGTAAGCCATCTCTGTCATCTGGGCGGACTGTTGGTGGGCTACGTTTATCTGCGCCGCGGGTCTTTTCTTTACAGTTTGCGCAACAGCGTTTCCGATTGGCAAAACCGCCGCAATCGCCGGCGCTTTGAAGTTTACATGGGCAAGCACCGCAAGGAACCACCCTCGCGCCCCGACAATTGGGTCAATTAAGGGCGGTTCAATTTACGCCGGCCCACCGATCAAGTGAAACTTCATGAAGTTCGTCGTGCCGCGGATCCCCATTGGCGTTCCCGCAACGATTCCAATGACGTCGCCTTTGCGCACCAGCCGTTCTTCCAGCAGACGTTTCTCGGCCACTGCTGCCAGCCCGTCTATCTTTCGCACATCCTGAATATTCCTTGGGTACACACCCCAGATCATGGCCAGGCGTCGCCGCGTCTCCTGTTCGGGAGAAAACGCCACGATCGGAATTAAGGGACGGTAACGCGAGATCAGCCGGGCCGTGAATCCGCTGTGCGTGAACACGGCGATCACTTTCATGTCCAATTCGCGTGAAGCGTGGCACACCAACTCGGCCACAGTTCCCGGTATTTTGAGTTGCTCCTGATGTGCGGGTCGCGGAAATTCCCGGACGCTCCCTTCCGCCTCTTCGACGATGCGCGCCATCATGCTCACAGCCTCGATGGGATATTTTCCCGTGGCCGTTTCGGCGGAAAGCATCACCGCGTCGGATCCGTCGAAAATGGCATTGGCCACGTCGGAAGCCTCCGCTCGCGTGGGCCGCGGATTTTCCGTCATGGATTCCAGCATTTGCGTCGCGGTGATTACCGGCCGCCGGAGTTCCCTCGCCCTTGCGATAATCATTTTCTGCACCACCGGCACGCGTTCCGGGCTCATTTCCACGCCCAGGTCGCCGCGCGCCACCATCACCCCGTCGGCTGCGCGCAGGATGGCATCCAGATTCTCGATGGCCTGCGGTTTTTCGAGCTTGGCAATTACCGGTGTGTCTTTTCCAGCGCGTCGAATTAGTTGTTTCGCCAGCAGCACGTCTTCGGGCCGCCGCACAAAGCTCACCGCGATGTAATTCGCGCCATGCTTCAGCGCAAACGCTAGGTCCGCGCGGTCTTTTGACGTCAACGCCGGCACGCGCAGCTTCAAACCAGGCAGATTGATGCCTTTATGCTGGCCGAGCGCTCCGCCATTCACGATCTCGCAAATCACCTCCCGGCTACGCACCTGCTCGACCCGCAGCTCGATTAATCCGTCCGAGAGCAGGATGCGGTCACCACGGTGCACCTCCCGGGGTAGTGCCGTGAACGTGGTGCTGACGCGCGTGGAATCGCCCAACACTTTGGCAGTGGTGATGATGAACCGCTGCCCGGTGCGCAGCATCACCGGACCTCCGCCCGCCAGCGCCCCGGTACGGATTTTTGGGCCCTGGAGGTCGGCCAGAATCGCAACCGGCTTCTCGTGCTCGCCGGAGGCGCCGCGTATCAACGCGAAGTTCCGAGCATGCTCTTCATGCGTCCCATGCGAAAAATTCAGCCGCGACACGTCCATTCCCGCCGCGAATAGGCGGTCAATCATCCGCGGCGAACAGGTTGCCGGTCCGATGGTGCACACAATCTTCGAGTGACGAAAATTCATGCCTTCTTCCGAGGGCGGATTGAACTTTCTGGCTTTCTATTATTCAACGGAAGCTTTGTCCGTGCGATTTTCCTTTTGAATTTCTCTTAGCGGCCGCTTGGTTAGTAACGCGTGACCGCAAACTCCGTCACAATTTTTGTCAGCACACCTACTCCCTTATCGAAAGCCACCAAGGGAATCCGCTCGTCATCGCCGTGCATGCGCCTCAAATCTTCCTGAGTCAGGGGAAATGGCACAAGCCCGTAGGCCTGCACATTGTGCAGCCGCAACTGCGCGGAGTCCGTTAACCACGTCGACTGAAACGGCAACGCAGGCGCGCCATCAAATTCCTTCGAAGCTACCCGGCAGATCAAGTTGTAAAAATCCGATTCCAGCGAAGACGGCGGGGCCGCCAGTCCCGCGTTTGGCTGCACCTCCAGCCTTACCGCCGGATCATTCACCAGTTTGTTCAGATCATTCACAACCGTGCCGATCGAATCTCCCGGCAAGAGCCGCACGTTCAGATTCGCGCGCGCCTCCGCGGGAATCACGTTGTTAGCTACGCCCGCCGAGAGCACCGTTGGCGCGATCGTATCGCGCAACATCGCATTCCACAGCGGGCTGGCATCGGACACCACGCGTTGCGCGTGTTCGCCGCGGTCCGGCGTGTCCACCGAACGGATCCACTTCGCGATTTCGTCGTCTTCCAGCGGTGCGATGCCCTCGAAGTACCGCCGGACAATCGCTGTGAAGTGCACCGGGGCGGAATAAGTACCGATCTTCGTGATGGCCCCGGCCAGGTGCACCACTGGATTATCCTTCGTCGGCTGCGAAGCATGGCCCGACGTTCCGCGCGCAATCACCGCGACATTCACCGCCACTTTCTCGCTTGCCTGCACGCCGATGTACTGCACTTTGCCGTTTTTCAGAAAAACGTTGCCGCCTTCGTTGATCGCAAAGCCCGCCGCAAATTTGTCCCAGTATTTCGCAATGAGCATCCGGATGCTGGCGTCTGCGCTCTGTTCTTCATCAGCGGTCGCCAGAAAAATCACATCACGGTTCAGATGCGCGTTCGTCCGCTTCAAGCCAATGAACACCGCGAGGTTCGCGGCCAGCATGCCTTTATCATCGATGGCGCCGCGGCCATACATATAGCCGTCCTTAATCACCGCTCCGAACGGATCGACCGTCCACCGCCCCTTGTCCACCGGCACCACGTCCAAATGGGCCACCAGAAGTAGCGATTTCGAGGGGTCTGGCACCACCGAGCTGCGCAGACGCGCTACGACCGCGCTTCTTCCCGGCGCCAGATCCAGCATTTCCGGTTTGATCCCTTCCTTCTGCAGCACTCCAGCTACATACATGGCCGCGAGTTGTTCGTTCCCCGGCGGGTTGGAGGTGTTGATCTTGATCAAGTCCGCCAGCCAGCCGCGCGCCTCTCTCGCAATCGGCGGAGGGTCATTCAGGGGAGAGCCACTGGCCGCTCTCGCCGGCGCCGCTGGCGGGATTCCTTGCGCCGACGCCGGAATGCTTGCAGCCAATAGCAGAGCCCCGGCCCCTGCGATAACTTGCACCACCCCATTCCAATTCACGAATCCACCCTCCTCAGCGAAATGGCCACCATCTGGCCGCACCAGCCAGCTAACGTTTTGCACCCAACGTGCTTCATACTAACATGCAGGTATGGAGACCCGGCCCGGTCATTGCTGGCGCATTGCCTAAACTCAACCGCTTGGCCAGAGCCGTGGGATGCAGGAAGACGAGAATACAGTTGGATTGCACTTTTCTGCGCTAACGAGGTAGGAACGATGGGACGAATGGCTTCGAAACTTTTGTTCTTGGCTTTGCCTGCTCTTCTGCTGATGCCGGTCAGTGAACGGCCTGCTCTTGCTCAAGCTCCCACCGGCCCGCAGGGCGGGCCTCCTCCGCCTCAGCAGCAACAGAAACCCACGCCGCCGCAAACTCCGGCCCCAGGACAGCAACCGCCGCAATCCGACGTCAGCATCAGCGTTGACGTGCCCGTCGTGACGCTCGACGTGGTGGCTGCCACGCAGCATGGCGACCTCATCCCCAACCTCAAAAAAGAGAATTTCCGTGTTCTGGATGACGGCGTGCCACAAGCTATTAGCAATTTCGGGCCAACTGAGGCACCCATTACCATGGTCGTGCTCATGCAATTCAGCGGAAACGCGTACGGCTGGTTCGCCGCTTATGCCAAATACTGGGCTGACGCCCTTTTCCCGAATCTGCAGCAGAAGGACTGGGTGGCTCTCGAAACGTTCGACATGAAAACTCGCATCGAGGTGGACTTTACACAAGACAAAGACGAAGTCCGCAACGCCATCTACCATCTTTATTTCCCGGGTTTCAGCGAATCCAATGTTTTTGATGCGCTGATCGAGACGACCGAGCGCCTCAAGGACGTGAAAGGGAAAAAATCCATTCTTCTGCTAGCCAGCGGTGTGGACACCTTTTCCAAGCACACTCTCGATCAAACAATGAAAGCTCTTCGTGGAAGTGACGTTCCCATCTTCTGCGTCGGCTTGGGTAAAACCTGGACGAACTTTCTCGAAACGCGCGGCTCTCTCGGCGCGCATATGGATTATCTGCAAGCCGAGAATCAGCTTCGTACTTTTTCGCAGCAAACCGGTGGATTCGCGTGGTTCCCACAGTTCGACGGCGAAATCCCCGACATTTTCCGCAGCGTTGCCGCTTTTCTCCGCCACCAGTACAGCATTTCTTTCACACCCTCCAGCGGCGCGAAAGACGGCAAATTCCACAAAGTTAAAGTGGAACTCGTCGCTCCCGACGGTGGTCCGCTGACGATCGTCGACCAGAAGGGAAAGAAGCAGAAATTTCAGGTTTACGCGCGCGAAGGCTATCAAGCCACCAAAGCCGGCGTCGGCGACTGACAACGGCCTTTAGTCCTAGTTGCAAGTTACAAGTTCAGGGACCGGAATCGAGCTGTAGATTACGCGCGTCTCCCACTCACCCATCCTAACGCGTGTCATGCTGAGCGCAGCGAAGCATCTCAACCGTCGCGTCTTGGCAAATGCTTTCCCGTGAAGGCCTCGTGTTCTTCGAAAGCGGCCCTGGGCTTTCTGGTACAGCTTACTTAGAACTTAGAACTCACGACTGAAAACGTCTTCAGTATCCTCGCCCCAAATCCACCTGGTTGAGCATCTCTCTACCATCAAACCACCTCTCCAGCAATTCCGCCAAAATCGCTGCCTGGCGTTTCCAAAGCCGGTCGCTCAACGCGCTGGTATGCGGCGTGATAAAAAGGCTCGGCGCCTTCCAGAGCGGGCTGTCCGCCGGCAGCGGTTCCGTTTCCGCCACATCAATCGCCGCCCCGCCCAACGCCCTGGTCTCGAGTGCGCTGATTAGCGCCTTTTCATCCAGCAACGACCCGCGTCCCACATTGATTAGTCGCGCGCCGCGCTTCATCCTGGCCATCTCCGCCACTCCAATAAGATGTTTCGTCTCCGCCGTCTCCGGTGCGGCAATCACCACGTAATCCGCCCCGGGCAGCGCTTCGTGCAGTTTTGCGGCGGGAAAAATCCGCTCCGCGTGCGCGCTGTCTCCCTGGCCCGAGCGCGTCACTCCCCACACACGCATCTCAAACCCTTTCGCGCGTTTCGCCAGTTCCCGCCCGATCGAGCCATAACCCACAATCAGCAGCACTTGCCCATTCACTTCTGTCAGGTGCTGAGGCTTGTCCCACAACTCCTGTTGCGACCAATTCGCGCGATCCTGCTGCCGCACGGAATCCGGAAAATTTCGCGCCAGCGCCAGCAGCAATCCCATGGTGTGCTCCGCCATCGGCACGGAAAACACACCGCTCGGGTTCGTCACCAGGATCCCCGAATCACGCAGCTCGGGATACATCAATTGCGCCACTCCCGCAGCCGTCGAATGAATCCACTTGAGCTTCTTGGCGTCCTTCAATTGCTTTGCGCGCAGCGAATAACCTACAAAAATGTCGGTGTCCGGCAATTCCTCCGGCAATTTGTCGTAATCCGGCAGGTGCACGACGCGCATCTCCGGCCAGCGCTTTCGAATCGCCTCCGCTATCAACGGCTTCGGCCGCCACTCCGTAAACGAGTGCCACACGCAAATCACCAGTTTTGTCTCAGCAGGCATTGTGCGCTTCATTGGCAGGTCATGAAACAATGCGCAAATCGTTGCCGGTCATATCCGCCGGCCGCGGCTGCCCCAGCACGCTCAGCATGGTCGGTGCAATGTCCCGCAGCGACCCGCCGCGCTTCAATTTCACCTTTTCGTCCTCGCGCACCAGAATCAGCGGCACCGGATTCGTGGTGTGATACGTGTGCGGCCCCCCGGTCGCGGGATCGATCATCGTTTCGGCGTTTCCATGGTCCGCGGTGATAATCCACACTCCCCCGCGCGGCTTCATCGCCTGATAAATTCGCGCCAGCCCCGCGTCCACGGCTTCCACCGCTTTGATCGCCGCTTCTAATTTCCCCGAATGTCCCACCATGTCGGCGTTCGCATAATTCATAATGATGGCGTCGAACTCGCCCTTCTCGATCGCTTTCACCACTGTGTCAGTAATTCCCGCCGCGGACATTTCCGGCTTCAAATCATACGTCGCCACTTTCGGTGACGGCACCAAAATCCGCTCTTCTCCGCCAAACGGCTTTTCCACGCCGCCATTGAAAAAATAGGTCACGTGGGCGTACTTCTCCGTCTCTGCCGTGCGCAGATTCTTGTACTGCAACTCCGCGAACACTTGCGCCAGGATATGCTCCAGTTTTTCCGGCGCGAGGACGTACTTCAGCCACGGCCACGTTTTTTCATACTGCGTCACCGCCACGAAGAAAAGATTCTCCGGCCGCTTTTCATCCACAAACTTGTCAAATCCCGGCTCTGCCAGCGCTTTCGTCATTTGCCGTGCGCGGTCGGCGCGGAAATTGTAGAAAATCACCGTGTCCTCGCTGCGAATGAGCCCAACAGGAGTAGCCGCCGGCCCGCTACCCTTCGTCACCACGATTGGTTTCACAAATTCGTCGGTCACGCCTTGCTCGTAACTCCGCTGCAGCGCAGCTACCGGATCGCTGGTCCTTGTCTCCGCTTCCCCATGCACCAGCGCGCGATACGCCAGTTCCACGCGCTCCCAGCGGTTGTCGCGGTCCATTGCGTAATAGCGCCCCACCAGCGTCGCGATTTCGCCTACGCCCAGCTCGCGCATCTTCTGTTGCAATTGCCGCAGGTAATCACGTCCGCTATTCGGCGGCGTGTCCCGGCCGTCCATGAAACAATGCACAAATACCTTTTCCACTTTTTGCTGCTTGGCCATCTCCAACAGCGCGAACAAATGATTGATGTGAGAGTGCACGCCGCCATCGCTCAGCAATCCCAGGAAGTGCAGTTGCCGCTGCCGCCCGCGTTCCACCGCCTGCTGAAACAGCGGCACGTTTTGCAATTGCTTGTTGGCGATCATCAAATCGATCCGCGTGATATCCATGTGCACGATTCGTCCCGCGCCCATGTTCATGTGGCCGACCTCGCTGTTGCCCATTTGCCCTTCAGGCAAACCCACGAAGGGGCCCGAGGTGTGAATCAGTGTGCTTGGAAAATTGCGAATCAGCTCGTCGTAAGCTGGTTTCCGAGCCAAAGCGATGGCGTTTCCCTTGGTCTCCGCGCGGTATCCCCATCCATCCAACACGGTCAATACAATCGGTTTCGGTCGTTTGGTCATGGTTCTCGTTCGATGTAAATTTGTCTTTTCAGGACTCGGGGCGGCACGTCCTAGCGTGCAGAAAATTCTCTTAGTGCTTTCAACAAACGTTCCACCTCGTCCGCCGTGTTGTAGTGCACCAGCCCGATGCGCAGTACGCCGCCTTTTGGCTCCACTCCCAGACGTTCGGAAAGATTCATGGCGTAGAAATTTCCGTCCCAGGTGAAAATGCCGCGATCGCCAAGGAACTTCGCGATCTCCGTCGGATGGTGCTCACCGATCCACAAGGAGATCGTGGCGCAGCGCTCACCAAAGCGTTTCGGATCGGTGATTCCGTAAACTTTCACCTCGCGAATGCTTTGCAGGCCTTCCAGAAGTTTCGTCAGCAGTGTTCGTTCGTAGGGCACTGTCGCGCGATAAGCCGCCTGTAATGCCGCTCGCCGGTTTTTCGCGTTCGAATCGTAGTGCTTCCCTACTCCTGCAATGTAATCGACAGCCGCACCGATTCCAGCGATTAACTCCTGTACTTGCGTCCCCGTCTCCCAACAATCGGGAATGGCATCGCTCGCTGGCCGAACCTTGTATGGCTTGAACCGGCGCAAATGCTCCTGCTTCCCATAAAGCGTCCCCATGTGCGGCCCGAAGAATTTGTAAGGCGAGCACGCCAGAAAATCACAGTCCAGCGCCTTCACGTCGATCAACCCATGTGGGGCGTAATGCACGGCATCCACGAACATCAGCGCTCCTGCCGTGTGCGCCATCTTGGTGATCTCCGCCACTGGATTGATCGTCCCGGCCATGTTTGATGCGTAGCCCACTGCCACTAGCTTGGTTTTCCCGGTAATGTTGCGTTTCAAGTCTTCGAGGTCCAACGTGCAATCCTCTTCGCGAATATCCACTTGCCGAATCACTACGTCCTTTTCCTCGAGGGCGCGCCACGGCGCCACGTTTGCATCGTGGTCGAGCGTGGTCACTACGATTTCATCTCCCGCTTTCAGCTCCCGCCCAATCGCGCGCGCCAGCGCAAAGGTGATGGTGGTCATGTTCTGCCCGAAGACGACTTCACTGGGGCTGCAGTTGAAAAAATCCGCCATCGCCTCGCGCGCACCTGCAATCATCGCATCGTTTCGACGGCTCGTTTCGAAGGCGCCGCAAGTGTTCGCATTCGCATTCAGAAAATAATTCTGAATTGCTTCGATGACCTGTTTCGGAACCTGCGTGCCGGCCGGTCCATCGAGAAACGCCGCCGCGCGCCCGTTTACCTGCAATTGCAGCGAAGGAAATTGTTCCCTCACCCAAGCAATATCAAATGCCTTGCTTTCCGTTCCCTGTACCGCCGGTGTGCTCATGGTCTGCTTTCCATCGAGAAATCACTCTCTCGAACAAAGTAGTCTCTCATAGGCATCGCACGCTTTGTAGCGGCCAAGCTCGAATCACTTGCGCCAACGACTTCTGCCAATTTGGCAATGGTTTTCTGTACGTCGGGAACCCGGTCACGCCGATTTGCATCCCTTCGCGTGATAGCATCATTTCATCTGCATTTACACATGCCGCCGTGGCGCCGGCTATAAATCAAACGAACGGCCGCGAAGCGAGCTGGTTCCGCGCCACGTTTCTATCAGAGGTGCATCGTGTCCGAAATTGTTCCGCCGACAGAGCGCACTCGCGTGGTGCGCGAGCCGCAGCGTGGCGTCTACGACCGCGAGAGCATTTACAAGATTCTCGACGAAGGATTTGTGTGCCACGTCGGCTTTTCCGTCGATGGCCAGCCTTATGTCATTCCCACGCTATTTGCGCGCGTGGGCGAGGCCATATATTTTCACGGCTCGGCCGCCAGTCGTATGCTGCGAAATCTCGGTGAGGGAATTCCCGTCTGCATCACGGTGACGCTAGCGGATGGATTCGTTCTCGCTCGCTCCGTCTTCAACCACTCCATGAATTACCGCTCTGTCGTTGCTCTCGGCAAAGCGATGATCGTCGATGCGCCAACAGAAAAACTCGGAGCGCTGCACGCCTTCACCGACAAGATTCTTCCCGGCCGCTGGAACGACGCGCGCCAACCCAACGAAAAAGAATTGAAGGCCACCAACATTCTGCGTTTGCCGCTGACGGAAGTTTCCGCCAAGGTTCGCAGCGGCCCGCCCATAGACGACGACGCGGACTACGCCTTGCCCGTCTGGGCCGGGGTGATTCCCTTCCATGTCGCCGCAGACGCGCCGATTCGCGACGAGGGCTGCGACCCAGCAATTCCTCTGCCGCAGTACTTACAAAACTTCAAACGTTGAAGCCTCCCCTCAGTGAGCGGTCGCCAGCTTCTGCGCGGCGGAAGAAATCAGCGTCGCCTCATTCTCCAGCACACGCGCCACGACCACGATTGCCTCATCCGCCTGCTTCCATTGCTTCAGTTCAATCGCTTCGCGCACGGCAGGAACCGTCTTCACCGCATACCCCGTGTAAAAACCGGGTGCATAGAGTTGATGTTTGAACCACGGCCGGTTGGGCAACCCCTCGGCGTTGGTCAGTCGACGTTCGCTTTCGATCAGCAGCTTGTTCACTTCCGCGAGTGATGCAGATGCCGGGGCCGCGCTGCCCTTGGCATTGACCTGTTCCAATGCTTTGCGATACTCCTCGGCGCTGCGTTTCAACACTTCGACCGCGTTTTCTAGCGGCGCAAAATTCAAATGGGGCGGAACGGCTTCCGCCGAGGGCGGGACGAGCGGGCGCTTGGGTTCGTTGGTGGCCTGAAAAACGCCTTCATCGATCTCGCGGTTGCGTTCGCGAATCTGGTCCTGCGTCTTTTGCGCAAGGGCTTTCAGCTCCTTGAGGTAAGCCTGCACTGTATCCGCAAAATCCCCGAATTCGAACGGCAGCACATCAGCGTCCGCCATCCGCATCATGGCGGTGCCGGCCGCCTGCGCCAGCGCGCGACAATAAACAAATTCCGTATCGCTGAAGTGTGTGTACCAGTAAAAATCGTCGTAAATCGAATGGTAGATCCCGCCGCCGTCTTCCCCGCCAAAACCGAAATTCAGCGAGGCCACGCCGTCGTGCTGCAGGAATGCCGTGTAGTCCGATCCGGAGCCCAGCGCGGGAATCCGAAGGTCTGCGCGTGTGCGGACTTCTTCGCGCTGCTCTGTGGTTTTCGCATTGGCGATCTTATGAAGCCGGTCGCGCTTCCAAACACTGAGTTTTGTCTCCGGGTCGGTGATATCGCGGGCGACGTCGTTACTGAATTTCTCCAGCGTGTGCGATCCTTCCACCTCACCATGCGCAATAAATAATCGTTCGCTTCGGCTTCCAGCCGGCTTTGACCAATTCGCCGAGCGCCCGCGCCTCTTCCAGAATCGCGATTTGCCCCGAAACGGGATCTTCCGCGCCGTTCACCCAGCCATCGTGATGGTTCCCGCGAATCACCCATTCGTCGGGAAACGTCGAGCCCGGAATTTTTCCGATCACATCGTAGAGCGGCTTGATGTCCCAATTCGATTTCACTTTCAGGTGCACTTTCGCCGGCCCCGGCCCCACATGATAAGTAATCCCCAAACCGCCTCGCCAATCCTCTGGAGCCACGCGCCCCTTCAGCGCCGCGAGCAACGGCTGCGCGTCCGCGTATGAAATCGGCAGCACCGGAATCTTCGTAATCGTCGGCGCTTCCTCCACTTTCAATCTCTTCGCGTCTTTGGTCGCGCCCACTCCCGGCGTCAACGGGTCGCCCGGATAAAGCGGCATGTCCGCGACGCTGCCGCGCTGCACACCATCGAGCGGCCGATAAGGTCCAGCAGGAAACGTCTCTCCTTCGACAAAACCATCCTCATGCGGATCGGAATAAATCAAGCACCCCACGGCGCCGTGCTCCGCGGCAACCTTCGGCTTGATGCCGCGCCAGGAATGAAAATAGCGCGCGATGACAATCTTTCCCTTCACTGACACGCCCATGCGCTCGAGCTGCTCGTAATCTTCCGGAACGCCGTAATTCACATAGACCAGCGGTGCCGTCACGTCGCCATCGATGGAATACGCGTTATACGTGGGGAGCTGCTCCGCTTGTTGATTCGAAGTGGGATCCTGCGGAAGCGTCGGCTCTTGCAGCTTGGCGGCAAATTTAGGGCCGCCCTCAACAAGTTCCACGGCGCGCTCCTTGGGCGTTGGGAAGAGCACATCAAACTGCTCGATGTGCGCGTCCAGACCAAATTCTTTGAACTTTGCGAGGATCCAGTCCGCGTTCTGCTTGTCGTAAGGCGAACCAACATGGTGCGGATGCGCAGCGAGCCGCTCCATGTATGCGCGCAGATTCTCCGGACTCGGAATGGCGCGCAGCTTCTCTTCCCACTGCCGTTCGGCTTGCGACGATTGCGCCGAATAACCATACAGAGGCTGCTCCTCGGCGATAACGTGATGGCCGGCAGGCGCAAACGATAAGCAAGCAAAAACAATCGAGGCAAACACAGTGCGACGGAACACGATTCCCCCTTAGACGAGCGCCCGTATTCTGCCTGAAAGCGCTGGCCATTGGAAAGCCGGGAGACCCTGTATGGGCTCCGAACCCCGACTACCTAAACTGGCATCCCCGACGCACGGGTCGCGGTCTTCCGCGGCCCGGGGCGGGGGCCTGCCTGCCGCCGGAAGGGAGCTGTTTTGTTTCAGGGCAGAAATTGGTTCTTGAGAATGTAGGGGCGGGGCTTGCCCCGCCCGCTCTCCGCTAGACAAGAAGTTTCAGGACAACGATTTGTTCTTGAGAATGTAGGGGCGGGGCTTGCCCCGCCCGCTCTCCGCTAGACAAGAAGTTTCAGGACAACGATTTCGACATGAGAATGTAGTGGCAGGGCACTTTGACCCGAACATCTGTTGCAAATGGAGCGGTTCCCGTCTGCGCATATCCTAGCTGCGTGTAAAACGCCGCAAGCGACGTGCGAGGACTGATGATGCGGAGATCGATGGCGCGGCAACCGGCAGCCCGAGAGTAATTCTCGGCAGCCTCCATCAGCTTGCGGCCCACGCCAGTGCCTTGCCGCGGTGGAGCAACGCCCAGCAGCCCCAGATAGCCGCGCTCGCCCCCGAGTTCGACATAGATGCATCCCGCAAGGCCAACCGGGTCTTCCGCAACAAGGAACTTCCCTTTTTCCAGGTAACCACGAACACCCTCAGGATCGATGCGCTCGCCTTCAATGAACGGCTGTTCGACGACAAACGCCGCATTGATCAGGCGGACAAGCTCGGGCACATCGTTGGGCTGGGCAACACGAATGGAGAAACCTTTTGATGCGGACTCAGGACCTACTGAGGCGGACATGCACGCAGCTTATCAAAAGAGCGGGGCGCTCTTCCCCTAGCGAGCCGAGCACGCGAAGAGACTTACGCGCGGGCGGTGCGCATGCGAACCTCTTCGTGAATCGCCTTACACACCATCGCCAGGATCTCATCAGAGATTTCAACCATGTTATGCACTGTGGCGATGTGGTCAGCGAACTCGGCGATCACTTCCTCGTCGCAGGTTCCGCGCGCTTCGAACTTGCACCCGGGAACGAGCTCATGGCAATTAAGGACTTTCGTCATACTGGTCCCCCCTCAAACGAAACAAAGAAAGAAGATGGAAAGCGAGTGCGAAGTTAGGCCTGGCAGCGGAGCGTGTCAATAGTACTTTGGCAAATAGCCGCCAAGGTAATTGTGGAGGCGAGGAAAAGCGGAAGGCTGCTAGAATTCGGCGTATGCACGGATGAAGTGATTCGCTCCTATCATGCGGTGGGCGTCGATTTGCAAAAAGAAGTTCACGAGGGCGTGGAGAAGAGCTTTTCAGCCTACCCGCGCCGCTGGCGATGGCTTACTTCGCATCCCGACACAAACATCGATCATCGGCGAGTGCCAAACTTGATGATATTTTTCAGCCGCAAGGGAGAAACACTGCCCATCACCGAACAAGCAAAAGATTATTTGCCCGGCGATCTGGTTACCTGGGACCTTGGCGGCGGAGTTCCCCACATCGGCATTGTTGTGGAAGAAACATCGGCGGAGCGTAACCGCCACCTCATTTGTGCACCACATCGGGCGGGGCCCGAAAAGGGAAGATGTCTTGTTCCAATGGAGAATCACCGGACACTTCCGCTATTACGGACCCGGCTTGTAATCTCCTCGCACTTCAGAGCAGTCTCTCCAAAAGCGTCCTAACGCGGCAAAGCGGACATTGTTTCGCGCAAAAAGAGACTGCCGAGTCTCGCCACTGTGTCTGGACCATAGTGGGAACAATTACGCGCGTGCAAACCGCGTGCGAACGCGCCCTTTCTCCTGAATCGCTTTGCTGATCATCGCCAGAATCTCGTCCGAGATCTCCAACATGTTGTGCGCCGTCGCGATGCGGTCCGCGAATTCGGCGATCACTTCCTCTTGACAGATGCCGCGCGCTTCGAACTTACATCCAGGAACGAGCGCGTTGCACTGCAGGACCTTTGCTAGAAAGAACGCCGCGTCGTGTCAATGGCTTCGCACGATTCTGGATGGCAAAAATCGAATCTGTATCGCGCAAGCCCAAATCACAGGTCGGGCGCTCCGTTGGCGCGCATAGCTCGAGGATGAAATTGCGACCGGATGGAGAGCGCGTTTTGCCGGCCCGGGCGCGGAGTTTTCGCCTCAGCTTTGCAATGAAACTCGATTTTCTCCGACTGCGGATCGATCGCAGCATGACCTTCTACTTCCCGGGGAAAATGAAACTCCACACGCGCGGCGGTATCATCCGTCGCTTCCACGAACTTCACTTGCTCAAGATCCAGCGTGAGCCCTTCATCCAGAACCAGGAAAACCGTTTCGTGCAAATCCTCTTTGGCGCCCTGGAAAATGCGCAGCGGCTCGCTGCCCTCAATCGCAATCACATAATCGGGCAACGTTTCGACTTGGGTCCGCGGTGCCTTGCGTGAGTTCCTAAGCTCAACCAGGCGCCTCTGAGCGAGTCTGACGGTTTTTGATGACCACCACAAAATCGACAAGGCTGGGAGCGGCTTGTTACGGCCGACTTCCATGCCTCGAATTAGCGGAGTATCCGTGGTGTTGCTCGGCGAATCAATCACCCGGCCAGTGAGTTTGTCGGTGTGCCGCTGCGTAAAGTTTGCTTCTAACTTCGTCACCGACGGAGTCCAGGGCGAATCGCGGAGAATCTTGTAAGAATCCGCGAGGTCCCACTGTTCTGGCGGTTTGTCCCAAGGTTCTGTGCCCGCCGGAAGAGCGAACAATGCGGAGATGAGGAACGCAAGAAGCCGGCCGTTCACCATCATGGGCCTCTCCTGAATAAAGTCATCTGGGCCGGTGGGATGCGAAAGCTGCGCTACTAGTTGCATCAACCAGGCTTCGCTATGTCTTCGTCAGCTTAGCCCAGCGCCGCTTTGCCGTTGAAGCGCGCCACGGAGCCGAGCTCTTCCTCGATGCGTAGCAGCTGATTGTATTTGGCAATGCGGTCGGTGCGGCTTGCCGAGCCCGTTTTGATTTGCCCGGCGGCCGTTGCCACAGCGAGGTCCGCGATAAAAGTATCCTCGGTTTCTCCGGAGCGGTGCGAAATGATGGAGTGGTAACCGGATTTGCGTGCCAGCTCGATGGCATCGATCGTCTCCGTCACGCTGCCGATCTGATTCAGCTTGATAAGGATCGCGTTGGCGATCCCTTCCTTGATGCCGCGCGAAAGCCGCGCCGTGTTAGTGACAAATAGGTCGTCGCCCACCAGTTGGATTTTCTTCTTTGACGTTTTGCTGCCGATGGATTCCGTCAGCGATTTCCAGCCTGCCCAATCGTCCTCCGCCATGCCGTCTTCGATCGACACAATGGGGTATTTCTCTGCCCACTTGGTCCAGTAAGTGGCCATTTGGCTGCTCGAATGCGTGGACTTGTCGGACTTCTTGAACACGTACTTGCCGCTCGCTTTGTCAAAGAATTCGCTGGCGGCCGGATCAAGCGCGATGCTCACCTGCTCGCCCGGCTTGTAACCCGCCGCAGCAATCGCTTCGAGAACGATCTGGATCGCTTCTTCATTGGATTTGCAGCTCGGAGCAAAGCCGCCTTCGTCGCCGACGGCGGTCGCGTAGCCGTGCTTCTTCAAGGCAGATTTGAGCGCGTGAAACACTTCGACGCCCCAGCGCAGCCCTTCCGAAAAACTGGGCGCGCCCACGGGCATGACCATGAATTCCTGGAAGTCCACGGAGCTGTCCGCGTGCGCGCCGCCGTTCAGGATGTTCATCATCGGGCACGGCAAAAAATTCGCGGAAGTATCCGAGGAATAACGCGCCAGGTATTTGTACAGCGGCACGTTTTGCACCGCCGCTGCCGCGCGGGCAGCCGCCATCGAGACGGCGAGAATGGCATTGGCGCCTAGGCGCGATTTCGTAGGCGTGCCGTCCAGCTCGATCATGCGCTTGTCCAGCGCGCGCTGGTCGCCCGCATCCAGTCCCGCGACAGCCTTGGCAATTTCGCCGTTCACGTTGCCAACAGCTTTCAGGACGCCTTTGCCCAGATATTTGGACTTGTCTCCATCACGCAGCTCCAGCGCCTCATGCTCGCCCGTGGAAGCGCCGGAAGGAACCGCGGCACGCCCGTGCACGCCGTCTCGGGCGTACACGTCGGCCTCTACCGTGGGGTTGCCCCGGGAATCCAGAACCTGCCGGGCATGAACTTTCGTAATCTTGGCGGACATGGCGTAGCGTGTCTCCTCGGCGAAATTTGAACTAAAGATTGTAGCAGAGCGAGAGAGTCGGACCGTAATTTGTGGCTGAGTTTTAGTGCCAGTTTTTATCAGTGATGTCCAAGGAAGGTGGCGCTACCGCTCTGCGCGCTCCGGTCCATTTCGCAGATTTGCCTTTTAGAGCGTGAGCGGCCCTGCCCCTCATGTTAAACTTCAAACTATGGAAGTGACCCTGCACATACCTGATGATGTGGCTCGTCGGCTCTCCACGGACGGGCGTGACGTGTCACGCCACGCCCTCGAAGCGCTCGCTGTTCAGGGCTACCGCGACCGGACTCTGACGCTCTACCAATTGTCCGAAATGCTTGGTTTGTCGCGCGTCGAGGCGGAGGATTTCTTGGGCCGCCATCAGGTCCCTCTCTCGGCGATGGAAACGTCTGATCTCGACCGCGAGGCTTCCGTCTTCGATGCCGCTTACCATCATCCTAAGCGCTAGCCTGTCCGCGGCATGATTGCTGTCTCCAATACAACTCCCTTGCGGTATCTCATCGCCATCAAGATCGAGAGTCTCTTAGGCCAGTTGTTTGAAAAGGTCTTCATTCCCACTGCCGTTTACGAAGAGCTGACCGACGAAAAAACACCGGAACCTGTCCGTCACTGGATGTCATCCCTCCCTGCTTGGATGGAGGTCCGTAATGTGGCAGATGCACCTGTCTCCAAGTTTTCTGTGACTTTGCATCGAGGCGAGCGAGAAGCCATCGCGCTGGCTGAAAGCCTGCGGTCCGATGTGCTTCTGATGGATGAACAAACCGGTCGAGCCGTCGCCCTAAGCCGCAATCTTCCCGTTTCCGGGACGCTCGGCGTCCTGGAACGGCTCGACAAGCTGGGGCTTTTGAACGATTTTCCCTGCGTTCTCCAAGATTTAAGGCGGAGCGGCTTTTCTGTCTCCGATTCCCTAGAGCAACTACTGCTCGAGCGTCATCAGAAGCGCTTCGGCAAATGACTCTCAATTTCCCCTCGCGGTTCATTCGCTTGAGAAGCTGATTGCGCCCCCGTTTACTTCACATGCACAATACAGGTATTCACCTGATGCCCATTGTTCTGCCGCCTATTCAATATGCTTGACATGTGGAAAATCAGTCTCGAGGATAAAACCGTGCCCACCCTTTTTGAGCACGAAGGTCGCCGATCCAAGCGGGTCGTCGTAAAGAAGGGAGCCAGCGTTGTTGTCAACCTCGGTTCCCACCCCCAAAGGGTTCCCTGCCTGATTGTGGACCGCTCTCCCGACGGGTTCCGGCTCCGGGGCGGTTTCCGGCTCAAGCGTGGACAAGTCGTCGAGGTCATCCCTAGCGACGATGAGCTGAACGCCATTCGCTGTAACGTGATATGGGTCGGCAAGCCAGGATCCAAGCAGGAAGGCGAGGTAGGACTCGAAGCCGTGCAGCCTTCTTCGCCGAACCGCCCTTAGGGTTACTCTCCCAACCTTCAGCATCCAAAGCACTTAGAAATTCCTTGGCGACTAGTATACTTTGTGGTAACATTCAGTGTGATTTTCAGCCGCTCCTTCACGGTGCCCCTCGTACCGCTAGCCCACTCATTAAGCACTTTGCCCTCCCTTTCTTTTCAACCAATTACAAACTGACCAATTTGCAAGACCTTTCCTTTGATAACCATCCAACAGTACCGCGGGTATGGGGGTAGCTGCGTCCCGACTCTCAGAAGTCCCCACGGGTCAACTTCCAGTCTTCCGCATATTCTTCCAAGTTCCGTATCCTCTAACCCCTTTGTGTGCGACTTCAAAAACTACCGGGCGTACCCACTTTCTTCCTAAAATGGAACCGGGACAGCACACTTACGGATCGGAGAGACAGCCTCGATGAGCGGCGCCGATGAGACTTTGAAGAGGATTCGTTCAATTGTCACGGCAAGCGGGGATCGCACTGAGCGAGCCAAACAACTCGCCGAGGCGGTGCGGAGCCTGGGAAATTACCGTTGGACCGGCGTGTACGGCGTGGGCAAAGAGGCCGTATCGATCATTGCCTACAGCGGGCCGGGAGCGCCGGCGTACCCGACGTTTCCCATCACGAAGGGACTGACGGGCGCCGCCATCCGAGAAAAAACGACTGTCATTGTGGCTGATGTGAGGAAAGACCCGCGCTACCTGACCGCGTTCGGCAGCACGCTCTCGGAAATCATCGTGCCAATTCTTGATCCACAAAGTGGAACGGTGATTGGAACGATTGACGTGGAAAGTGAGCGCGCCGACGCTTTCTCTGTGAATGACCAAAAGCTGCTGGAAGAATGCGCTCAGGCGTCATTGCCATTATGGATTCGTGACTAGGCAAGAGGCGAAAGGAGCGGGCTACGCCGATTCGGGTTCTTCGATGAGGGATTCCTGGCGCACGACGATGACGATGCCGGAATCAGTGACGTGGTAGCGGCGGCGGTCGGCTTCCGTGTCATAGCCGATCTCGGTGTGCTCGGGAAGGCTGACGTGGCGGTCAATGATGGCGCGGCGGATGCGCGAGTGCCGGCCGATATTCACGTGATTGTAGATGATGGATTCGGAGACTTCGCAGTAGCTGTTGACGCGCACGTCATTTCCAATCACTGACTTGTGCACGCGGCCCCCGGAGATC
The DNA here is from genome assembly GCA_003223295.1 of Acidobacteriota bacterium. Taxonomy (GTDB): domain Bacteria; phylum Acidobacteriota; class Terriglobia; order Acidiferrales; family UBA7541; genus Acidiferrum. The sequence goes on along the minus strand of QHYM01000151.1, from coordinate 18,238 downwards.
ACCGAGCCGCCGGCGACGATGGAATCGGTCGCCACGCCCATGCGCTCGGGATCGGCGAAGACAAATTTTGCAGGCGGATATTGGTGCTGCCAGGTGCGCAGCGGCCATTCCTTGTCATATAAATTGAAAACCGGCGAGACGCTGACCAGATCCATGTTGGCTTCGTAGTAGGCGTCGAGCGTGCCGACGTCGCGCCAGTACAGCGCGTCCTTGGCATTTTCATCCACAAAGTTGTAAGCAAAGACGCGGTGTTTCGAAATGATGCGCGGAAGGATGTCCTTGCCGAAATCATGGCTGGATTTGGGGTCCTCGGAATCCGCCAGAAGCATGGGAATCATAAGCTGCGTATTGAAAATATAGACTCCCATCGATGCGTTGCAGTGGCCGGCGTGGTGCGGCGATTCCTTGGGGGCGGCCGGCTTTTCCTCGAAGCCGACAATGCGCCAGTCCTTGTCCACTTCGATGACGCCAAACTGGCGGGCCGCTTGCGCGACAGGAATCTGTATAGTGGCAACGGTGACATCAGCGCCGGAGTCGATGTGCTGCTGAAGCATCTTGGCGTAATTCATCTTGTAAATGTGGTCGCCGGAGAGGATGAAAACAAATTTCGAGCGCTCGCTGCCGATCGAGTAGATGTTCTGATAGACGGCGTCGGCCGTGCCCTGATACCAGGATTGCGAGACGCGCATCTGCGGAGGAATCACTTCGATGTATTCGCCGAGCCCCGCAAGCGGTGACCAGCCCGCCCGAATGTGGCGGTTCAGGCTGAGCGCCTTGTACTGGGTAAGGATGAAAACGCGGCGAAGGTCCGAGTTGATGCAGTTAGAGAGTGTGATGTCGATGATGCGATAAAGCGCACCAAAGGGAACGGCAGGCTTGGCGCGGTCGCGTGTGAGCGGCCAAAGGCGCTCCCCCTGGCCCCCGGCAAGAAGTACGGCGATGGTATCGCGCATGGGTATATCGGACATGAGCCGGCTCCCGCGACGCGGATGTAGAAGCGGCTCATTCTAACAGCAGAAACCAGCAATTGGACAAGCAGACTCTCCAGAAAGGAGGCCAGAAAGAGGAAGGAGACGAGACTCGGCATGATATGGCACTGGCAAATTGTTATATCTGCGTCACTATATTTGCAGGGTGATTATCAGAGGGTCTTAGTACCTACAAAACCCTAGTAATATTACAAAGAAACCTTGACTACAAGCCGCGAATTGATTAGAAGAAGCCAGCTACCTTTCAGGGTGCGTCTGTAGGACGGCCAATACGGCGACAATCGTGCGATAATAAAGAACAGGGGCGGTGCTCGAAGACGTAATGAGCCGGCCGCAGCATAGCTGGCAAGAGGCTCCGCAAGTTTCCAATCCGAACCGGATTGGGGGTGAATTTATAAAGTGGCAGAAGTCATCATCCAGGAGAATGAATCTCTGGAAAATGCACTGCGGCGTTTTAAGCGCAAGGTGCAACAGGAAGACATCATCAAGGAGATCAAGAAGCATAGTTTCTATATGAAGCCCGGCGAGAAGCGCCGGGCCAAAGAAGCGCTTTCGCGGAAGCGATTGCGCAAGAAGCAGCGGCGGGAATCGGAGTAATCACCGGGGGCGGTCCTTCAGCGTGGACCGCCCTTCCGTTATCCGTCGTTGCCAGGCGCAAAACTTCCGAGAATCAGGCCCCCGTTAGGCTAGAACGTTTGGGTGTTGTACGCAGCTTCGTACCCGCAGGCCCAAGGGATCCGCGCCCGGCGTCCCCGGATACTGGTCTCCTCAAGCATCTTGGCTCTGAGGTGCAAAGTCCTCCCAAACCCCTGCCCGTACGGGAACCAGGGGAGAGCGCCTCAATGGAATACCACGATAAGGTGTTGAAGTGTTCGGAATGCGGTGCGGAGTTCGTGTTCACTGCCGGCGAGCAAATGTTTTTCGCCGACAAGGGATTCAAGAACGAACCGAAGCGCTGCAAAGCGTGCAAGGCAAAACGAGCGGAAGGCGGCGGTGGGCACACCGCTCCGGCGCGCGCAGAAACAAAAACCAATTGCTCGCAATGCGGGAAAGAAACCACGGTGCCTTTCCGGCCAACGCAAGGGCGGCCGGTTTTTTGCCGTGAATGCTTCCAGCAACGGCGAGCCATGGGCGCGGCATAGGCTAGAAGTTCGAAGCTCGGGATTAAAGGTCAGAAGTAAGGCTCGCAGGGGAGAACGTTTCCGGTGGGACGGATTGGTTTTCCCAGTCCCTGTTTTGTTTCCCCCTCCTCATTGCTTCCGCCCGCTCTTTTTCCCATTCTGTTTTCTTCGCTCTTTTTTCCACCGCGTATTTCACTTGCCGGCCAGAGACGGCGCAGGAAGAGGGCCGCACAGTGGAGCGCTGTTTAAGAATGGGCGTCGAGGTAAGCGCCGAATTGCGCCAGAGCTTCCGGCATGTTTTTGCGGCCGTAGCCGAAGCGAATGTGGCGCGGCTGGTCGTAAACGCTGCCCGGCAGGAGTAAGACTCCCGCGTTTTTCACGGCGTCCTCACAAAAAGAAAGCACATCGCGCCCGGGCTTGTAGTGCATGAAGCCGATGGTGCTGGCGTTGGGCTTGACCCATTCGAAGAGATTCGAACGTTGCCGCAAGAAAGCCTCCAGAAGAACCATGTTGCGGAGCACGATTTCGCGGTTGCGCCGGATCAGGACTTCGCGATGACGCAGCGCCAGGGCCGTAAGGAATTCACTGGGGGCGCTGTTGCAAATCGTGGTGTAGTACCTGAATTCGAGGCAGCGCTCCAGGATTTCTGCGTCCTTGCAGACAAGCCAGCCGAGGCGAAGGCCGGGCAGGCCGTAGGTCTTGCTCATGGAACCCAAGCTGACCGCGCGTTCGTAGATTTCGCAAGCAGCCGGAAGGCGCGAGGCGGGATCGTGTTCGAGCTCGCGGTAGACTTCGTCGCAAAAAACGATAATTCCACGGCTGGCGGCGAGCTTCATGACTTGCTGGAAGGTGCCCGCAGGCATGAGAAGTCCCGTCGGATTGTGCGGCGTGTTGATATAGATGATTTTCGTGTTCGGCTGAAGAAGTTTTTCGAGAGCAGCAAGATCGTGCGCCCAGCCGTTTTCGTAACAGCGGCGCCACTCGCTGACTTGCGCTCCAGTGCTGCGCGCGACTTCGAGGGCGCTTTCGTAGCAAGGCGTCTCGACAATGACGTGATCGCCGGGGGAAACTAACGCGTGATACAAAACAAAAATAGCTTCCTCGGCCGCAGCCACGACAAGAACATCTTTGGCCTTGATTCCTTGATAGATTCCGGAGATCACCTCCCGTAAAGCAGGCGCTCCCGGCGATTCCGTATACCCGCACCAGTGCTGCAAGAATTTTTCTTGAGAGCTCAATTCCAACTCGAGCAGTTCCTGAATGGTGCGGGATTCGGCGTCGGAACTCGATAGCAAGTACTTGGCGGAGAATTCGTATTTTCCGAAGTACTGTTCGATGCGAAATGGCTTGATGTGCATAGCCAAGAGTCTGGCAAGGCCCGCCGCTCCGCGTCTAGAACCAAATTGACGGCCTGTACAGGTTAGTTTCCGCCTGGCCGACGATTCGGAAATCGAAGTCTTGCGTTCTGGTTTCAGCCCGGACCGCGCTTCGAGCGGGAGCCTACATGGGCTGCCGGGCGGAAGCGCAATGCGGACCAGACTTCATCGATGGCCGCGATGGACACGGCGCGCCATCCCGTGCTATTCATCGCTTCGCGGATTACGTCGCGACTGAGATCGCTGCCGGTCTTCGATGTTTTCTTTGGGTAGGAGATCCATAGCAGTGCATTCGGAGCTGCGTGCTTCGGCAGCTTCTTGGCGAACGCGCGGAGCTCCGCGAGGCGAGTTGCAAAGATCTGCATGAATCGGTGACTATCTTCAGCCCCAGTGCTTCCGTATAGAACTTCAACGAAACGCCCTGATTGTGAACCGGAATGCCGACAAATTGGCCGAGTCGGTTGGACTGTCGAAGAGTTCGGCGCAAACTGCGGTGAGCTGGCTGGTTCGAAGAAAACTGCTCGCTGCCAGCAAAGAAAACGCTACAGTGGTCGCCACAAGCGCGTTTCTCGGTACTAACCCAACGGGCGAGCTGCTAACTGTCGCGGTAGGGACGACCATCACTGATCGCCCCCCGCACAGACCCGTACGAGCGCGTCTACGGATACGGCTCTTACCCAGGATGAGTGGCGGCGGAGCGGGGCTCAACCTATCGTGAGTAGTGAAGTTGGCCTCAAATAGCTCGGGAACTACGGCGATCCTTCTGCTGATGATGGCCAAAGCTTCAAACGATGTCCTCTTTTTCGGCGTCCCATTTGACGGTGCGTCCCTGGCGCAGTGAAGCGATAGCCATCTGGCAGGCGATCGCGGAACTGTAGCCTAGCTCGAAGGGGCAGTTGGGTTCTTTGCGGCTGCGGACACAATCAAAGAAATTACGCATGTGGGCTTCGGTATCGTTTTCATCCGAGCCGACGATGTTGGCCTCGCCCCCGACCGATGAGGTGGCTTGAGTTTTTTGTGCGGCGTGATGGCTTTGCGGCAGATAGTTCACGCTGTCCACAACACGTATCACGGTTCCTTTGTTCCCCAGTGCCAGGTCGTTTCCGTCTTCGCCGTAGTAGTTGTTGCCGAACACCGAATTCCACGTGAACATCAGATTCTCCGGCTGATCCATGCAGACATTCATGGTGTCGGGAACTTCCATCTCTGGAGAAAGATAGTTATAGCCAGCCATGGTGACGCGGCGCGGAATCTTGAGCCCGAGCACTTTGTACCAAAACCCTACCTGGTGGACCATGTTCTCAAAAACGTTTCCGCCGGAATAATCCCAGAAAAACCGCCAATTCATGAAGCGCTGAGGATCGAAGTCGTGCGGCGCAGCCTCTCCTTCGAACTCTTTCCAAGCAATGTGTTCGAGGTTACAGTCAGTCGGAATCGCCCTTTTCCATCCGCCGTAGGGGCTGTTGCGATAATGATGCGTATGAACTGCAGTGATGGTTCCTAGGCGATCCGGCGTGGAGAGTTCACGCGCGCGCTCGAAGGCGTTTCCGCTCACGGACTGGATGCCAACCTGAACCACGCGATTCGACCCTTGCAACGCGCGGCGCATACGGCGCGCATGGTCGGGGTTAAAGGCCATGGTCTTTTCCTGGTACACGTCTTTGCCTGCTTGAATGGCGGGGATGAAGTTGCGGGCATGCTGGTGCTGGGGAGTGGCGATGAGCACGGCATCGATGGACTTATCGTCGAGCAAACGGCGGAAGTCGGTGTAGGTCTGAATCGCCGGAACGATGCGCTTCACAGCGTCCAGGGGGCGTGAATAAACGTCGGCGACTGCGATGGGCTGGGTATTGGGCGCTTGCAGAGCGGCTTTGAAGATAGCCGTTCCCCGGCCGCCGGCGCCAATGAGGCCGAAGCGGACGCGGTCGTTGGCGCCGAGGACGCGAGCCGGCGGGAGCATCGACGAGCCTGCGAGGGCGGCGGCACCTCCGGTAAGTTGATGGATGAAACTGCGGCGATTTAGCATAGCTTAGCTCCTATAGGTCAAACTGAGGAATATTTCCTGCAAAGGGCTTTGATTTTGTCGACCAACTTGGGCACGCCCGCGGAAGGATCCTCTTCACCTTCATATTCCGCGGACATGAAGCCTTTGTAATTGGCCCGTGCAAAAATCTGCCACACGCGGTCGAGGTCCACGGCTTGCCCGTCTGCGAAGCGGTCGCGGACGTGCGTATGCGTGGCGTAAGGGGCTGTGGCTTCGATTTGCGCGTAAGCATCGGCTTTCGCAGTGGCAATGAAATTGGTGATGTCGAGATTGATGCCGAAAAAAGGCGAGCCGACGCGATGAACGATCTCTAAACACGCATCCGAGTTCTGCGTAATTCCCTCGTGGTCTTCCATTCCGAGAGTGATGCCTTTCTTTCCCGCGTATTCGCAGGCGGCCTTCAACGTATCCACCGTCCATTCTACTGCTTGCTGAATGGTGGCTCCCGCCGGGAGTTTGCCCGCGAACACACGCAAGTGGGGCGCCCCAAGAGATTCGGTCACATCCACCCATTTCTTGATTTCCTCCAGGACCTGAGCGCGCTTGCCCGGTTCCGCTTGCACGGTGCTGGCTCCAATGGCTGCGCCGGAAAAACATACGCCGTTTTTGAATGCCAAATGCCGGAGCGAAGCCAGGTAGGCAGGGTCGGTGGATTTGAACCAATATCCGGTCATGTCGACACCATCAATGCCAAGCTCGACAGCCTTTCGAATGACCTCCTCCATGGTCATCTTACCGGCGCCGAGGAGCTTGCTGTAAGAGTAAGCGCAGCAACCGGTGAGCAGCCGCGGCGCTGCTTCGGTTGCCGGCTCTGTGTTTGGCTTCGGAGCCCAGGGCCGAGCTGCGCGGGCAAGTTCCGGTCCCGCAATGACCGCCGGCCCCGCGGCTCGCAGAAAATCTCTTCGATCAATCCGCTTAGGCATTAGGAGATTAAACTCTCCTCTATCATGGAACTGAATTCCCGCGTATACAAGACCCGAAACGGCTCGGGCACGGCAAGGAATGTGGGAAGCTAGCGTCAGACTTCGGCTAGAGCCGCAAGTAGGAAGCTGCCCACTGGTTCAGTCGCGCGCGTGCAAATCCTATCCGTGGCGCGGTATGATACCAACTGCGAAGTCCCCGACAAGTTCACGCACTCCGGAGGGCCAGCACACATGGCTCACCGCTTCACCATCGGCGTCGAAGAAGAATTTCAGATTATTGATCCTGCGACGTGCGAGCTGCGTTCGCACGTCAGCCAGCTGATTTCCCAGGCTTCGCCGGACATCGCGGAACAGGTCAAGCCCGAGTTGCACCAATCCATCGTGGAAACGGGCACGCGCATTTGCGACAGCGTCAGCGATCTGCGCATCGAGATGCATCGCACGCGCGGCGAGCTGGTTGCCGCAGCGGAACGCGCCGGGCTGCAGGTGGCGGCTGCAGGCACACATCCGTTTTCCAGCTGGATCGACCAGGTCATCTCTCCCGGGGAGCGCTACGAGCACATCGTTGAGGAAATGGGTCAACTGGCAAGGTCGCTGCTCATCTTCGGCATGCACGTGCACGTGGCCATGCCGGACAAGCAGACCACTATCGACTTGATGAACGGGGTGCGCTACTTCCTACCGCATTTGCTGGCGCTCTCGACCAGCTCGCCTTTCTGGATGGGCAGAAACACAGGACTGAAATCCTTCCGCACCACGGTGTTCCGCCGCTTCCCGCGAACCGGCGTGCCGGAACAATTCGAATCCTGGAGCGCCTACGAGAATTTCATCAATCTGCTGGTGAAACTCAACTGCATCGATAACGGCAAGAAAATCTGGTGGGACGTGCGCCCGCACCCGACATTCGGCACGCTGGAGTTCCGCATGTTTGATGTTTCCACCAAGGTTGAAGAAGCCGTCGCCATTGCCGCGCTGGCGCAGGCCATCATCGTGAAACTGCACCGGCTGTACACGTGCAACCAGAGCTGGCGCCTTTACCGCCGCGCGCTGATCGAGGAAAACAAATGGCGCGCGGCGCGGTACGGCATCGAAGGCAAACTGATTGACTTCGGAAAAGAAACCGAAGTGAACATGCGCCAACTGATTCCGGAATTGCTGGAACTCGTGGACGATGTTGTGGATGACCTGGGAAGCCGCAGCGCCGTCGAGTACGTGCACACCATCCTAAAGGAAGGCACCAGCGCAGACCGCCAATTGCGAGTTTATCGAGAGACGGGCGATTTGAAAGCCGTGGTGCGCCATCTGGTTGCGGAAACGCGTGCCGGCGTGACCGAGCCACGGACTTCTTCGGCACACGCCGTGAACTGACGCGAATCGCAAGCGAGGCAGTCCCACAGCTTCCTGACAGGAGAACGCAAATGAAAAAGGTCGGCCTTCTCTGCGGGCGAGAATACAGTTTTCCTCCGGCGTTTATCGTGCGGGTGAACGAACTCGGCAAGAAAGACGGCGTGGCCGCGGAATTCGTGAAGCTGGGCGGCACGCGCATGGGCGAGGCCGCCAAGTACAGCGTGATCGTCGACCGCATCTCGCACGAAGTCGAATATTACCGCGGTTATTTGAAGCACGCCGTATTGCAGGGAACCTACGTCATCAACAATCCTTTCTGGTGGACTGCCGACGACAAATATTTCAACTATTCGGTCGCCGCGAAGCTGGGAATCGCTATTCCCAAGACGGTGCTGCTCCCGCAGAAGGGCTATCCCCGCGATGTGGACATCACTTCGGAGTCGCTCCACAACCTGGAATATCCCATGGACTGGGACGGTTTGCTGGACTACGTCGGGCGGCCGGCGATTCTCAAGCCATTCTCCGGTGGAGGCTGGAAGCACGTTGACAAGGTCAACAATAAGGAAGAGTTGCTGGCCGCCTACGATAAGACTTCGCCGTATTGCATGACCCTGCAAGAATTCATCGATTTCACGCAATACGTGCGCTGCTTCACCTTCGGCAAGACGGACATCATCCCCGTTCATTACGATCCAAAGGAACGTAAATATCTGGTTGACCATGCGTACTTAACATCGGAACTGGGCGTGCGCATTGTGAAAGACGCGCAAACCATCAACCAGGCGTTCGGCTATGAAATGAATACCATCGAATTTGCCGTCAAGGATGGCGTTCCCTATGCGATTGATTTCCTGAATCCCGCGCCGGATTTCGAGCGTGACCGCATCACGGAATTTTATTTCGAGCTGGTCGTTGAAAAAATGGCGCGCCTGGTGATCGACCGTGCGCTTCACGGGCAGGCTAATTCTCCCTGGCCGCGTTGGGAAGAAATGCTGGGGATTGGCGCTGCTTCAGGCTTCACGGGAGCGCCCAAGAGCGCAGCGTCAGGACAGAAATCCGCCGCTGCACCGGCCGGGAGTTCCGCGCAAGGATCGTGAGCATGACCACTGCTCCCACACCTTCGCCTCTGTCCCCTTCGCCGGCAGAGGAGTGGCATGAAATCCTGAAGGCCCAGCTTTTGCGCATGCCCGGACTTCCGGAAGATTTGTTCAAGCGCTTGCGCCGGGCCAAGCTGACCTTTGGCGATCGCGTCCACTGCCCTTTCCTGCGGCCCTTTTTTCTTTCTCCCGAAGACGAAGAACGCGTTCGAACTGTGGCAGAGACCATGGCGGAGCTTGGCGAGCGCGTGGTGATTTCCGCCTTGAGCGACAAACACACTTTTGCTCAATTGCATCTGCGCGAAGAAGAGGAGCGCCTGGCGCGCATTCACGTGGGCTTCGGTCCTGCCAGCACGGCGTCGCGGCTGGACGCGTTCTTGCTTCCCGATTCCCTGAAATTTGCCGAATACAACGGAGAATCGCCGGCCGGCGCGGGCTATGCAGAAACGCTCGCAGAGATTTTCAACGAACTTCCGGTGATGGGACAGTTCGCCAGGAAATATGAAGTGCACCGGTATTCGCTCAGCGCCAAGCTGCTCGAAGCGCTGCTGCAAAGTTACGTGGACTGGGGAGGTTCGGAGCAAAAACCGCAGATCGCCATTGTGGACTCGGAAGAAGTTCCAACCTGGAGCGAATTTGAAATTCTCCAGGAGCGCTTCGAACAAATGGGAATTCCCACGCTCATTTCCGACCCGCGGTGGCTTGAATGGGACGGCAAATCGCTGGTGGCACAAGGCAAGAAGATCGATCTGGTCTACCGCCGCGTGCTGATCAACGACATCGTGGCCAAGCCGACGGAATGCTCGGCGCTGGTCAAAGCCTACACGGCGGGCGCAGTGTGCGTGGCGAACAACTTTCGTTGCAAGATTCCGCATGTGAAGGCGTTTTTTGCGGTCCTCACCGACGAGCAAAACGGGGGCCTTTTCTCGCTGGGCGAACGCGAAGTGATTCGCAAGCACGTCCCGTGGACGCGCGTCGTCGCTGACGTGCAAACCGCGCACTACGGCCAGCACATTGAGTTACTTGCGTTCATTCGCAAGGAGCGGGAGAACCTGGTGCTCAAGCCCAGCGATGAGTACGGCGGCTCCGGCGTGACGTTGGGATGGGAAACCAGCGAGTCGGCCTGGGACGAAGCCATCGAGCGCGCGCTGTCGGCGAAGAACGGCGCGTGGATCGTGCAGGAACGCATCCCCATTCGCCGGGAAATTTTCCCGTATATCGCGGATATGGGCAGGGTGGATTACCGCGACATGCTGGTGGACTTCGCGCCGTACTTGTTCCGCGGAAAACTCTGCGGGTTTCTCACGCGGCTCAGCTCCACGGGACTGGCCAACGTGACCAGCGGGGGTGGCCAGGTGCCTGCGTTTCGGGTCTCCCCTAAAAGCTTGCCCTCCAACTAGTCTGGAAGTAGCTACGGACTTTGCCCGTCCGTTCGACCAGTTGGAGAAAAGCCGCAAGCAAACGACTTCGCTAGAAAATCTCCGCGATTCAAGTAAAATTATTGGGATGAACTTCGGGGCCCCGAACCCAGAGCTAATGCCGGGCGCGCGCAACGCCGTGGAAACGTGCCTTGGTGTGCGTCCGGACGAACAGGTCGCGCTGATTGCCGATGAAGCGAGCCGCGCTGTAGCAGCCAGCATTTCTGCCGCGCTCGTCGAACGCGAAGCGCGTTGCCAGGGACTCTTGCTGGAAGAACTAGGTCCACGGCCGATGGCCGCTGCGCCGGCAGAGGTTTTGAGCGCGCTGGAAACCGCGGACGCCGGCGTGATGTGTATGACGCCGCAGCCAGGTGAACTCGCTGCGCGCATGGCCATCGTGAGAGTGGTCGAGCGCCGCCAGATTCGCTACGCGCACATGGTGGGCGTGACGCCGCAGATCATGCAGCAGGGCATGCGCGCCGATTACCGCATGGTGGACCGCTTGAGCGAGAAGCTGCGCGAGCGCATGCTGCGCGCCGAAATGCTGATAGTCAAAACCGAGGCGGGCACGGAGTTTGCCGCGCACTTTGACCGCCGGCTCGATTGGGTGAAGACCAGCGGGCTTATCAATCCTCGCTACTGGTCGAATCTGCCGGCCGGCGAGGTTTTTACGACTCCCGCTACGGTGGATGGCACGTTTGTTTGTGACGCTACCGCGGGCGATCACTTCAACGGAAAATACGGCGACCTGCAATCCACGCCGCTTACTTTGACGATCAAAGCGGCGCGTCTCGTGGATGCTGCGTGTGCCCGCAAGGATTTGGAGCAGGAATTCTGGGACTATTGCCACACCGATGAGAATAGTGACCGCGTCGGCGAGCTGGCCTTCGGAACGAATCTCGGGTTAACGGAAATGATCGGCATCCTGCTTCAGGATGAGAAATTCCCGGGCGTGCACCTCGCGTTCGGCGATCCCTACGGCAGCCAAACCCACGCCGACTGGAAATCCACGACGCACGTGGACGTGCTTACCCGCAAGTGCGACGTCTGGATCGATGACGACCAAGTCATCGAAAAAGGCCGCTACCAGCTCGGCCACCTCGGCCTTATATAAGAACCTGCTCATCTTCTCTAAGCTGATTTTTCGAAGAACTTCACTTCAAAAAAGTTGCGAGATGTATTCCCGCATCTGGTGCTTCCAGTACGGCCAGTCGTGGCCGCCCTGCGGACCCCAGTTATCGAGGGAGTGACGAATGCCTTTGCCGGAAAGGACTTCCGAAAGACGGTACGTGGGGCCGCTGTTTTCCCACGGGCCCGTCCCCGTCGTGACGTGGATGTCGCAGCTCGCAACCTGTTCGTAAAACCAGGGATCGCTCATGTTCGACAGGTAATCGACGGGATTGTTGAAATAGAAATTGTCGTCGTACATGCCATCCATGAAATTGCGCAAATCGTAGACACCGGACATAGCAAAGCAGCGCTTGATTACGTCGGGGTGCTTGAATAGAGAATTTGCCGCGTGGTACGCACCGAAGGAAGCGCCCATGGTGGAGATGGCGATGCCCTGCGTCTGGCAATTGTTCCAGATGAACGGCACGACTTCTTCGCGCAAATAGGAATCGAAAACCGCCTGGACATAGCTCCGGTGGAACGGGTGCGCGCTTTTATTGTAAAAGCTGAGCCCGTTGATGGAATTCACCGTGAACAATTTGACTTTGCCGCCCTCGATGAAATCGCCGAGCGCATCTACCAGGCCCTGGCCTTCGAGTTCCCACTCGTCGCCAGCGCTGGTCGGAAAGCCCAGCAGCGGCGGCCCCCAGTGGCCATAAACCGCGACGCCCAGCTCCAAACCGAGCCGCTGCGAGTACCAGCGCTGATATTCGCGTTTCATCGGATGCCTCTTGCTTGCCGCGGGGAGAGAAAGTATGCCAGCATGGGCGGGTTTCGAGCAATGACGCAACGAGGTGCTTGCGCGGCGTAACAGTCCGCGACAGGCCGCATCTCTATTAGCTGGTTATTTCGATTCAAGAACAGGAGCCACATTCATGGCTGCATCCACAACAACCTCCCGGCCCACTCCGGAACGCATCTTCAATACCATGATTGCGTTTCAGGAGACCGAAGCACTCAAAGCAGCAATTGAGCTGGACATTTTCACGGCAATCGCGGAGGGAGCTGACACGGCCGCATCTCTCGCAGCGAAAACCCGAGCAGCGGAACGCGGCGTTCGGATTCTGTGCGATTACTTTACGGTGAAAGAGCTTCTGACCAAGAAGGGAGAGCGGTACGCGCTCACGCAGGAGTCTGCCGTATTTCTGAATCGCCACTCCCCGGCCTGCCTCGCGACCATGATTGATTTTCTTGCCAGCCCTTGGAGCCGAAAGAATTTTGGGGTGCTGGCAGAAGCCGTGCGCAAAGGCGGAACGGCCAGCGAAACTGGCGACCATACCAAGGCTCACGAAGATATCTGGGTGAATTTTGCGCGTTCGATGGCGCCGTTGACGATACCGGCTGCGGAATTCATTGCGGGATTGACGAACGCCGCGGAAGGCAGGCCCTGCAAAGTGCTGGACATTGCCGCTGGGCACGGGATGTATGGAATCACCGTGGCGAAGCGCAATCCCCATGCGCAGATTGTCGCTGTGGACTGGCCTGCGGTGCTGGAAGTGGCTAGGGAGAACGCTAAAAAATCCGGCGTGGCAGACCGCCACACGACGCGGCCGGGCAGCGCCTTCGAGGTCGAATTTGGCGAGGGGTACGACTTCGTTCTGCTCACGAACATATTCCATCATTTTGACGTCCCTACGTGCGAGAAACTGATGCGCCGCGTTCATACGGCGCTGAAGCCAGCAGGCAAGGCCAGCAGTATGAGAAGATGTTCGGCAACGTGGGATTCGCAAAAACGAACTTGCATCCCGTTCCGGATATGCCACAACAAGTTCTGCTTTCAGAAAAATAGGAATCCCCATGAAGAAAAAAGTCAAGCCAGCAAAGAAGAAGAAAAACGCGTCGGGCAGCAACGACAAGCTTCTGCGCGAGCACCTCGTCTATCTTTTGAAAGGAGGCGGGGCGCACGTGCACTTCATGGACGCAGTGGAGGGTTTTCCGGAAGCGAAACGCGGCGCTTTTGTCGCCGGACTGCCGCACACGGGCTGGCAACTCTTGGAGCATTCGCGGATCGCGCAATGGGACATTCTGGAGTTTAGCCGGAACCCGAAGCACGTCTCGCCCGGATTTCCCGAAGGCTACTGGCCGAAGACGCCCGTGCCTCCGGATGGGGCCGCGTGGGACAAATCCGTAGAAGCATTCCGGCGCGACCTGGAGGAAATGATCAGCTTGGTGAAGAATCCGAAGACAGATTTGTACGCGAAAATTTCGCACGGCGATGGCCAGACGGTTTTGCGCGAGGCGCTGGTGCTGGCAGACCACAACTCCTATCATCTCGGCCAGCTCGTTGACTTGCGGCGCGCGCAGGGAGACTGGCCCACGCCGTGATTCGCTGGACTTGCAGGAATCGGGAATAGTGTAGGATAGGTTTGATGATTCGCGGTTTTATCTTCATCTTTATTCTGCCGCGGAGCGAGGACGTATGATTCAAATCCATAACATTTCAGAAAACCAGCAGGAGTTCTCAGGCAGCCGGCGCGGATTTTTGAAGGGCATGCTGGGTGCGGGCGCTTTTGTATTGAGCGTGCAATGGAAGCCGGAGCAATTGTTTGCGGTTTCGGCAAATGCAAGCGCGAACGCCGCAGACACCATGGGCAAAGCTGCGCTGCAGCCGAGCGTTTATCTGGCGCTCGACACGGATGGAACGGCATACATCGTCGCGCACCGCTCGGAAATGGGCAACGGCGTGCGAACCTCCTTGCCGCGCATTGTTGCGGACGAACTCGATGCGGACTGGACGCGCGTGAAAGTTGTGCAAGCCACTGGCGATGAAAAATATGGAGACCAGGACACAGACGGCTCTCATTCGGTGGTGAGCTTCTTTGTTCCGCTGCGCGAGGCCGGTGCGGCAGCGAGGCTCATGCTGGTCCGCGCGGCCGCCCAGCAATGGAACGCCCCCGAAGCGGAATGCTCGACGGAATTGCACACTGTGGTGCACGGGAAATCCGGAAAGAAGCTGGGATACGGGGAACTGGCGGCAGCCGCAGCGAAACTGGATGTGCCAAAAAAGGAAGAACTGAAGCTCAAGCCGCGCAGCGAGTGGCGGTACATCGGAAAGGACTCGGTGGGTTACGACCTGAAGGATCTGTGCATGGGCAAAGGAGTTTTCGGGCAGGACACCCGCATGGAAGGGATGCTGTATGCCAGTGTGATGCATCCGCCTGTCCTTGGAAGTACGGTGAAGTCCGTCGACGACAAGGCGGCGCTAGCCATCAAGGGAGTCAAGCACACAGCGACCATCGACACGTTCAAGCCGCCTGTTTTATTTCAGGCGCTCGGCGGCGTGGCCGTGCTGGCGGACAACACCTGGGCTGCCCTGCAAGGCAGAAAGAAGCTGAAGGTCGAATGGGAAGAGAGTGCTCATCGCGTTTTCAACTCCGGCGCCTATCGAAAGGAATTGCAGGAAACCGCGCGAAAGCCCGGAAAAGTCGTGCGTGAAGTCGGGAACGTGGACACTGCGTTTGCGCAAGGCGGAAAGATCGTCGAGGCCGAGTATTACGCGCCACTGCTGGCCCATGCTGCGATGGAGCCGCCGGCCGCGCTGGCCGTCTACCGCGACGGCAAAGTGGAAGTATGGGCGCCCACACAGAGTCCCGTTGGGGCGCGCGACGCGATCGTCGCAGCCGTGGGTGCGAAGAAGGAAGACGTGACGGTGCACGTCACTCTACTAGGCGGCGCATTCGGCCGGAAATCGTTCCCGGACTATGCCGTGGAAGCGGCGGTGCTCTCGAAGAAAACAGGCAAACCCGTGAAAGTTGTCTGGAGCCGTGAGGACGACATCCAGTTCGACTCCTACCACTCGGTTTCCGCCATGTATATGAAAGCGGCGTTGGGCGCGGATGGGAAGCCGGCCGCGTGGCTACAGCGCACCGTTTTTCCTCCCATCGGCTCCACTTTTAATGCCGATGCGGTCTATTCGGACCCCGGTGAACTCGGGCTGGGATTCTCGGATCTGCCATTCGCCATTCCAAATCACCGTTCCGAAAACGGGCCGGCTACCGCCCATGTGCGAATCGGATGGTTCCGGTCGGTGGCCAATATCTATCACGCGTTTGCCATTCAATCCTTTGCCGACGAATTGGCGCACGCCGCGGGAAAGGATCCGCTTGAGTACGCGCTGCAACTTTTGGGACCGGATCGCGTCATTCCAAAGACCGACCTCCCGAAGGACTATTCGAATTACGGGCAGCCCTACGAGCAGTATCCCATCGACACGGCGCGATTCCGCCGGGTCTTGCAGACGGTCGCGGAGAAATCCGGATGGGCCAAAAGGAAACAAGGAAATGGATTTGGCATGGGCCTTGCCGTGCACCGCAGTTTTCTGACCTACGCGGCATCCGTGGTGCAGGTGCAGATCAACGAAGCGGGCAAAGTGCACATCGCGCGCGTGGATTCCGCGCTGGATGCAGGAACCGTTGTGAATCCAGAGATGGCGCGAAATCAGTTTGAAGGCGCGGCCGTGATGGGGACGAGCATCGCATTCTATGGAGAGATCACGGCGACGAACGGCGCGATCGACCAATCTAACTTCGATACTTATCCGATGGCGCGCATGAATACGGCTCCCCGCGAAATTCATGTGCACATCATAGAAAGCGACGCGCCTCCGGGCGGCATCGGCGAACCTGGACTTCCGGCCATCGCCCCGGCAATTTGTAACGCCATTTTCGCCGCAACCGGAAAGCGCATCCGCGAATTACCGCTGTCCAAAACAGGCTTGGCTTAGAGGACCAGCGCGTAAACGTCCGGTATGAGATCGTGGAGTCCGCTTCGATACCGCAAAAAACTGGTGGGCCCGCCAGGATTTGAACCTGGGACCAACGGATTATGAGTCCGCTGCTCTAACCGCTGAGCTACGGGCCCCACGAGAGCTAACGTATTGATTTTATATTGCTTTGGGAAAATTGGGTGGAAGATTTGAAATGCTTAAAATCAGCATTGTAGTAAATTCGTAAGCGCCATCCGGAGACCGTCTGGATAATTTGTTTTGTGATGTGCTATGGCGGCGGGTAATTTTTCGGCGAATTTCTGCATCTGATATAGTCCGGGACTCACTGGGACGCGGAAGCCTTTTCCGCTATAGCCTTTACCATTGGGTTGATCGCTTACGACGATTCAGCGATTGAGGAGAACTAGCGCACGCCGGGCGATCTTAGGGCGCGAGATAGGGGGACTTAGTGGGACACACCGAAAGCTTGCCTGCGTACACCAACGCCCTAAACGTCTTGCTCGCAGGCGAAGCAGTGGCGATAGGGCTGGGTTTGCTTTTGGTGTGTTGGTACCCGCTCATTGATCGAGGCGTCTATCGAATCGGCTTCTTCCTGGGTCTTGCAGCCTTTGCCGGGATTCTATTTGGTCCTGGGGGGCAGTGGGATTCTCGCTCGCATCCCGTTCTCTTCCCCTCTTTCCTTCAACTTTCTCTCATTCACGCTACGTTTTTGGCGATGACACCTTACCTCTTACTTCTTGAAAGCGGGATCGCGGGCTACCGCGGCTTTTCGTCCTGGATGCGCTACGCATCCCTAGCGCTAGCCGTTCTGGGTACATTCGGGCTTCTCGCGGCATTCCTGCTTCCGAGATGGCTGCGCCGGCATCAGTCGCCGCCCTCCCGGTAGTGGCGAGTCTTCCGACTTCCGACTCCCTGAGGTCGTGTTGACGAGAGGCAGTATTGGTTAATCAGCGCGACGGGCGTCTTCGGCGAGGTCTGCAGCGAAATTCCACGGGAGCAGTTCTTCTATGCGGTTTATGGGATGCTCTGAGTCACTACTAAGACCGGGCGTTTACAAGACCTCCCCGAGATTGCGCCATCTGGTAAGTTCGCCAAACCGGAAAAATTCCCTCCCAGTACTTCAGTTTTCCGATACCGCGTTTACCAGGAGCTACAGGCTCACCCCTTGCGAGAACCAAATGAATTCCATCAAACACGAGGCGGCCAGCAGCGGCCACCGCATTTTCCTCGTTGCCGTTAGGCTCGCAAGTAGGCCCAGCAAAGAAATGTAATTTCCAGTTCTTATCGAAGGCAAGGTGGTCCAGTTTCCATTCCCCTCGCCACCAATCACAGCGTTGTAGGTCCTGTACGTCAAAAACAGAAACACGGACAGCGTTGCGAGGAGAAGCGCGATGGTTGAAGTCGTCACGCGCCACTTTGGTTCGTTCGTATCGTGCTTTTGAAATCTCCAAGCAATCAGCACGGCGGCCGAGACCGCGCCGATAATCAGTGAAAGAGCTACGAATGTCGCAATCGGGTGCTGCATATTGCGGAGAAGCGGCTTCCCCGGCATCATACATCCAAAAGAGCGGTAGCTCCTGGTCGTAACCGGACATTTGATTTGCAGGGAGTTTAATTTCATCTCTCGGTAACGGCGATTTGCGTCCGATGACTCACACGCAGGCCCACCGTAAACTAAATAGACTCCCAATCGAGCATCGCTTACGCTTGCAGAATGAACCGAATGTACGTACTCCACAAAAGGGTCCCAGTTAGAAATCTGCTTGTGGGGGCAGGAGCTTTGTGCCTATTCGGGTGGCTAGCTATCCCTTTGGAGCTTGGCTTCTACAAATTGACCGCAGGACTCATCTACAGGGGCCAGTTTAACGGAGCGGTCGTGATGCCGTTGGTGGAGCATTTTCCCGTGGCGCTCGTGGCGGCCGCAGTTGGTGCGGCTGTCATTTGGTTGGTTGAATCTGAACGACCTCTAGTTTGGACCGTCTTCCCGGCCCTGGTATATCTGTTCTCTGGGTTTTTCGGGTACCACT
>QHYM01000302.1 GCA_003223295.1 Acidobacteriota bacterium | reverse complement strand
GGGCCGGTGACGGGGACGAGCGCGAACATTTCTGGTTTTTCGTCCTGCGCAAGCGCGGCGCAAGTGATGAAGCAACTCGGTTCGCGGGTTCCGCTGGTTTTAGATGCCGGAGAAACCGGAGCGACGCTGCCGTCGACGATCGTTGAGCTGAACGGGGACGCGTGGAGAATCGGAAGAGAGGGCGCCATTCCGGTGGAGCAGATTGAGAAAACCATGAAAGAGAAGTGAACCTTCGAAGCTCGGTCCAAGCCCCTCCCTCGTGAAGCAACGCGAGTGAATTCTTGCTCTTTGCATTGCTCAGTGCTGGCGCATTCGTTGAGATCCTTCAGCCATCCTGATCGGATGGCTTCAGGATGACAGCGAGTCGGTTTTACTTGGCGATAGGTCGCAACGTGGTGAGGAAGCTGTAGTCGCCGCGCGAAAAAGGATCGAACGGGCCGAGAGCATGACCATGGACGGAGACGACGTCGTTGAAGCATAGCGGAAGGTAGGGAAGGTCGTCCGCGAGAATTCTCTGCACTTCGCGGCACAGGGCTTTGCGTTTTTCCTGATTCATTTCCACACGAATCTGATCGGTGAGCGCGTCGATGCGTGGGTTGCGCTTGGTGGGATTGGATTCAATAAGAAACGTGAGAGATGACGGATCAGAATGAGAGGGCTATGAGCAAGAGACGAGGCAAAACGCGCAAAAAACAAAAAAGAAAGAAAAAGATTTGACACAGAGATCACAGAGGCGCAGAGGAAACCGAGAACACTGAGAAGAAAAAGAAAGAGGGATTCCCCGGCGGCAAAATACAAGGCCTCGGAATGATGGAATCTTGGGTGCTTTAGCGTGGCGGGGCATAGGAAATTTTACCGAGGATGGCGGGGCCGCTCGCGCCGGTGGCGGAAGGGAGATTGGCCGGGCGCTTGTGGAACGCTTCGTAAGCGAGAAGCGCGAAAGCGAAGGCTTCCTTGCCGTCCTCGGAGATGCCGAAACGGGAAGAGGGCAAGACTTCGATGCGGGGAAACGCCGCAGCGAGTTGGGCGAGGATGAGCGGACTGTGCGCACCGCCGCCGGAGACGATGAGCTGGTGAATTTTGTGCTTGCGAAGGACAAAGCGGTTTAGCGCATCGACGACAGAGAGAGCCGTGAAGATTGTGGCGGCGCGGATGAGGTCGGCGGGTTTGGCGCGATGGCGGCGGCCCAGGGCGAGGAGTTTTTTCAAGGAGGCTTGGCCATAGTATTCGCGGCCGGTGCTTTTGGGCGGCGCGAGTTTCAGATACGGATCTTTCATTAATTCATTGAGAAGCGCGGGGATGGAACGGCCGGATTGGGCGAGGCGAGCATCTTTGTCGAAGCGCTGGCGGCCGTGGGTGAAGTGTTGGACGAGGGCATCGATAAGCATGTTGCCGGGGCCAGTGTCAAAACCGAAGACCTGATCCGGGCGCGCGCCAGCGGGGATGACGGTAACGTTGGCGATACCTCCGATGTTCAACGAGATGCGGCCGAGTTTGCGATGGCGATAGAGGACATAGTCGGCATAAGGAACGAGAGGAGCCCCCTGGCCGCCGAGAGCCATATCGGAGGGGCGGAAGTCCGCGACGGTAGTGATGCCGGTGCGCGCAGCGATGACGGAGCCTTCGCCGATTTGAAGCGTGGAAGCGGTCGGCGAGCCGAAGTAAGAAATCGGCGGGCCTTGATGAAAGATGGTTTGACCGTGATTGCCGATGAGATCGACGCGTCGCGGAGGAATACGGAACTTTTTGCACGCGGCGAGAATAGCGTCGGCATAGATGTGTCCGAGGCGGAAGTGCAGTTGGCTCAATTCACCAGCGGAAATGGGTTGTTGTTCGGCGACGCGAAGAATCTCTTTGCGCAGCGCGGGAGGAAACTGAAATGAAGTGTGGCCGAGCAACTTGGCGTTGAGATTCGGCGCCGCGCCGGAAATGCGAGCAAGGGCAACGTCGATGCCGTCGGCGGAAGTGCCGGACATGAGGCCGAGGACGAACATGGGCTTGGCGGCCATAAATGGTGAAAGGGATGTTTAACACAGAGGACGCAGAGAACACAGAGAAGAAGGGGAGAGGGAGGGGAAAAGATAACGGGAAGGAAAGAACGCAGCTTGATTTTGGCCCTTTGACGGCGAATCGAATCAGCCAAAAAGCCACAAACCCACAAAACGCGATGAAACCTAGGGCGGGAATAAGTTCCCAAGCCTCGTCGGCGCTGACGGCGAATAGCACGGGCAGAACCGTGCCCGCCAGGATGGCTGCCAGACCGGCGACGCCACTTAGCCCTCGAAGAAATATTGTGCCTACTTGAGTGGCTCGGCGCTTGCTGTCTGATTCGGGAAGTTCGGTCATGAGATTTGCTTTTTGAGTTCGGCGAGGAGGTTCAGGGCGTCGAGCGGCTTTAGTTGGTCGAGGTCGGCGTCGCGAAGCTTGTCGAGAACGGCGCGGTCGAGCGGCGTGAAAAGGACTTGCTGATTGCCGTTACTGCCGGGACCATCGCCGGAAGCGCCGGGAGTAAGCGTTTCGCTCAGCTCGTGCTCGCTCTGTTCGTGACGCTTCAGGACTTCGCGGGCGCGCTCGATGACGCTGCGTGGAAGTCCAGCGAGGCGGGCGACTTCGATGCCGTAACTTTTGTCAGCGCTGCCGGGCTCGACGCGGCGGAGAAAAATAATTTCGCTGGGCGTTTCTTTTACGGAGACGTGCACGTTCTTCACGCAGGGAAGAAGATCGGCGAGTTCCGTGAGTTCGTGATAGTGCGTTGCGAAGAGTGTGCGCGCGCGGGTGTGTTTCTGGAGATGCTCGACGACGGCCCAGGCAATCGAGAGGCCGTCGAACGTGGCCGTGCCGCGGCCGACTTCATCAAGAAGGACAAGGCTGGAAGGAGTCGCGTAATTGAGGATGGCGGCGACTTCGCTCATCTCGACGAGGAAAGTGGAGCGGCCCCGCGCGAGATTGTCGCTGGCGCCGATGCGCGTGAAGATGCGGTCGGTGATGGGCAGCTTGGCCTGGCGCGCGGGAACGAAGGAGCCCATCTGGGCCATGAGAATAACAAGCGCGGCCTGGCGAAGATAAGTGGACTTGCCTCCCATGTTGGGGCCGGTAATCAAGAGCAGCTGTTGGCGGCCCGGTTCGAAGCAGAGATCGTTGGGGACAAAACGCTCGCCGCGTTGGCGGAGAAGCTCTTCGATGACCGGATGGCGGCCATCGATGAGGAGCAATTCGCCGGTGGAATTAAATTCGGGGCAGATATAGCCGCGATCGGCGGCGAGCTTGGCAAAAGAGGTCAGCACATCGAGCTGGGCGACAGCGGAAGCGGTACGGCGCAAACGCGCGGCTTTGGCGGCGACGGAAGAACGGACATCGATGAAAAGCTGACGTTCGATTTCGAGAATGCGCTCGTCGGCGGCGAGGATTTTGCGTTCGTACTCCTTGAGTTCGGGTGAAGTGAAGCGTTCGGCGTTGACGAGCGTTTGCTTGCGCTCGTAGTCGCCGGGCGCAAGATGCAAGTTGGGCTTGGAGATTTCAATGTAGTAGCCAAAAACCTGGTTGAAGCGAATTTTCAGCGAGCCAATGCCGGTGCGCTTGCGCTCGCGCTCTTCCATGGCCGCGATGATTTGCTTGCTGTGCTGGCTGAGGTTGCGTAGCTCGTCGAGTTCGGCATGATAACCGCTGCGAATGATGCCGGGATCAGTGGTGAGGGCGGGAGGCTCGTCGGCGATGGCGCGCTCGAGGCGTTCGCGGACGTCGGCGAGTTCGTCGATTTCTTCGTGGAGCCGGCGAAGAAGCTCGCTGCCACCGACAGGAGGCGGCGTGACGAAGTTTTTGAGCACGGGAAGCTGTCCGAGAGATTTACGCAGAGCAACCAGTTCGCGCGGAGTGGCCAGGCCCAGAGTGATGCGGCTGGTGAGGCGTTCGAGGTCCAGAATTCCGCGGAGCTCCTTGCGGATTTCGCCGCGGACGACGGTTTGCTGGACGAGGTGAGTGACGGCAGCGAGCCGCGCTTCGATGGCATCGCGATCGATGAGGGGGCGGAGAAGCCACGAGCGGAGGAGGCGCGCGCCCATCCCTGTGACGGTGACGTCCAGCGCGGCGATGAGCGTGGCAGGCCCGGAAGAGCGGCCGGTTTCCTCAGAAAAGATGGGCGTGAGTAACTCGAGATTGCGGACGGAAACGGGATCGAGGGCGAGCGTGTCGTGATGTTCGTAGTAGCGCACGCGGTCTAGGTGACCGAGGGCTTCAACGCTGGGTGCGTCGATTTTCTCGCGAGCTTCACCGGAGCGATCGCCGCGCGCGGCGTTTTCACGCAAGTAATGGATGATGGCGCCAGCGGCAGAGAGAGCCTGCGGATGATCGTCCAGGCCGAAGCCGGTGAGTTCGGCGACACCAAATTGTTCGCGAAGGATGCGCTCGCCGTAGTCGCGCTGGAAAGTCCAGTCTTCGAGGCGCGACTCGATGCCTCCGGTGCCTTCGAGAAGCGAAGTTTTCGAGGTTTCGAAAAGCTGTTGAGGGCGGGGAAGCAAAGTTTCGCGGGGTCGGAGGAGCTGGAGTTCATCGCGAAGAGCTTCGTCGGCGCGCGCGCCAGAAAATTCGGTGGCCTGGAATTCGCCGGTGGAGAGATCGACAAAGGCAAGGCCAATGGGCGAGCCCGAAGGATGGCGGGCAACCGCGGCAAGAAAATTGTTCTCGCGAATGTCGAGCACGGCGAGATCTGTGGCGGTGCCGGGCGTGATGACGCGTACGACTTCGCGGCGAACGAGTTTCTTGCCGGGACCGGGCTGTTCCATCTGGTCGCAGATGGCGATTTTGAAGCCGGCGCGAATTAATCTTGCCAGGTAGCCTTCGGCAGCGTGGTAGGGCACGCCGCACATGGGAATCGGCTGGCCTTTTTCGCGATTGCGGGAGGTGAGCGTGATTTGCAGCTCGCGCGAGGCGATCATGGCGTCTTCGTAGAAAAGCTCGTAAAAATCACCCAGGCGAAAGAGCAGCAGCGCATGCGGGTAGCGCGCTTTGATGGTGTGATACTGCTGCATCAGGGGTGTGGCGGGTTCGGTCATTCGCAGGTCTTTAGTTCTAAGTTGTAAGTATTAAGTTCCAAAAACGCAAATCGAAAATTTGTTTCTTGCCGTGGTATTTGTCACGCAGAAACTTGGACTGGAGACTGAGTGTTGGTGACGGTGCATTTTGCCTTCTTGGATGAAGGAGCGCAACAGGGTGTGAGCCATTGTGACTGGGTCATGCGCGGATGCCGAAATGAGTCAGCAAAAAAGCGTAATCCAGCGCAATTTCGCGAAGATAGTCGTAGCGGCCGGACGCGCCGCCGTGACCTGCGCCCATGTTGATTTTCAGCAGCAGGAGATTCGAATCGGTCTTCAGCGTGCGCAGCTTGGCTATGTATTTGGCGGGCTCCCAGTACATTACTTGGCTGTCATTCAAAGCCGTCTTCAAAAGCATCGTGGGGTAAGCCTTCCTCTCAAGATTTGTGTAGGGGCAATATTTTTTCATGGTGAAGTAGTCGTCCGCAATTTGCGGATTGCCCCATTCTTCGTATTCACCGACAGTGAGAGGGAGGGAAGCGTCCAGCATGGTGTTCAAGACATCGACAAAAGGAACCTGGCTGAGGACCGCATGGAAAAGATCGGGCCGCTGGTTGGTGACGACGCCCATCAACAAGCCGCCGGCGCTGCCGCCTTGAATGGCAAGTTTTTCCGGGGATGTGTAGCGCCGTGCAACCAGTTGTTCGGCAGATACGATGAAGTCGCTAAAGGTGTTTTGCTTTTGCTTCATGCGGCCGGCATCGTGCCAAGGCTTCCCAAGTTCGCCGCCACCGCGAATGTGGGCAATGGCGAAGATCACGCCGCGATCCAGGAGGCTCAGACGATTTGAATTGAAATTCACCGGCATGGAGATTCCATAGCTGCCATAACCATAAAGGAGAAGGGGAGCAGAACCGTCGCGGACTATGTTGCGGCGATAAACGATTGAGATCGGGACGCGGGTGTCATCAGCGGGCTTGGCATGAAGGCGCTCGCTCACATACTGCGAAGGATCGTAGCCGCCAAGGACAGGTTGCTGCTTGCGCAGGATGCGCTCGCGCGTGTGGACGTCGTAGTCAAAAACGGACCGCGGTGTGACAAAGGATTCGTATTGAAAGCGCACGTGGGAAACGTGGAACTCCGGATTGTCGCCAAGGGAAGCGTTGTAGGCAGGCTCCGCGAATTCGATGCGGTGTGAGGCGTCCAAAAAGTTGGCTGTGTTTGCATTCAAATTCACGATGCGGAGATACGGCAGGCCGTCTTGGCGTTCGAATAAGACCAGATGGTTTTTGAAAGCAGCAACGCTTGCGAGCATGACCTCGGGCCGAATGGGAATCATTTCGTGCCAGGATTCGCGGCCTGGATTCCGGACGGGGGCGGTGACCAGGTGGAACGTGCGGCCTCCGGAATTCGTTCGAATGAAGAAACTCTCTTCGTTGAGGCCAGACAGCGGACCGGGGTGATGGTCCGCGTAGTATTCGTGATTGTCCTGGCGTGGAGCGATTAGCCGGAATGGCCCGAGCGGATCATCGGCGCGCAGGAAGCGGACTTCGCTGGCAGTGTGGCTTGCCGAGGTCAGCAGAAGGTATCCACCGCTTCGCGTACGCCCAATCTCAACGTGAAAGCGCTCGTCGGTTTCCTCGTAGAACAATATATCCGCATCGGTTGATCCGAGGATGTGCCGATAGAGCCGATACGAGCGCTTGGTTGTTTCGTCTTCGATGGTATAGAACAGCGTTTTGTTATCGGTGGCCCAGGCGACGCTGGTGACTCGTTCGATGCGTTCAGGAAGCGTCTCACCAGTGCGCAGGTCTTTTACGCGAAGAGTGTACTGGCGAAATCCTGTGCTGTCCGTGGAATAGGCGAGAAGTTGATTGTCGTCGCTGACGTCGAAAGAATCTAACCCGAGGAAGGAGTGGCCCTCGGCGAGTTGGTTCAGGTCGAGTAGCAACTCTTCCGGCGACCCTTCTTTCTCGATCTTGCGGTAATGATAGGGATACTGCTTGCCCTCGGCGGTCCTGGTGAAATACAGGTAGCCCCGCAGCCGGTAAGGGACCGTAAAGTCGGTTTGCTGGATGCGTCCGAGCATCTCCTGATAGAGCTTCTCCTGAAACGTGTGCGTGGGCCTCAGAACGGCGTCGGTGTAGGCGTTCTCCGCTTCAAGGTAGGCAATGACCTCCGCAGATTCTTTGTGGCGAAGCCAGTCGTAATGGTCGACGCGGCGGTCGCCGTGGAGGACATGCTCTACGGGTTCGCGCCGGGCAACGGGCGGGGCGGGAGGTGAGTCCGCTGCATTCTCCTCTGAAAGCGCCGGCGATACCTTCTGGGAGTCTGGATTCACAGGTCTCTTTTCTACGCGGGACCCCCGGAGCGGTCCCGGAATATTGCACGGGGCGGGGAGGGGCCCACTGCCGAACGGATTCGAATCCGTTCGTTATACTAACGGAAGTCCACGGTGGGCGAAAGTAACCGCGAAAGCATGGGAAATGGCGTGGCGCGCGAAACCGAAATCAAGCTGAAGATCGATGATGTGAAGGCCTTTCGCCGCCAATTGAAGAAGCTCGGGGCGAAGCCCGTTCGCGCCGGAGATGGCAGGGTGCATGAAGAAAACGTCATCTTCGACACGCCTCAAGGCGGATTGGCGAAGCATGGGCAACTGCTGCGCATTCGAACCGAAACACCTGATGGCGGTGGAAACTCAAAAAAGGCGAAAGCGAATCCGCGAGTTGTTCTGACGTTCAAAAGGCCAATTGCTAGGCCAACGGCCTCGGACGCAGAGCCTGCACCCGACGGCTCCCATAAGGTCCGCGAAGAAATCGAGATGGAAATCAGCGATGCTGCGACGCTGACGAAGATTTTTGAAGGGCTGGGGATGAGCGGGTGGTTCCGCTATGAGAAGTACCGCACCACGTTTCAGCTTCCGGCGTCGAAGCCCTGGGCGCGGGGCCTGCTCATTGAGCTGGATGAGACGCCCATCGGAACATTTGTGGAGGTGGAAGGGCCGGCTGCAGCGATCGACCGGGCCGCGGCAGAGCTTGGCTATTCGAAGCGCGACTATGTCTTGAAGAACTACCTCACCCTGTACGTGGAAGAGTGCCGCCGCAGAGGCGAGCAGCCGGTGCACATGGTTTTTGCCAAAGCGGCCTCAGCTTCACCGTAGCTCCGCTGAAAAAACTGAAAAAAAGTGCATAGAACATGATTCTGCCCTTGACTTTGCAATTCATGCAGCTTATCAATGCGTTGTGGACCACAAAACGGCCACAAATGTGCACGGATCCTCTCGATGAGCACGAGCAACGAACTCGAGCCTGGCCCTAGAAGCTGCGGGCAGAAGTGTGCCCCAGAGCTTGTTCGTGGGTTGAGCATCACGATGAAGTCGCTCAAGGTGCAGGCAAAGGCGCGACGTGCAGGGTGGGGAGGGTTCACAGGCGGCTGAAGGTAAGTCCATTTGTGTCAGGCACTTGCCCGCCGCCGAGGTTCTTCGGCGCGCGGGTTTTTTATTGCTGGATTGCGTCCGCAGTGCGGCCAGGTTTGCGGATGCCAGGAACGAAGGCAGGAGGTGAGCATCCATGGAGCTTTACGCCACAGAGTTGTTTGGGGTGAAAACCTACGACGCGCAAGGGAACTACGTCGGGCGCGTCCGCGAATTTTTCATCGAGCCTGCGGAAGCGCCGAATCGCATCTCGCACTTTTTGCTTTCACGCGGCCATTTTCAGCCGTTGGTGGCCAAGCACAACCAGATTGCCTCGATATCTGACAAGAAAGTTCAGCTCAACGTTGGAGAAAAGGCCCTGGAGATTTACCAGCCCAACGAGTCTTGGCTGGCGGTGCAAAAGGACTTGCTGGACCAGCAAATCATCGATACGCGCGGGCGAAAAGTGGTGCGTGTGAATGACCTGGACCTGGCCGAGCAACGCACGAATGGCAATGTTGAGTTGCGCCTGACCCAGGTGGACGTGGGGCTGCCGGGGGCGGTGCGGCGGCTGCTGCAAGGAGTGGTTCCTCCCAAAGTGGTTCGCAAACTGCAAAGACCACTGCCGCAAAGCTCGATTCGGTGGGAGTTCGTCAACTTGATTGAGCCCGACCCGCTGCGGCGTGTGAAGCTGCGGATTACGCACGAAAAACTGGAAGACCTGCACCCGGCGGATTTGGCGGACATCATGGAAGAGCTCTCTGCTTCGGAACGGCAGAGCATCATTGCGTCTTTAGACGAGGAGACGGCAGCGGCCGTTCTCGCGGAATTGGACGCAAGACTGACGACTCAGATCGTGGAAGACCTCGATCCGGAAAAGGCCGCGGACATCCTGGAGGAAATGGCCCCGGACGCGGCCGCCGACGTGCTCGCGGATTTGCCCAAGGAAACCTCGGAGGAATTGTTGGACGAGATGCCCAACCGGGAAGCGAAGGATGTCCGCAACCTGCTGGAGTTTGACCCCGGGACGGCCGGCGGGATGATGAACACGGAATTTGTGTTCGTCAGCGAGGCCGCGACGCGGGAGGAAGTACTCGAATGGCTGCGCAAGCAGGATCAGAGTTTTGACCAGTTGGATACGATCATCTTGCTGGATGACAAAGCACAGTATTCGGGCGCGGTTCCCGTGGTGCGGATGCTGCTGGCTGCGCCCGATGAACGCCTGGCGGCATTGCGGATGGAACCTCTGGTCAGCCTGCCTCCGGAAGCCGATGGAAAGGAAGTGTTTGAGCTCTTTGATAAGTACAACTTGCGGATGTTGACCGTGGTGGATAAAGAGAACCGGCCAATCGGGGCGATCACCGTCGACGATGTGGTCTCTCACTTGCTGAAGTAAGAGAGAAGCGGCAAACAAACGGAATGTGGAGTCGAGCAAACATCGCCGATCATTGGGCGACCTGGACCGGGCGACTGGACCGCGTACGGTTGGCCACACGCCCGGTGCGGCGACGCGTGGCGCTGTTTTTCGCCATTGTGGGACCCGGCTTAATCGTGTCGAACGTGGACAACGATGCAGGCGGGATTTATACCTACGCACAAGCTGGGGCGCAGTTTGGCAATACCGTGTTGTGGTCACTGATTCCGATGACCATCGCGCTTTACGTTTCACTCGAAATGTGCTCGCGGCTGGGCGCGTTTACGGGCAAAGGATTGTCAGATCTTATACGCGAGGAGTTTGGTTTTCGGGTCACGTTCTTTCTTATGGCCGCCGTGCTTCTTGTGAATCTAGGGAACGTCATGGCGGAGTTCACGGGCGTATTTTGGGCGACCGATGTATTGGGAATCAACAAGTTTGTCTCCGTGCCGCTTTCCGCGTTACTGGTCTGGATATTGGTGGTTCACGGATCGGCGAAGTGGGTGGAGCGGATTTTTCTTACCATCTGCCTGGTGTACTTCTCCTATGTAGTTTCCGCAGTGCTCGCGAAGCCGGACTGGCTCATCGCGCTGCTCCATCTTCTGCCACCACACGTGGTTCGCTATGTGCCAACGATCAAGCCATTCGTGCAAGTCCCGGCATTCAATGCGGAGTACGCGGTGATCCTGGCTGGCCTGGTAGGCACGACGATTGCTCCCTGGCAGCATTTTTACCTGCAAGCGGCGGTGGTGGAGAAGCGCGTGGGGCCACGGCAATACTCGCATACGCGGAATGACGTGTTGGTAGGAAGCATCAGTTGCATGGTGATCGTATTCTTTATCATCGTATGTACGGCGGGCACGCTGTACGTCAACGGCATTCATCATGTGGACAATGCGGGGACCGCGGCGCTCGCCCTCAAACCTTTGGCGGGCCGCTGGGCCAGCGGTCTTTTTGCCATCGGTCTGCTCAATGCTTCCATATTTGCGGCGTCCATCCTGCCGCTCTCCACGTCCTACGTGATTTGCGAGGCATTGGGTTTCGAGTCCGGGATCGATCACAAATTTGGCGAGGCCAAGATTTTCTACGGCTTGTACACGGCGCTGATCGTGCTCGGTGCAGGGCTCGTGCTGTTCCTCGGCAGCCACGCGAAAACCATCCTTTTGTGGTCGCAAGTGTTGAATGGGTTTCTGCTGCCGGTCGTGCTGATCTTCCTGCTGATTCTGGTCAACCGGCGCGACCTGATGGGGGACAAAGTTAACTCGAAGGGATTCAATTGGGTGGCTTGGATTTCCACAGTGGCGATGATTGTTCTTACGGTAGTGGTGGTTTATTCCTCGATCCATGAGATGCATCAGTAGCCCGGAGTCCGAAAGAGATACACTTTGGTCACGGAGCGGATATTTCGTTGCATAGTCTTTGCGGCGTATGTTAACTTTGCGCCGTAAAGGGATTTTTGGAAAAAACCACCTGCAGACAAGTTTGTGTCGCAAACCATAACTCATAAAACGACGCACGGCCCGGCCCCAGAGTCGCTGGGTCCGGTCACTTCGGAAGAGGCGAAGCTTCTCGAAAAGCTGGATTTGACACGCCTGCCCAGGCACGTTGCCGTCATTATGGACGGGAACGGGCGCTGGGCGCAGAAGAGGCACCTGCCGAGAATCGCGGGGCACCGGTCGGGAACACAGTCGGCGCGCACGACCATCGAAACGTGCGCGCGATTGAAAATCGAGGCACTGACTCTGTACGCGTTTTCCGTGGAAAACTGGCGGCGGCCGAAGACGGAAATCGATTTCCTGATGCAGCTCTTGCGCGAATACCTGAAGAAAGAAATGCCGCTTCTTCAGAAAAATGAAATTCGCATGCGCTTTCTCGGGCGGATCGATGAGTTGCCCGCCGGAGTGCAAAAGGACGTGCGCGAGGCCACGGAGAAGACAGCAGGGAACAAGGGCATGGTGGGGCATGGGGCTCCGGACAAAGTGACGGAGGAGCAGCTATCCCAGCATTTGTACACGGAAGGACTGCCGGACCCGGACCTGCTCATTCGCACGAGCGGGGAGATGCGCGTCAGCAATTTTCTGCTTTGGCAAATTGCTTACGCTGAGATCTTTGTAACCGAAACGCTGTGGCCGGACTTCAACCGCGCGCGGCTGCTGGAGGCACTGGTGGAATTCCAAAAGCGCGAGCGCCGGTACGGCGGGATTCGAGAAGGCGAGTCCTCCTCCGACGAGAATCCGGCGCGGGCCGCGGGCCATTAGA
The DNA here is from genome assembly GCA_003223295.1 of Acidobacteriota bacterium. Taxonomy (GTDB): domain Bacteria; phylum Acidobacteriota; class Terriglobia; order Acidiferrales; family UBA7541; genus Acidiferrum. The sequence goes on along the minus strand of QHYM01000302.1, from coordinate 5,894 downwards.
GCCTGGATTAAGTCCTCTCCAAGAACCGTTGCGGACCACTCTGTTTTTGTTACTGGTTGTAGCAGCGAACTTCGGATGGGTGAACAAGCTACTCGTGCCGCAATGCCACCATGGGGTCCACGCGCATCGCGCGCCGCGCTGGAATGTAACAGGCCGCCAGCGTCACGAGCATTAACAGCACAGCGATAAGGGCCATCGTCAAGGCGTCGGTGCTGCTGGTGCCGAAGAGCTGTGCGGACACGAAACGTGCTACACCTGAAGCAACGAAAATGCCCGCCACAATTCCCGCGAGTGCCAGTCCAATTCCGTATCCGAAAACTAAACGCATCATGTCGCGCGGCTTTGCCCCGAGCGCCATTCGAATCCCGATCTCCCTGGTTCGCTGCCCCATCCATTGCGCGACCACAGCGTAGAGTCCCACAGCCGCGAGCACCAGAGCAAGAGAGCTGAAGCTCCCTAATATCCCTGCGGCCATCCGCGGTTGCCAAAGAGAATCGCCAACATGCTCGGACATCGTTTTGAGGCCGAAGATCGGCAAATGCGGGTCTAATGATGCGACGGCGCTGCGTACAGCGGGAAGTATTCCCGCCGAGTTTGCCAAAGCCCGAATGACGAGCGTCGGTGTTCCGTTGTAGTTCTGAGATTCCGGCAAGTAGAGCAGCAGCGGGGGATCGGCTATGAGAGAGCGGTACCTGGCGTCTGCGGAGACGCCGATGATCTCTAGGGGTGGTCGAGACGCACCCTCCCAGGAGGGCCACTCGATGCGCTTGCCCAGGGCATTTTGATCCGGCCAAAGCCGCTGCGCCAACCGCTGGCTCACGATTGCAGTCAGCGGCGCTCCGGGCCCGTCGCGTTCACTAAAATCTCGGCCCTGCAAAATCGGAATCCCCATAGTCTGGAAATATCTCGGAGCTACATTGTTCATATCAACTCGTATGCCCACCTCGAATTCGTGGCCGCGGTAGTAGTCCAAGGGCGGAACTTGGCCTTCGTAAAAGATTGAAACCCTGCTGCTCCAGTCTTCCGGTGGGACAGTGGCTGCGAGACTCGCGGATTGAATTCCGGGAATCCGCTCAACCCGCGCCAGGAGTTCCTCATAAAGGCGCTGCGCTTGCAGTTCGGAGTATCCTTGGATGCCCGGGGAGATAGACATCATCATTAAATTGCCGGTAGTAAATCCGGGGTCTTGATTGACAATCTTTTGCATTCTCCGGACAGTCGCACTTGCCACCACAAGCAGAATTAGAGAGAGTGCTACTTGCGATGAGACCAGCAAATTTCTCAGCCGCGAACGCCTTCCCAATCCCGGCGCGTTGTCTTTTAGCGTACCGACCAGGTCGGGCTTGGATCCCTGCAAGGCGGGCGCAAGAGAGAACAACAGTCCCGCCAGCAAAGACGAAATCAGAGTGAACGCCAGCACGCGGGCATCCGGGTTCGTGTCCACGTTGCGGAGTGCGTAGAGCGGCTGGCGGAAAGCAAGAATCAGTCTGCCGGACCAAGGCGCCAGAAGCAGGCCGAGTCCTCCTGCCAGGAAAGAGAGCAACAAGCCTTCCGTCAAAAGCTGCCGAACCAGTTGTCCGCGGCTCGCTCCAAGAGCCAGTCGCATGGCAATCTCTCTTCGCCGGGAGTCGGCTCTGGAGAGCAACAGATTCGCAACGTTGCTACATGTGATCAGTAAGAGAAGTCCTACGGAAGCGATAAGCAGCCCAAAGAATTTTTGAAGAGTGGCGCGGTCGTCAGGGTCCATCCCAAAACTAGGGATTAAATCCACGCTGCGATGCTCATTGGATTCCGGGTAGGCAACCGCCAGCTGCCCCGCGATAGCCTGCATTTCGCTGCGAGCAGCGACGAGGCTGACCTGGGGCTTCAACCGGCCGAAGATTTCAACCCACCCGGAATTCCTGTTGTGAAGCACTCCATGCGACATTCGCGGGATCGCTTCCGGTTGCATGGTCAGCGGCAGCCAAACATCAGTAGGGGAACCCACGGTCGTTCCTTCAAATTGCGCACTGGCGACCCCCACTACGGTAAAACTATGGCCGTTGAGCAAAATACTTTTCCCGGCGATTTGTGAATCCGAGCCAAAAACTCTTTTCCAAATTTCGTAACTCAACACCGCGACAGGGGCCTCACCATCCGCTTGCACATCCTCCGGAAGGATTAAGCGGCCACTTACGGGGTTCACGCCGAGCACTGAGAAGTAGTTGCCGGACACCAATTCGCCGGTGATACGCTCGGTTGCGCCATGACTCAGCGTCAGCGGAGTGCGGCAGCGTGCGCCCAGTCCCGTAAAGGATTGACTGTGGTCCCGGTAATCAAGGTAGTCGGGATAGCCAAAGGAGTAGTCACGATTGTTTTTCTGTAAACGCTCAAAAATAACGAGCTCCGCCGGATTCGCGATGCCGGGAACTGGCCGAATCAACACCGCATTGATCACCGTGAAAATCGCTGTGTTTGTGCCGATGCCCAGCGCCAAAGTCACGATGCACACGATTGCAAATCCCGGATTCTTCCGCAGCCCCCGCATTGCGAAACGAACGTTCTGCAAGAATCTTTGGATCATTGGCAATCCTCGAAGCTCGCGCTGCGTCTTTCAACGCACGTCGCGCTGGATTGTAAGACGCTAAGAACATGATCAGCGTTAACAGCCCCGTAGTCGCGACGTAACTTGCCTCTGGGATCTAGCCTGCGTGACGTAGGTAAATGTCGCAAAAAGCAGGTCCATTCCGACAAAGTCGGAGCCTTCGGTTGCTGGCTCGGAAAGGCAGAATAGAGACGGTTCAGAGTATCGATCAAACTTCGCGGCGTGATTTTTTGTATTTAATGTGATGAGATGGGGGCGGCGCATTCTCAGGGGATTCCTTTTTCATGACCTGGAAACGTGTGGCGACAGCCGTGGTGCTGGTTCCGTTCGCTGTGGGCCTGCTGTTGTGGGGCTCGACGGCGATCGTTTCGATTGCTGTTGCGCTGGTGACGCTGCTCGCGCTCTTTGAGTACTTCGCGCTGGGAGAAGCGATTGGTCACCGTGGGTACCGCTTCTGGACGGGAACGTGCGCTCTCGTTCTTGTCTACGCACAGTGGCGTGGCGTGTCTGACCCTGGATACAGCCTGGCGGGGGGCCTGGTCGCACACGAAAGAGGCAGGTGGCTCGCCGGGGGGGCGCCACCGCTGGATGCGGTCTTTTTTTTGTTTGTTCTGGGAATTGCCGCGCTGACTTTGCTCACCAAGCGCCCTTTGGTGGAGGTTCTGCCTTCGGCGGGAATCAGCGCGAGTGGCTTCACCCTCGTTGCATTTCCACTGTCGTTTGCCATTTCCCTCCACGGTGCAGGAGGGCAAGGGCCTGCGCTGCTGTTGTTCGCCTTGGTCATTGTTTGGGTGAGCGATACGGCGGCGTATTTCGTGGGGGGGGCCATCGGGAAGCATCCGCTGGCGCCGCACCTGAGTCCCAAGAAAACCTGGGAAGGGACGGTGGCGGGATTTCTGGGCTCCATGCTGGTCGCGCTGGCTTTTATGCCCTGGGTGAATGTGCCTTTGGTTCACCTGCTGGGGATGGCGGCGCTGGGCAACGTTGCCGGGCAGGTGGGTGACCTGCTGGAATCGGGGTACAAGCGCAGCGCCGGGATCAAGGATTCGGGGAGCCTGCTTCCGGGGCATGGCGGGGTGCTTGACCGGATCGACGCGCTTATCCTGGCGATTCCGGTTGTCTGGTATTATTGGGTATTGATCTACTCACCAAAACCGTAGGTCAGAAGACTTTCCATCGGCACGCGTGGATGACGGAAAGGCGGGAGCAAGCTCCCGCACTCCCAAAGGATCTTGTGAAACAGTTAGCGATTTTGGGCGCGACGGGCTCGATTGGCCGGCAATGCCTTTCGGTGGTGGAGTCGATGCCGGGCAGGTTCAGTGTGGTGGCGCTGGCTGCCGGGGCAAACCTCGAAGAATTGATCGGGCAGATTGAACGGCATCAGCCGGAAATTGTGTCTGTGGCAGACGCTCGGCGAGCCGATGAGCTTTCACGGCTGCTCAATGAGAAGGGCATCGCGCGCAAGCCCGAGATTCATCACGGCCGTGATGGGATGTTGGCTGTCGGGACGCATTCGAAAGCGGAGATCGTGGTATCCGCGGCGGTGGGAGTTGTGGGGCTCGAAGCGACTTACGAAGCGGTGAAGCTAGGGAAAAGCGTCGCGCTTTCGAACAAGGAAGCTCTTGTGGCGGCGGGCGAGTTGGTGATGGCCGCGGCCAAGAAGGCCGGGCACGAGCTGCTTCCTGTGGACAGCGAGCATAACGCGCTGCACCAATGTTTGCGGGGGGGAACGAACGGAGAAGTGAGGCGGCTGGTGCTGACGGCGTCCGGCGGGCCGTTTCGAAAGACTCCGCTTGCGGCGCTCGCCAACGTCACGCCGGAGCAAGCCCTGGCGCATCCCAACTGGCGCATGGGTAACCGCATCACCATCGATTCCGCGACCATGATGAACAAAGGGTTTGAGGTGATCGAGGCGCGCTGGCTGTTTGACGTGAGGCCGGATCAGATGGAAGTGGTCATCCATCCTCAGTCCACGATTCATTCCATGGTGGAATTTGTGGACGGTTCTGTTTTGGCGCAGCTTGGCCCAACGGACATGCGCATGCCTATTCAATATGCGCTAACCTACCCAGAGAGAACCGCATCCAATCAAGTGGCCCTCGACTGGACCAGGTTAAAGCGGCTGGATTTCGAGAAAGCTTCGACGCGGCGGTTTCCCTGCCTGCGGCTGGCGCGGGAAGCGATGAAAAAAGGCGGACCGTATCCATGCGCCTTGAACGCCGCGGATGAGATTGCCGTCGCCGCATTCCTCGAACGCAGGCTTCCGTTTCAGGGAATCCCGGAAGTGATCGAGCGGGTACTGGCGCGTACCCCGCGCGTACGGCTTGAGAAGATGGACGATGTGCTTACGGCGGACGCCGAAGCACGTCGAATGGCCCAGGAAGAGGTCGGGAAGACGGCAGGTGGAGTGGCAGTGCAGGTCCGGAGTGCGTGAAACTTAATTCCAGCGTGGAAGTGAAAGCAGAGGTTTCGTCGAAGGCATGAATATCGCCAATATTGGCATCGGTTTCGTCTTGGTTCTTGGCGTCTTAATCTTGGTGCATGAATGGGGGCATTTCGTCGTGGCGCGCCTATTTGGCGTGCGCGTGGACGTATTTTCCATTGGGTTTGGGCCGCGGCTTTTTGGCTGGAAGCGAGGCGCCACGGACTATCGGGTGAGCGCGATTCCGCTCGGCGGCTATGTGCGGATGGCGGGGCAGGACCTCAGCGAGATCGATTCGGGGGAGCAAAAACCCACAGGCGCTCCCGACGAGCTGATGAGCAAGAAGCGCTGGCAACGCGCGCTGATCTCCCTGGCGGGACCCGTGGTCAACCTCATTTTTCCTGTAGTCCTGCTGAGCGGCTACTTTGTGTTGAAGGGCGACCCCTATCCGAAGTACATGGATGAGCCGCTGGTTGTTCTTGACCTGCCAAAGGATTCGCCCCTCCCTCAGGTGGGTGTTGACGCGGGAGACCGAATCGTTTCGCTGAATGGCGTGTCTTCTCCCACGTGGGCGACCGTGGAATCGGTGTTCGACAAGAGGCCAGCCGAGAAGAAGTTTCAAGTTACCTTTGAACACAGGGGGGAGTTGCGCACCGCTGAGGTGACTACGGCAGGCATGCAGGTTCCCCAGTTGCTATTTGGAGATCCCCCCAATCGCCCCATTGTTGGGTTCGCCGAGAAGGACAAACCGGCATATCGGGCAGGGATCCGCCGCGACGATATCGTTGTGTCCATAAACAGCAAGCCTCTCAATAATTGGCAAGAGATGGTGACCGCGATTCAGAATGCCAGCGGCAAACCCATGCAGGTGGGCGTCGTTCGGGGGAA
>QHYM01000150.1:26403-37883 GCA_003223295.1 Acidobacteriota bacterium | reverse complement strand
TACGGCGAAGCCATCGAACAGCTCCGGCGAACTATTGAATTGGACGCAAACTACCCCGTCACGTACTGGATTCTCGGCCTAGTGCTCAGGAAAACGAGTTCCTACGAACTGGCCATCACCGAGGGTGAGAGGGGAGTTAAGCTGTCAGGCGGCAGTCCTCTGATGCGCGCGGCACTAGCGCACACTCTTGGCACTGCTGGTAGGACAAAGGAAGCATTTCAGATGCTCGATGATCTGACGAAACTAGCAAAGCAAAAGTATGTCGCACCCTACTTCTTCGCCGGGGTACACATCGGCTTGGGAGAAAACGACCGCGCTATGGAATACTTGGAGAAATCCTACGAAGAGCACTCCCACTGGCTTATCTATCTTCATATAGATCCGAGCATGGACGGCTTGCGGGATAACCCACGCTTCCAAGACCTGTCGCGGCGTGTCGGCCTTCCCGCACTGAAGGCCGCGATCCCCACCTGAAGGAGGCCAAGCGGAGTATGCCAAGCTGCTGTAGCCGCCGGTGGCAGAAAACACTCGTTCCACCTCTGACGCTGTTCACCAATGATTGGCGCAACGGCGGTTCCATGAGTGCTTGCCGACGATTCTCGGTGGATGACGGGCAACTCTGACGTAACGCGATTAGGTAAGAACAAGCCGTACTTCGAGATCAGTCTTGAGTCAGCCAGTCGGCACTCGAAGCGAGCGGGCACTGCGTCAATGGGATGTATTCGGTTTCACCAGCTCCGCTCGATAAATCGTAGGATGACTGGGTATTGCGGCGCCGATGCCGGCGCCTCCCGCCAACCCCACCAACCCGCCGATACCGACCGCGATGCTGCGTCCTAACCCACAGAACCAATCAGTGGCATTGTTGCACCGCGTTGACACGGCGCCGATTCCCGCGCCCGCTCCCGCGCCAGATGCTCCGAAGATGAAAGCGTTGCGGAGGCGATGGCTCTTGTCGAGCACCGTCACGCGCGCGACGTTTTCTTTGGGAATGCCGACGTCGTTTGAACCTTCGCGCATCTGAATCGCTTCGTCGGTGACGGTAGAGAAAGTGCCGACGTGCTTCTTCATGCCAGTCTCAATCAGTTCGATTTTTTCACCAGCGCGAAGATCGTACAACGCTTTCCAATCGGCCTTTTTGTCCTGGGCACGAAGCGAGTACGGAACCAGCATCAGGAAACACGCCAACGCGGCATTACGCATGGTCAGACCTCTTTTCTGCTTACATCTTCAAAGTTACCTGAGATTCCCGTTATGGCCTCGAGAACGTCAAAAATTGTGCGTACCAACCAACGGCATGCGCGTCTACGTTGGCTTTCCGAAGTGCCATATCACGGCCGACTTCGGCAGCCGCCGTGTAAGGCTTTGCTCAAGTCGATTTCGTTTCAACCGAGCGCTGCGCAACACGCGTCCTGTACCAGCTAAGCCTGCAAACCGGGCCCGAAGGCCCCTCGTAGGAAGTCGGAAGCTCTGTTTGGGGCTTACTGCCGATTACAGGCGGATAACCGCAAATCGGAAGTAAATCAATATCTGATAAATGGGGTAACCGTAGACTGACCCATTATCGATAAGCCTGGAACGTTGCCCGTCGAAGGCAACCGGCGTACCATGAGCCGGACTCAATTTCACTGATGTCGCTCCGCTGTTGGCTGGATCGCTTTCTGAAAGGGGTGTGGCTATGAAAAGGGCCCCTCTCGCAGTGTTCTGCCTCCTATCCTTCTTCTTTTTGCTAAGTTCTGCGCCTGCTTTGGCTCAACAGGACTTCGGCGAAGTGGCATTTGCGAATTCGGGTCCGCCGTCCGCGCAGGCAGACTTCCTTCTCGGCCTGGCTCAGCTCCACAACTTCGAATACGAGGATGCCGCCGAACACTTCCGCAAGGCTCAGCAAGCCGCACCTGACTTCGTCATGGCCTTTTGGGGTGAAGCCATGACGCAGAATCATCCGGTATGGCACGAGGAAGATGTCGCCGACGCCCGCGAGATCCTCAAGCGCCTGGCACCCACGTCGGAAGCTCGGCTTGCCAAAGCCCCCACGGAGCGGGAAAAACTCTATCTGCGCAGCGCAGAAGTCCTCTTCGGCGACGGAACAAAGGAAGAACGCGCCCGGCAGTACGAATCCTTGCTCGCCGAAATCCACCACAAATTTCCGGAAGATGTGGATGGGGCTGCCTTCTACGCGCTTGCGACGCTGGGGACCGCCGAGCACGGACGCGATTTTGTCACCTATATGCGCGCGGCTGCGGTGCTCGAAGAGGTTTTCCGACAACATCCGCACCATCCCGGCGTGGTCCACTACCTGATTCATTGCTACGATGACTCGGTCCATGCGCCGCTCGGACTGCGCGCCGCGCGCATCTATTCGAAGATTGCGCCCAATGCCGGTCATGCGCAGCACATGACCTCGCACATTTTCCTGTCCCTTGGCATGTGGGAAGATGAAGTCAAGGCCAACGAGACGGCGATGGCGGTGGTGAACCAGGCTCGCCAGAAAGCAGGAAGACCGCCTGCCATGTGCGGACACTACAACGAGTGGTTGGAGTATGGCTATTTGCAACAGGGCCGGGTTGCGGATGCGCGCCGCGTGCTCGAAGGCTGCCGCCAGACTGCGGAAAAAGCGGCGGCGGCCGCTGCCGATCCGAAGAGTCCGACTCACGCTGCAATGTCCGGCATGATGATGTCCGGCATGACGCCCGCCATGGTGGCACTCGACTCCTACGCCGAGATGCGCGCCCACTTTCTCATCAACACCCAGCTCTGGAGCGATGAGGCCGTGCGGTGGACTCTGCCGGCGGGCGATTATCCCTTTGCCCAGCAGACCTTTGATTACACGAATGCGCTTGCGGCAATTCACCGCGGCGATCTTGCGGGTGCGCGCGAAACCGCCGCGCGCGTCGAGAGCGATGGGCAGCGATCGGTCGCATGGATGAAACAGCAAAAGTTGGACGATTCCATGCTGGGGGACGCTGCACTCATCTACAACGGAGAGTTGCACGCACTGCTGGCTGCCGCGGAAGGGAAACCGCAGGACGCCATTACAGAACTGCAAAGCATGGCGACAAAAGAACATTCGATGCCGCTGGAATTCGGTCCGCCCAACATTGAGAAGCCTACTGATGAGCTTCTGGGAGAGCTGCTCCTGAAACTGAATCGTCCCACCGAGGCGCGTGAGGCCTTTCAAGCCGCTCTGGCGCGAGCGCCTGGTCGAAAGCTGACTGTGGAAGACCTTGCGCGCACTGATAAAGAAATTATGGCCGCAGCGACGAAGCAGGGCGCCAAGCAGCCGTCGGCCAATAATCCGGAACACAAGCCCTGAAACCAAGGCATCCAAGATTATCGGGCTTTCGGATTTAACGCTTCAAATGTGGTAAATTTTCGACATGCGAATCGTTTCGCTGCTACCTTCGGCCACGGAGATTCTTTTTGCGCTCGACTTGGATCGCGAAATCGCGGGCGTCAGCCACGAATGCGACTTTCCGCCGCAAGCTCGCAGCAAACCCGTAGTCATTCATTCACGTTTGCCGCATGATGCTGCTCCTGCTGAGATTGATCGGCTCGTGCGCGAATATGTCTCCCGCGGCGAGAGTTTGTACGCAGTGGATGTCGACAAGCTTGAAGGACTCGATCCCGACCTGATCGTCACGCAGGATTTGTGTCATGTGTGCGCCGCATCGCCGGACGATTTGGCAACGGCTTTGACGCGGTTTGACCGCCGGCCGGAAGTGCTCTGCCTCAATCCGCAGGACTTGGGGGACGTTTGGCGCGACATTCTTCTGGTTGGAGAAGCTACTTGCCGGGAGGAGCAAGCCGAGTATCTGTTGGACCAGATCGGACAGCGACAGGGAGCTTTAGAGCAACAGTTGGATCCCTCATTGCGCCGACCGCGCGTGGCGTTTCTGGAATGGCTCGAACCCATCTACGTGGGCGGGCACTGGGTACCGGAGATGATTGGCCGGGCCGGCGGGGAAGATGCCCTCGGCAGCGTGCGCACGCCGTCTTTCCGCGTTCATTTGCAGGACGTCGTCGAAGCCAAGCCTGAAATTCTTTTGGTTGCTCCCTGTGGCTACACGGCAAAACAAGCAAGAGACGAATACGAATCGCTCGAACTGCCCGAGCAGTGGAATGCAATCCCTGCGGTGCGAAACAACCGCGTTTATGCGCTCGAAGCCAGCAGCTATTTTTCGCGTCCTGGGCCGCGGTTGCTTACGGGGATCGAAATTCTGGCAAAGGTGATCCAACCGTCCGTGACTGTTTCACCGGAAGCCGAATCCGCGATTCTTCCGATTCCAGCGCGCGGAGCGGCTCCGCGCGCTGCATCTGTTTAGCCCTCTTTCTCACCGGGAAGCTTTGCAGCCGTGTATGGGTTGAGATCCTTCGGGCCGCTAAATGCGCGGCCCTCTGGATGACAGTGCGCGGGCGATCTTCAAGAACAAACAAAACCGCATTTCATGAACACCATATAAGTGTTAGCAACCCTGCTCTTCAGGACAGTTGACAATCCCGGTTGCATATATAAGAATCCTATATGTAAGGGGGCAGGCTATGATTGGTTCCGGAATCAAGCGCGGCACGGCTGAACTAGCGGTCCTGAGCGTTCTTCAGGACGGCCCGCTGCACGGCTATGAGCTGGCGCGGCGCATCGAGCAGCAAACCAACGGGGCGCTGCGCTTCACGCTGGCGGCGCTTTACCCGATGCTCTATCGCCTGGAGCAGCAGCGCTGGATTCGCGGCGCGTGGGAGACCAGCGCAAACGGCCGACGGCGCCGCTGCTACCGGCTGACTCCAGCGGGGAAGAAGAAGCTGTCGCCGCTCCAACGCGAATGGGCAGAACTGTTCCGCGCCTTGCAGCGGCTCACGAAGGTGGCCCATGCCTGATTGGCAAGAACTCGTCCGTCGGCGCCTTTCCGGTCTTAGGCTCGATTCCAACCAGAAGGAAGAAGTCCACGCAGAACTCGCCGCGCACCTGGAAGAGTCATACGAAGCCTTTTGGGCCGAAGGCGTGCCCGAACCGGAGGCACTTCGGCGAACGCTCGCCCAGGTTGCTGATTGGAAGGAATTGCAGAGGAAAATTCGCTCGGCACGGATTAGAAAGGACATCATGACAAATCGCGTAACGCAACTCTGGCTCCCCGGCTTACTCACTTTCGCGCTATCAATGGGTTTGGAGGCGGTGGTCCAGAAGTTCGGTCCACGCCCAATCGTTCTTGATTTGGACAAGGGAACTCCTGTCCTCATGTTCTATACGGCTTGGTTGCTGATGCTGCCACTGGCGGGTGCACTGGGAGCCTATCTCTCGAAGCGAGCGGGAGGTTCTGTGCGGATGGTGCTCGCCGCCAGCATATTTCCGGTCTTGCCATTCGCGGTTGTGTTTTTGATCGCGATTCCCGTGGGTTTGGTGGTCAACCACAATCTGGAGCACCATATTGTGACCGCCGCCTATCTCAGCATGTCAGTTGGATGGGTTCTGGCTCCGGGAGTGGCGCTTCTTGCGGGAGGGTTGCCCGTGCACCTTTTACTTAGACGGCGGTCATCGTCGCAAAACGCGGCGATTGTTTAGCAAGGTGGCCCATGCCTGATTGGCAAGAACTCGTTCGCCTTCGCCTCTCCAACCTCGCGCTGGATTCCGCGGAGAAAAACGAAGTGCACGCGGAACTCGCCGCGCACTTGCAAGAGTCGTACGAAGCTCTGCTCAAAGAGGGCGTGTCTGAGAATGCGGCAGTTCAGCACACACTCTCGCAAGTTACCAACTGGCAAGATTTGCGCCGAAGGATTCAGACTGCCAGGGCAAAGGAGAACATCATGAGCGATCGTGTCAGGCAAATCTGGCTCCCCGGATTTGTAACACTTGTGCTTTCGACGTGTCTTCTTACGCTGAACGAGATTTTTGGTCCCAAGCCCTGGGTTCTAATGAAGGTGGGCCAGCTTCCCATGGTAAAGGTTTCCATTCCCTGGTTGCTTTCATTGCCGCTCGTCGGAGCCTTGGGCGCTTATCTCTCCTATCGCGCAGGCGGTTCCCGGCGCGCGATATTTTCTGCCATTGTCTTTCCGGTCTGGCCATTTCTTGCCTCGATTTTGGTGGTGCTTCCTGTCAGTCTGGTCTTCGACCGCTTTATTGGTCACAGCACGGCGCCAATCGCTCTTCTTATGGCGCTGCCCGCGTGGGTGTTAGCTCCCGGGATTGCTCTTCTGGCAGGCGGCTTAGCGGCACAATTTCTTCTCTCGCGGCGGCTAGATTCACGGCGAACTGTGAGCAGCGCCCAAGAACGATAGAAGGGAAGGCCGGCGAGCATCAGGAGCAATCCGATCGAGGACCGGCCGGGGCGCTCGAGCCAGATGTTAAACGTGAGAGCGAGCGCGCCAGCAACGAAAATCCCCGGGACCCAGGGATAACCCCAGCAGCGATAGGGGCGGGGCAAGTCCGGCTCGGTTTTTCGCATGCGAAACAACGCCACGACGGCAAATCCATAAAAGATCCAAGCGGCAAAAATAAAAAGATTCGTCAGCTCCTCAAACGTTCCCGTGAGCGCCATCAAACTTGCTAGTACGCCTTGAAAAAGGAGCGAGCGTCCGGGCGTCCGGAACCGGGGATGAATCCCGTCCACAATCTTGAAAAAAATTCCGTCGCGGGCCATGGCGTAGCCGACACGCGCGCCGCTGAGCACCGAGGAATTCATCGAGCCCAGGGCGGAAATCACCATAGCAAAGGTGATCCAGTTTGCCGCAGTGCTGCCCTTGATGTGCGCGACTACGTCTGAAGCGACATGCTGCGAGGCAGCGACGGCTTCAAACGGCAGCACCTTCAAGCACGCGGCGCTGAACACGAGATAGACAATGGCGACGAATCCGACACCGCCCACGAGCGCGCGCGGAAAATTCTTCTGCGGATTTTCCACTTCGGAGCCGACCAGGTTTAGATCTTCCCATCCGTCATACGCCCAGAGCGCGGCGGCCAGTGCAGCCAAAAAAGCGCTGAAGATCGCGCCGCTCCCGGCGCCCAAGGCCGGCCAGAACGGCTCGACTCCGCCTGACTGTGCGCCAGCGGGCGCGAAAAACGCGACGGCGATCACAATCGCCACGGAAGTGATCTTGATGGTGGTCAAAAAAACCTGGACCGCTCCACCCAAACGAACGCCGAGGTAATTGATGCCGGTCATGATGAGGAGCCAGACGACGGCGAGCGGCTGCGCCCACGTGAACACGAAGTCGTAGGGCTTGATCCAGCCCGTGAGTCCTGGAATGGCGATGTGCACGGTGAATAGCGGAGCGCCGATTACGGGAAGCAGAAAGCTTAGGAAGCGCATCATGCCCGCGGCAATGGATGCCAGCGAACTCGGGCGTCCCACAATCGAATGCATCCAGCCGAACAAGAATCCGTAAACGGGACCGAAGCCGCGACGCAAGTACGCATATTCGCCGCCGGCTTCGGGAATCATGGAACCCAATTCGGCGAAGGAAAACGCGCCGAAGATGGAAAGGATCGCGCCGACGATCCATGCGGCGAAAACGACGGAGACGCTGCGGCCTTCCCGGGCCATTTCCGCGGGCTTCAGGAAGATGCCCGTGCCGATCATGGTGCCGACGACGATGGCTCCCGAGGCCCATGCGCCCAGCCCGCGCACCAGCTCCAGCCGTTTTTCGCTCAACTTATCCTCTCGTTTTCATTCCGTGAGCCCGAAGTTTCGCGACTCTGAGGCCGCCCGATTCTGCTGGCCATTGAGCCGACAACAAACGTGACGATGGCCCCAATCATAAAGAACCACGTAAACGCCACGCTCGTAAATCGAAATATGCATAAGATTGCCGCCAAGCCAACAATCATTCCGGCTAACGCGCCGCGCGCGTTTGCGCCGCGATCGAACGTCCCTAGAAGAAACAGACCAAGCAAGCTGCCGAAGGGGAGCGATGCAACCGTCAGGCCCGTCTCCAGAAGTGGCCCCCATTTCACGAGTCCGAAGCCCATCAGGACCAGACCCCAGAAGAGCGTCATGCCGCGAGAGAGCCGCAGAAACTGGCCTGCGTCGGCGCTTCGCCCGCGCAGCTTTGCAAAATCGAGCACGCTGGAAGCGGCGAGCGAATTGAGCGAGCCACTAGCGTTGGACATGGCCACGGCGACGATCGACGCCAGCAGGAGTCCCGCCAGGCCCACGGGCATTTCGCGCACGAGAAAAAGCGGCAGGATGCGATCGGCGCGGTCGCCGGGCGCCAAGAGCGGGGAATGCTGCGCAAACACATAAAGAAGCACGCCAATCAGCAGAAACACGGTGAATTGAACAAGCACGATGGCGCCGCTGGTAAGCAGCGCGCGGCCACTGTCACGCTCGCTCTTGGCAGCGAGGAGGCGCTGCACGATGGTCTGGTCCGTGCCGTGAGTAGCCATGGTGAGAAAGGCGCCGCCGATGACTCCGGACCAAAACGTGTATTTCGTTGCCAGGCTCCATGAGAAATCGAGAAATTGCAATTTGTGGCCTGCCGCGGCAGCCACTTGCGCGACTTCGTTCCAACCGCCGGGAATGCGGTGCAGCAAGACGAAGAACGTCACGGCGCTTCCGGTCAGGTAGATCAGCAACTGCGCTACGTCGGTCCAGATCACCGCTTTCATGCCACCTTCGAAGGTGTAGAGTACGGTGAGAGCGATGACGATCACGACCGCGAATCTTTCCGAGGTTCCGAGCACGACGCTCACCACCAGGGCGATCGCGGAAACGCGCACGCCTTCGGCAATCGCGCGCGTGATGAGGAAGGTGCTGGCGGCGACGGCGCGCATGCGTTCCCCAAAGCGTTTTTCGATGAGCGCGTAGGCGGTGAAAAACTCGCCGCGGAAATATCCGGGAAGTAGAAGCAGTACAATCAGGACGCGTCCGATGAGATAGCCGAACACTAATTGAATGAAGGTGAGGTTCCCGGCGTAAGAAATTGCGGGCGTACCAATGATTGTGAGTGTGGACGTTTCTGTGGCGACAATGGAAAAGGCCAGCGCCCACCACGGCGCGGTCCGTCCACCCAAGAAATATTCGCGGCCGGCGGACTGCGTGTCTGTTGCTCCAGCTCCCTGCTGCAGGCCGCGGAAGCGCATGCCCAGCGCCGTAACACCGAGCAGGTACACGATGACAATCGCCAGGTCGAGTGGATGGATGCGCATCGCGCAGAGATTATAGGTATCTGCGGGCCGTTCTTGGCGGTTTTTCTTGCGCGAGGTGCGCTGAATCAAATCGGAGCGGTAGTAGGTCAGTTTGAATGTTGACCCCTATTGTCACGATCAAGAAAACTCAAACTGACCCACGCCAATCGGGACTACTTCATGATCGAGAAAAGGCTGCTGTAGGAATCAGTCCACAGCCTTACGTGAACGCTGGCCTTGGGCGGCTTTCCCGCTTTCTCGATGGCGGGAAGTTGCTGGAAAGCACCGCGATTGGCGAGCAAAATCCATCGAGCCAAGAAGATTTCGTTCGCGCGGTCACCCGGACTCTCGACGAGGACGGCGTCTTTGCCAAGCTTCTGTGCAGCTGCGGCCACCACAGGATCCAGATACAAATTCCGGTTCGAAATATGGACCGCCAAGATTCCGTCGGGCCGCAGATGACGAAAGTAGAGCTGAAAAGCCTCGATGGTCAGCAAGTGAACCGGGATGGAATCGCTGGAGAAGGCGTCTACCGCGAGTAGATCAAACTGTTGGCGCGGCAGGCGTTCCAGCGTAAGGCGAGCGTCTCCCAATTCGAACGCGATGCGTGCCTTGGAATCTCGCAGAAAACTAAAGTCTTGTTGCGCGATTTGCACAACAAGCGGATTGATCTCATAGAACGTGCACTCGTCTCCCGAGCGGCCATACGCCGCAATAGTGCCCACGCCGAGGCCAATGATTCCTACGCGCAACGGACCGCGCGAGGCCAGCGCCGCGAACGCTACGCCAATTCCGGAATTCGGACTGTAATACGAAGCGGGCTGATCGCGCCGTGATGGCGCCAAGAATTGCAGCCCGTGGGTGATGGTTCCGTTCATGAGCCGGCGGAAACGAAGGTCGTCCGGTTCCGGCTGCGCATCGCTTTTCAGCAGCACGACGTTTGGAGCAATTTCGTCGCTCACGCGCAGCACCCCGTAGAAATTCCGCACCATTCGATTCGTGTAGGCAGATTCAGCTCGCGCAAGAAAAAAGAGGCCCAGAATCACTATCGCTGCCAATGCGTGCAGGACTCTCAACGCTGGCCGCCAGCCCGGCTGTTGAAAGGGGCTGGCCGGATCCATACGATGGACCATCACCGCAAGAATTACGCAAGTCCCCAGGGCCACGTCCAGCTCGTAGAATCCGGAGAAGATTAGCGGCGCGAGAATGGCGACAAACGCTGCTCCCGCGACGCTGCCGAGCGAACTCCAAAAATAAAACGAAGTTAGCTGCGACGGATGGGGCTTCAGCCGCGCCAGTTCTCCGTGGCAGAACATGCAGTAAACCAACAGGCCCGCGCAAAAGAGCGAAATTAAAATCCACAGAGGAAGGGCTGTGAGCGATGGAGATAGCGCATACGCCATGGCGCCCACCGCCACGCCCAGCAGCCGGAGAAAAAACATCCGGGGATACCAGCGACTACTGCCAAAACACAAAATGAAGCTCAGCATGTACAGATTGAGCGGAATAATCCAGAGAAACGGAACAGCGGCGATGTTTTGGGTAATGTGATTGGTGATGGCCAGCAGCAGGGCAGAGCTGCACGCGGAAAGCGCAATCCAGAGCGCTCGGGTGTTCCACTCCACGCGCACAACGGGCGCCTCTTGACCCTCTTGGCGTTGAGTTGCACCGCCACCGCGCGGCATGATGGCAATTGCCCCGCACCCCACCGCGAATGCGGCGTAGGCTACGGACCAGCTCCAAGCCTGCCGCTGCGTGGACAGCCGCGGCTCGACCAAGGTGGGGTAACTCAGCAGCCCAAGCAGCGAGCCAGCGTTCGAAAGCGCGTAGAAGCGATAGACGCCGCTGTCCTTTCTCGCGTTCGCCATCCATGCTTGCAGGAGCGGGCTTGTCGCGGAGAGCAAAAAGAACGGCAAGCCTACCGTGAGCGCGAGGACCGACAAGATATGTAACGCAGGATGCTCAAGGCCCGCCGGCTTCCAGGAATCTTTTGGCAGAATCGGGAGCACGAGCAAGCTCAGAACAAGAAGCGCCGCGTGGAGCCAGCCCTGCGTCCGCGTCCCAAGACCTTGCGTAAGGAAATGTGCGTAGAGATAGCCCAGCAAGAGGGCCACTTGAAAAAACAGCAGGCACACCGTCCAGACCGCCGCGACTCCTCCGAACCACGGGAGAATGGTTTTCGCAATCAGCGGTTCCACCTGAAACAGAAGAAACGCGCTCACAAAGATGGTCAGCGCGTTGAGGAGATTCGCCGGATGAATCCGCATGTTTGCCCTGAGTGAAGGCGAAGGGCCGCGAGTGATTATACGTACCGCCGCGGTCCCCTCCGGCATTTTTTCTTATGCGTGCTTGGATTAGTGATCGG
>QHYM01000150.1:0-26359 GCA_003223295.1 Acidobacteriota bacterium | reverse complement strand
CCGTAAATCATTTTCGTAATCAGCCGCGTCAACCCGAATGCCGCAGCGATGCCTATGGCTACTCCGACCAAGGTCATGCGCATGCCTTGTCCGAGAACCATTCGCAACACGTCCTCGCTCGAGGCGCCCAGCGCCACGCGCACACCGATTTCGTGAGTGCGCTGACCGGTCAGGTAAGAAATCACGCCGTAAATTCCAATTGCTGAAAGCACCAGCGCGAGACCGGAAAACACGCTCAGGAGAAACATGGTGAGCCGCTGGGTGGAAATGGAACGCGCCACAATTTCTTCCATGGGCCGGACATCATAAACGACCGCGCTCGAGTCCACCTTTTCCGCGGCCTGACGAATGGACGTTGCGAGACCAGCAGGCGACCCGGCAGTCCGGGCAACATATTGTCCGCCGTTGGCGAGGAGCGGCCAGAACCTGTCCGGAATCTGCCAGACGTGGAGGTAGAGCTGAGCTTCCAGGTTTTCGTGCTCGCGCGCGCCGAGCCCCCAGTGTTGGACGTGGCCGACCACGCCCACGATTTCCGCCTGCATTTCGAGCAGACCGATGTTGATCCGTTTTCCGATAGGATCCTCGTTGGGAAAGAATTTGCGCGCAAGGCTCGCGTCAATCAATGCGGCGGTTGGAGCATGTTCATTGTCTTGTTCGGCGAAAGAACGCCCGCGTACTACCGGAATGCGCATGGCGCGGTGATAATCGGTGTTCACCAAATAAAACAAAGCGAACGTCATGTCGTTGTCGTGCAGAGGGCGCGGGTGGCCGTCGCGCCAGAATGGCAGCTCAGAATCTCCGGTCATGGGCAAGGAGCCGCCCATGAGAGAGACGGCCTCGACTCCGGGGATGCCTTCGAGTTGCGCGAGCATTGCGCGGTATTTTGCGCGAAGCTGATCCGCCGTTGCGTTTGGATCGGAAGTGGAGGAAATCAGAAAAGTAAGTACATTGTGCGCATCGAAACCGGGATTGACGTTCCAGAGCGCTGAGAGTGTGCGGATCATGAGCCCGGCACCAATGAGCAGGACCACGGCCATGGCCATCTCGAAGACGACAAAGACGCTCTGCGTGCGATGACGCGCACCGCTGGCGCCTCGTCCGCCTTCCTTCAAGGTTTCGTGCATGTCGGGCCGCAGGGCCTTGAGCGCAGGAGCAAGCCCGAAAGCGATTCCCGTAAGAAGAGAGATGCCAAACGTGTAGAAGACCACATGGGCGTCGAGGGAGATTTCTTCCGCGCGGGGGAGCGTGCCTGCCAGGGCGGCAAGAATTACTTTGGTGCCCAGCTTGGCGAGGGCAAGGCCGATGCAGCCGCCTGCGATTCCGAGCAATACACTTTCCGTCAGCAATTGGCGAACTATGCGGATGGGGCCAGCTCCCAGCGCGGTGCGAATCGCGAATTCGCGGGCCCGCCCTGTGGAGCGCACGAGAAGCAGGTTGGCGACGTTGGCACAGGCAATGAGCAGGACGAAGCTGACGGCGCCGAGCAAGACGAGCAGGATTCCCCGGACATCTCCTACCACGTCCGTCTTGAGCGGCACCAGTGTGACGCCGGAGCCTTTGTCGGCTTCGGGATAAGCCGCGGCAAGATTTTCAGCAACGCGGTTCATGTCCGCGCGGGCCTGCTCGATGCTGACGCCGGGTTTCAGCCGCCCGATGGAGTTCATACCCATTCCGATGCGACGGTCGCGAAAGGTAGGATCATTCCACTGGCCAATGGGCACGTAGACATCACTGGCGCTCAAGCCCGTGATACGGCCGGGAGCGACACCGATAACGTTGTAAATCTTGCCGTTCAGGGTGATGCTTCTCGCCAGAACTTCCCGCGACGAGCCAAATTTGCGCTTCCACATTCCGTCGCTGAGGATGGCCACGGGGCCCGCTCCGGCGCGATCTTCCTCGGGAGTGAAGTTGCGGCCCAGCAGCGGCTGGAGGCCCAGAGCCGGAAAGAATTCCGCGGAAATCATGTGCGCGTGCAAGCGCTCGGGTTCTCCCACGCCGGTCATATTGAAATCGTCCGACCGAAGAGCACCCAAGTTAGCGAACGAATGGTTTTCCTTTTGCCAATCGAGGAAATTCGGATAAGAGATGGAGCTTTCCTGGAAGGTCCCTGTCCGGGAGTAGACGGCGACAAGTTCGTCAGGGTTCGGAAATGGCAGCGGATTCAAGAGCACACCATTCACCACGGAAAATAGGGCGCTGTTGGCACCGATGCCGAGCGCCAGAGTCAGGACCGCGACCGCCGTGAATCCCGGGTTTTTGCAAAGCACGCGGAGTCCGTAGCGCACATCTTGCCCGAAGCTGGTCATGGTTCACCCCCAGGAAATGGGCGTACCTGTAGAAGCAGGCCGTCATGGGAAAGATACGGAAATGCGGGAGGCTTTGTTCCCTGGAACCAGGGCAGAACTCTATTTCACTGGGGCATACTTCGTCGGGACGTTTTGCAAAGTTCCCGCGTCAACGCTGGCCGCTATTATTCATAACGCAGCGCCACCATGGGATCGACGCGCATCGCTCGACTGGCAGGAACATAGCACCCAACCAGCGCGAAGACCATCAGCAGCGCGGCTACGCCCACGAAAGTGGCCGGATCACTAGCGCCTACACCAAAAAGCAAGCTGGATATAAGTCTCGTCAATGCGAGGGCTGCGAAAATGCCGATGCTGACCCCCGCCAGCGCCAAAAGCGCGCCTTCACGAATCACGAACCGCATTATGTCGCTGCGCCGCGCGCCGAGGGCCATGCGGATGCCGATCTCCTGGGTGCGCTGTGCCACGGTGTAATGCATCAATGCAAAAATGCCGACGGTCGCCAAAATCAGTGCGATGAGGGAAAAGAGAGCGAGGAGCGACGTCTGGAACCGCCGCGATGAGAGCTGCTCCGAGAGTTGCTCGCTCATCGTGGTGACCGGGGAGAGAATCGCGACTGGATCGAGGCTGCGAACCAGCGAGCGAAGTGTGGCGGCGGCTATTCGCGGGGCGCCTGTGGTACGGACGACAAGGTCCCTAGGCGTGCTTCCAGACTGTTTGTACCATTCAAAAATATGCGGAACGGGGTCGCGCTGAAGGCCATTCCGCCGCATATTTCCGACAACGCCGATGACGGTTATCCAGCCATCGTTGCGTCCGCGCGGATCTTGACCTTTGAACCGCTTGCCAATGGGGTCTTCGCTGGACCAGTAGCGCCGGGCCATATTCTCATCAATAAGCGCAACAAGGGGAGAGTTTGCGGTGTCCTGCTGGGAAAAAACACGCCCTCGCAAGAGTAATGCTCCCATGGCATACAGATAGTCTCCGCTAACCGTTTGCCAAATGAGAGGCGTCCACTTGTCGGGAGGTTCCGGCTCTCGGCCTTCAATCGCCCTTAGGCCAAGGTTTCCGAGGTCGCCCAATTCGAATAAGTCAGAGATTGCGCCGACCGCTTTCACTCCCGGCAATGCGGCCGCGCGTTCGAGGGTTTCCTCGTGCAATGCTATCCTCCTCGGTTGGGAGACATCCGCAGGCATAGTTACACGCATGGTTAGCAGACGCTCGGGTTGAAAACCCAGGTCAACTTCTTCGAGCGCTAGAAAACTCCGGACCAGCAGACCTGCACCCGTTAGCAGGACGATGGCCAGCGCGAATTCCAGCACCACGAGAGCGTTTCGCATGCGCCTCAGCGCCAACGAACCGGACGCACTTCTGAATGCCCCCTTTAGCGTCTTCTGCGGGTCACTCTGGGATATTCTCCACGCCGGGACCAGCCCGAAAACCACTGCAGTGAGCAGTGAGATGGCCAACGCGAAGCCGAGTACCCGAGCGTCGACCCGCGCTTCGTCCAGCCGGGGAATGTCGGGTGGGCCGAAGGCTATCAGAGTATGTAAACAGAAAGAGGCAAGCAGCAGACCCAAGCAGCCTGAAACCAAAGCAAGCAGTGCGCTCTCGGTGAAGAGTTGTCGAGTGAGCCGGCCGCGTCCCGCTCCAAAAGCCGTGCGCAAGGCCATCTCATGAGTGCGGCCTGCACCACGCGCGAGAACCAGATTCGCTACGTTGCTACAGGCGATTAGCAGCACAGAAATCACGGCGCCAAACAGTACGAAAAGGGCCAGGCGGGTATTGTCGCTGAGGTTAAGACCGAGAGGAAAGACTCTAACGAGCGAACGGTTCGGATCGGGATCGGATTGCGCCAGGTGAGCGAAGAGCGAGTCGATCTCTGCCTGCGCCTGCAGAAAGCTGACGCCCGTCTTAAGGCGGCCGACAACCAACCATCGCGCGTAGAAAAGGCGCGTATTGGTCGGATCAATCTTTGTGGTCAGCGCTGCCTCTTGCCAAGACCTGTTGGTGGTTATTGGCGCCCAGAATTCCTGATGCTTGTCCGGAAACTGAAAACTCGCGGGCATCACGCCGATGACCTTCGATTCGACTCCGTCGATCTGCAGATCCTTGCCGATCACTTCAGGGGAACCGCCGAACCGGCGAAGCCATAAACCGTGGCTCAAGACCACAACGTGGACCTGATGCAGCTCCTCTTCGGAAGTGAAAGTCCGTCCAAGCTCCGGCCAGATTCCCATCGTTCGGAAAAAGTCCGCAGAAACAAACGCGGCCTTCACGGCCTCTGGCTCGCCAGCGCCGGTTAGCGTCACGCGAGAAATGCCGGTATTTCGGTAGTAAATCGCTATATTTTCGAAACTTCGAAGTTGCGATTTCGATGTCTCGAAATCTTTGTAAAGGAAACCGCCGTGCTGGGGGGCCTCAGGATCGGCAACAACCACCAACCTTCCGGGATCTCTGTACGGAAGAGGCCGAAAGAGAACCGCCTCCAAGATGCTGAAAATCGCCGTATTGGCGCCGATGCCGAGGGCAAGAGTAAGGATGGCAACAAAAGTGAAGCCTGGTGACTTGCGCAGCATGCGCAGGCCATAGCGCAGATCTTGGATGAGGCTTTCGATGAAGTTCACTCCGCGGGCTTCGCGGCATTCTTCTTTTGCGCGCTCGATTCCGCCAAACTCGATGCGCGCGCGCCGCAGCGCCTCCTGACGTGGTACGCCGCTGCGCACCAAATCCTCAGCGAATGCCGCGATATGGAAACGCAGCTCCGCGTCCATCTCGCTTTCTATCCGCGAGCGCCGCAGAATGGCCAGCACCCAGGACCGAAAACGACTCCAAAGCGTCATTTCTCTTCACTCATAACGCAGCGCCACCATGGGATCCACCTTCATCGCCCTCCGGATCGGGACATAGGATGCCGCTAAGGCGGAAGAAACCAGCGCCAAAGTGACCATGGCAAAGGTTGGCAGGTCACTCGGCTTGACTTCGAACAAGAACCTCGCGAGCACGCGCGTCAAGGCGAGCGCACCCGTCCCTCCTATGACTATCCCCAGGGAGATGAGGAACAGCGTTTTTCGAAGCAACATCCGCAACACGTCCGCGCCTTGAGCACCTAGCGCCATTCGCACGCCGATCTCCGGCGTGCGTTGCGCTACGGAGTAGGCCAATACGCCGTAGATGCCTACGATAGTAAGGGTTAGTGCAATGAGCGCGAACGTGGCCAGCAATCTGACCTGGAACCGCGTTTCGGCAGTCGTCGTGGCAATCAGGCTGTCCATGGAGGCAATCGATATTGGCTGATTCTTATCGACGTCGCGCAAAACGGTGCGCATCGCGGCAGCGACACTTTCCGGACGAGAAGCCGTTCTCACCACGAACGTCATGTGACTTAGAAAGAATGAGCTTGAGACCTGAAGATACGGCTGGTAGATAGCCGGGTCCGAGTTTTTCGCCAATCCCTTTTGCTTCACATCTTCCACAACGCCAACAACGGTGAGCCAATCTTCGGGCTTGGGTTCATCTTCCATCGAAATCCGCTTGCCTACGGGATCTTCACTTGGCCACAGGGTTCGCGCGACAGACTGGCTCACGACCACGACGCCTGGAGCAGTTTCGTTATCCGCTTCTGTAAACTCGCGCCCGCGAAGCAGCAATATTCCCATGGCCCTGAAATAACCGGGACTAATGCAAGGCTTGTCCACCATAAAGCCCGGAGGCCGTTGGCTGCCTTCCACTTGAAAAGTGCCCATGGTTAAGCGTTCCCCGAGGGGCAACAGATTCACAGCACCGGAAGCTGATACTCCCGGCAGCCGCGAAAGCTCGCCGAGCGTTCGCTCATGAAACGCTCGCATCTGCGGCGCCGTTCGATAGGTGGATTCCGGCAAGTCCACGGTCATGGTCATGACGTTACTGGGCGAAAACCCTGGATTCACCGCCCGTAGCCGTAGAAAACTCTTTAGCATCAAACCAGCGCCCGTCAGCAAGATGAGCGCAAGGGCTATTTCGGAAATTGTCAGCATGCCTCGTATTCCTTCGTGGCTCGCGGTCACGCTGCGCCCGGCTTGGCTCAACGATTCCCGCGTGTTGCGTCGAGTAGCTTGGAACGAGGGAGCCAGGCCGAAGAAAATTCCGGTAATAACCGAGATCCCGAATGTGAAAGCCAGAACCCATCCATCCATTCGGATCACTTCCATCCGAGGGATTTTTCCCTCAGGCGCCAGAGCAAGCAGCGCTGGCACGCTCCAAAACGCAAGTAGGATCCCCGCGGCGCCGCCACTGAGGGAAAGCAGCGTGCTTTCTGTGAGTAACTGGCGAACGAGCCGCCAACGTCCAGCGCCCAAAGTGCTGCGCAGCGCCATTTCATGTCCACGGCCGACCGCCCGAGCCAAGAACAAATTCGCCACATTCGCGCACGCAATCAGCAGCACGAATGCCACGGCCCCCGCGAAAACCAGCAACGACGGCCGAATGTTTGCAACCAATAAGTCTTTTAGGGGAATAATCTGCGGCATCCGGTCTCTTTTGTTTTCGCCTGGCCCGAGAGGCAGGTTTTCGGAGAACGTTTCCAGCTCCGCTTGCGCTTGTTGAGGCGCAACGCCGGGCCTCAACCGCCCTACTACAGGTCGAGTGAATGAATTGTGCTCGTCGATGTGGATGGCCAGCGGCATCCATACCTTGGCGTCAGGGAATGCAAAGCCGGGTGGCATGACACCGATCACTGTGCGGCTAACGCCATCGAGGCGGATTGTTTTTCCTAGGACTTCGGAGTCTGCACTAAACCGTTCTTTCCAGAGTTCGTTGCTGAGCACAACGACATTCTCGTTCCCCGGTTCGCCTTCCCCTGCAAGAAATGCTCGGCCAATTTCCGGATTTGTTCGAAGCACAGGAAAAAACTCTGTCGTTACATACGCTACGGGAATTTGGACAGGATCGCCGGCGTCCGTCATATTTGCCGTTGTTCCTATGGTAAAAGATGCGATCCGTTCGAAGGTCTGATCCTGGTCACGAAATGCGAGGTAGTCACGGTCTGAAACACCGGGTTGCCAGTCAAACGGTCCGCCCTGCGGAGCCAGCGAAACGAGGAATAGGCGGTCCGCTTCCGGAAACGGCATCGCTCGCAACAGGACGCCATTGACCACCGTGAAAACCGCTGTGTTCGCGCCGATGCCCAAGGCCAGCGTGATGATCGCGACGGCGGTGAAACCGGGGGATTTGCGCAGCATCCGCAGGCCGAAGCGCAAGTCTTGGAACAGATTTTCGAGGAAGGATACGCCGCGAGCGTCGCGGCATTCTTCTTTGGCGCGTTCCACCCCGCCAAACTCGATGCGCGCGCGCCGCAGCGCCTCTTCGTGCGGCACGCCGCTACGAACCAAGTCTTCCGCGAACGCCTCGATGTGGAAGCGCAACTCCGCATCCATCTCGCTTTCCATACGCGATCTACGCGTTACAGCGCGCAACCACGATGCAAACTTGCTCCACATGGTCATTTTTCCTCACTCGTACCGCAGCGCCACCATGGGATCAACCTTCGTCGCCCGGCGTGCTGGAAGAAGCGTCGCGACCAGCGCGACGCCGCCCAGCAACAAAGAAACTCCGAAGAAAGAAAACGCATCCAGCAAATTCAATCCGAAAAGCATTGCAGCCAGAAGACGGGAAACACCTGCGGATGCCACGATCCCAATCAACATCCCAGCGAGAATGGGCCGGAGCCCTTCGTGGGCGATCAGCTTGAGGACCTGGGTTCCCCGTGCACCTAGCGCCATGCGGATGCCGATTTCATGTGTGCGCTGGGCCACGGTATAGCTGACCATTCCGTACACGCCCATGCAGACCAGCAGCAGACCCAGTGCGCCGACAATGCTGGCCAACAGGCCGCCGACGCGAGAAACCACGAAGAAAGGATCCATGGAGATCATGGTGCAAAGAGGAGCACCAACAACGGGAAGGCTCGCATCGACCCGTTGCACTTCGTGGCCGAAAGCTGGGAGCAACTGTCGGGGATCCGCCTCGGTGCGCGCGAGCAATATTCTGGTCCATTGCCGGGACTGAGATAGCGGCAAATAAACGTAGGATTCGTCGATTCGGCGCAAGTCCATGCTACGGACGTCGCGGGCGACGCCGATGACCGCGCTGCTCGGGATGAAGGGGTCTTTTTCCCCAGGGTAGAACATCGTTCCTTTTTCGAGCCCGATCTTGAGGTGCTTGCCGATGGCGTCTTCACCGGGCCAGAAGCGGCGAGCGGTTGCTTCGCTGATAACCACCACCGGCGCCTGCCCCTCGGCTTCGCTGGGCGTGAAGACACGGCCGCGTAGGATGGGGATACGCAGGGTGTCGAAATAATTTGGCGTCACGTAGCTGTAACCTGCACCCGTGGTCTGGCTCTCATGACTAGCCGAAGCGGAAGCTGCTGCTTCAACCGGCGCCACGGGGACCCAGCGGATGCCACCGACGGGGTCCCGTGAGGCTTGCGCCACGGACCGCACACCAGGAACGCTGGCAATTCCTCGAATTAGGTCACGATTGGCCTGGAGCATCCGCGCCTGCGGGTAGCGCAGGTTCGCAGGGTTGATGATCTCCAGGCAGACAACATGCCGCGACTCAAAGCCGGCATCGATCTCGAGCGCACGCTGCGAGCCGCGAAGCAGCAAAGTTGAGCTGATCAGCAGGACAAGGCACGCCGCCATCTGGCCGGCGATAAGCAACCCTCGAAGCCGCGAACGGCTCAGACGCCGGCCGAAAAGCGTCCCCTCGGCTTTGAGAGCCGAGTTCACATCGGGTTTTGAGGCCTGGAGCGCAGGGGCTAGCCCGAAAGCAATTCCCGCCGCACACGAAACGAGTAGGGCATAGGCGAAAATCCGAACGTCTGGGCTGACCTGAAGAGCAATCGTGCCCCAAGCGGAAGGGAGCGCCGAGGCGATCTCAACAATCAAGAGATGAAGCAGCCACGCCGCCAACGGAAGACCTGCTGCGCCAGCGAAGAGTGCGATTAAAATGCTTTCCGTGAGCAATTGGCGCAAGAGCCGCCCCCGGCTTGCGCCGATCGCCAAACGTACGGCGATCTCCTTGTGCCGCACCGCGGCTCGAGCTAATAACAAGCTGGCGACATTCGCGCAAGCGATCAGGAGAAGCAAACCGACCGCAGACATGGCCGCACCAACAAGGGCCCATTCCTCGGGGCCGAGCATGGCGGCATCATTGCGGTCAGGGAGAAGAAGCACGCCGGTATTCTTCTCATCTTCCGGATGAGCAATTCTCAGTTGGGCTGCGAGGACATCGAGTTCAGCTTGTGCGTCCGAGAGCGAAACTCCGGGTTTTAGCCGACCTGCAGGCATTCCGGCAATCAGGAGACGATTCTCAAGATTCTCCGCGGCGAGACCGCCAACGCGTACCTTCGCAGCAACGGGAGCCCAGAGCGAGGGGACATTGGGAAGTGTTCCCATGTAATCGACCGGAGTCACACCAACGACTGTGAAAGGCACGCCGTTCAGGTGCAGAACCGAACCCACGACCTTAGGATCGGAATGAAACTGTCGCTGCCAGAAATTCCCGCTCATTAGCACGACCGGTGAAGAACCTAGTTGATCGTCCGCAGGAACGAGCAACCGGCCTCGAAGCGGCACGGCCCCGAGCATTTGAAAATAGTTGCCAGAAACAAAAACAGCAACCACCGGTTGGGCGCTGCCTTGAAGCAGTTGCGGGAGTTGGAATCCCACTGCCCCAGCAAGGCGCGACCTCGCTTCCGGACCAGTGGGTGGCAGATCCGAAGAAGTGAGCGCCATGCCAAATGCGAACAAGGAAAGATCTGAAAAGGATTTGCTGCGGTCGCGAAAGTAGATGTAGTCGGGATAAGAAAATCTGCCTCGAGCATCACCCGGGGTGGTCCGAAAGACAGCTACCAAGCTGTCTGGATCCTTGACAGGACGTGGGCGCAGGACTAAGGCGTCAAAAGCTGTGAACACGGCTGTATTTACGGCAATGCCGAGGGCGAGGGTGAGGACGGCAACAGAAGTGAAGCCGGGATTCTTGCGCAACATGCGCAGGCCAAAGCGCGCATCTTGGATGAGGCTTTCGAGGAAGTTCGCGCCGCGGGCCTCGCGGCATTCTTCTTTGGCGCGTTCCACCCCGCCAAACTCGATCCGCGCGCGACGCAGGGCTTCTTCTCGCAGCACGCCGCGGCGCACCAAATCCTCCGCGAACGCCTCGATGTGGAATCGCAACTCCGCGTCCATCTCGCGTTCCATCCGCGACCGCTTCGTCACGGCGCCCAACCAGGACCGCGCCCGACTCCAGAGACTCATGCTTCCTCCACCGCGACAGAAGGCTCAGCTTGGACAATCACGGCCGTCACTCGTACCTAAGGGCCACCATGGGATCGACGCGCATCGCCCGCCGCGCGGGAACATAGCTCGCCAATAACGCCACGGCGGCTAATACCAACGCGGCGCCTCCCATCGTCACGGGATCGGTGGGACGAATGCCATAGAGCAAGCTCGAAACAAAGCGCATAAGAACGAACGCGCCGCCGAGACCTATGCCCACGCCAATCAGCACCAGTCCGAGCCCCTGACCGAGCACTAGCTTCAAGACATCGCCGGGACGCGCTCCCAGCGATATACGCACCCCAATCTCATGCGTACGCTGCGCCACAGAATTAGCAATCACACCGTAAAGTCCAATCGCTGCCATCAGCAAGGCCATTCCGCCGAACGCGCCCAGCATCAGCATCATCACGCGCTGAGGAGCCAGAGACTCGGCGGCCAACTGGCTCATGCTCATCACAAAGGCGATAGCCTGATTCTTATCTACATTCCAAATCGCCCGTTCCGCCGCCTTGGCGACGCCGTAGGGGTCCTCTTCGGTGCGAATCGCGAAGCAGAGGATCGGCGGTGGAGCCTGCGCGAAAGGCAGGTAAATCTCCGAGGTCATTTCCAACGTGATTCCCAGGTGATGCACGTCTCCCACAACACCTACGATTTCCACAGCGCCCTTCACTCCATCCACATTCGTCCGCTTACCGAGCAGGTCCGCATTTGGCACGATTTTCCGCGCGAGGCTCTTGCTGATAATCGCTACGCCCGGCGCATCTTGATTGTCTCGCTCGCCGAAAAAACGGCCTTCGAGCAACGGAATCCCCATGGCGCGGAAATAATCCGGTGTCACCGAACTCCACAGGGCCATCGGTCTTTGGTTTTGCGGTATGGCTTGTCCTTCGAGCGCAACGGAGCGGCTTCCCTGCCAGCCGCTCAGCGGAAGAAACGTCACCGTGCCCGCAGCTTTCACTCCAGGAATCGACTGAATCTGCTCCACCGCGCGATTACTGAACTCGATCAGCTGCGCGCCCGTCTTGTACTTGGAGCTTGGAGGAAGCACCCTCATCGTCAGCACGTGCTCTGGATTGAAGCCGAGGTTGCCTCGCAACAAATATACAAAGCTCCTAAGCGTCAGACCGGCGGCCGTGAGCAAGATCAGTGACAGCGCCAATTCCGCAACGACCAGCGCGCTGCGAAAGCGGCTGCCCCGCGCGCCGCCCGCCTGCCCGCGACTCGTTTCCTTCATCGACCCGTTTGTATTCGCCCCGGCCTGCAGCGCCGGCACTAACCCGAACACGGCTCCGGTAATCAACGAGACTGCTGCCGCGAAGCCCAGCACCCAGCCATCAATCGGAATCTGCTCGACGTGGGGAATGTTGAGATTGAAAATCGTCGGCGGAAACATCGTCACCATCGCTCTCGTGCAGAGCGAAGCCAGCGACACGCCGAAAGCTCCACCGAGCAGCCCTAGTAGCATGCTCTCGGTCAGAAATTGCCGGACGAGTCTCGCCCGGCTGGCACCCAGCGCCGCGCGCACGGCTACTTCCCGTCGTCTCCCGGCCGCTCGCGACAGCAGCAAGTTCGCGACGTTCGCGCACGCGATGAGCAGCACGAAACTTACCGCGCTTAGCAACACGAGCAACGCCGGACGAATGTCTCCGCTAATTATCTCCCGCAGGCCGATCAGGTTCGTCAGATCCTCGTCTTTATTTGTCTTCGGGTATGCCAAAGCCAACCGAGCAGCAATCGTGTTCATTTCCGTTTGCGCTTGTTGCAGGGTTACGCCAGGCTTCAGGCGGGCCATCACGCGCAAGTAGCGATAGTCTCGATGATTGGCGGCTTCGGGTATTGCGGTGAGAGGAGTCCAAAGCTCGGTACGCGGCGGATATTTGAAACCCGCAGGCATGACCCCGACAACAGTGTAAGGCGCCCCGTCCAGCGTGATGCCTTGACCCACAATTCCGGGATTGCGCCCAAAGCGGTTCTGCCAAAATGAATAGCTCAAGACCACGACGTGGTTCTTTCCCGGTTCTTCTTCTTCGGGCAAAAACGTACGACCCAGCAGCGGCGCAACGCCGAGTACGTGAAAATACTCGGACGAGAACGAATACGCGATGAGCAGTGCCGGTTCTCCCGTGCCCGTCAGCGTATAGGTCACATCGGTCGACGCTCCCATTCCTTCAAAAACGAGGTTTTGGGACCGCCAATCTGCAAAATCCAGCGGCGATACTAAGTTTGTTGTAAATCCTCGCGTGCGGTTGTAGCCCCACACCGTGACCAACTGATCGGCGTTCTTGTACGGCAGTGGACGCAACAAAACCGTATTGATGAGGCTGAAAATCGCGGTATTCGCGCCAATCCCGAGCGCAAGGGTGAACACCGCAATTGCTGTGAAACCTGGATTCTTTCGGAGCATCCGCAGGCCATACCGTACATCCTGGGCCAGTGCTTCGAGGTGATTCACGCCGCGCGTCTCGCGGCATTCCTCTTTTGCGCGCTCGATGCCGCCAAACTCGATGCGTGCCCGCCGCAGCGCCTCTTCACGAGGGACGCCGCTGCGCACCAAATCTTCGGCGAACGTCTCAATATGGAAACGCAACTCTGCGTCCATCTCGCCTTCCATACGCGAGCGCTGCGTTACGGCACGTAGCCACGATACAAAGCGGTTCCACGCCCTCATACTTCCTCCGCGTTAAATAAGCAGCTTGCCCCGGAAATCAGGGCCGTCACTCGTAGCGCAGCGCCACCATGGGATCGACGCGCATGGCCCGCCGCGCGGGAAGCCAGCCCGCAAAGAGCGCCACCGCAATCAGCAGTAGCGAGACTCCTGCGAACGAAATCGCATCCATGGGGTTCAGCCCGAAAAGTATGGCCGAAATCAATCGCGCAGTTGCCGCCGACACAGCGATTCCAATTACGGTTCCAAACAACATCGGTTGTGCGCTTTCCCGGAGCACTAGTCGAAGTACCTGCTGCCGTTGCGCACCCAACGCCGTCCGGATACCGATTTCGTGGGTTCTCTCCACAACGCTGTAACCGACCATGCCATACACACCCAGGCAGGCCAGAAACAAACCTAGCGTGCCAACAATGCTGGAGAGGATGCCGCCAATGCGAGAGATCACGAAGTAGGGATCGGACGAAACCATCCAGTCGAGAGGCGCGAGAACAACAGGTAGGTTGGGGTCCACCCGCCGCACGACACCGCCGAGGGTGAGCAGCAGACTGGACGCCCTCTCGCTAGTGCGCACCAGGAGCGTGCTAGCCCACTGCCGCGCCTGCGAGAGCGGCAAATAAAGATACAACTGGTCTACTCTGTTCAAAAACAGGCTGCGCACGTCACGAACCACGCCGATCACCTCGCTACTGGGAGAGAACGGAGCCGTCTCGCCAGGGTTAGGAGCTGGACCCTTCACCGATCCGATCACCAACCGTTTGCCGATAGGATCCTGGCCGGGCCAGAAGCGCCGCGCCGTGGCCTCGCTAATGATCACAACAGGGGCTTCTGTTTCGGCCTCCTGCACAGTGAAGCTACGGCCCCTGGCGATAGCAATGCCAAGAGTCTCGAAATAATTCGGCAGCACATAGCTGTAGCCCGCTGCGGGCCGTTTGTCCTCGCCCGCGTCATTGACTGGCGGCTCCTCCGTGGCGGGCCAGACGGGTGCAAATCGGTTGCCGCCTGAAATCGGCGCGCGTGACGCTTGCGTAACTGCAGTAACCCCAGGAAGGCTTCCAATCTCTTCTATCAATTGCCGGTTAAGGTCAGACAGTCGCGCTTGGCTATCCCCCACCATCGGCAACATTTTCAGATGCACGACCTGCTTGCTGTCAAATCCCGTATCGATTCGGAGCGCCCGCTGCGAGCCTCGTAGCAGGAGCGTTGAGTTGATCAGCAGCACGAGACACGCTGCGACCTGCACAACAATGAGCAAATCGCGTAGGCGGGACTTGCTCAGCCGCTGTCCCAGCATGCTGCCGCTATCTTTCAGCGCGGAGTTGACATCCACGCGCAATGCTTGCAACGCCGGGGTCAAACCAAACGCCACTCCCGTCAGCAGGGAGATGAGCAGGGTATAGCCGAAAATGCGGATGTCGGGAGTGACCTGCAGTGCGATGGCGCCCCAGTACGAAGGCACTGCGGAAGCGATCTCTACGACAAGGAGATGTAGCGTCCACCACGCGAAGGGAAGGCCCACAGCTCCAGCCAAAAGAGCGATCAGAGTGCTTTCGATTAACAATTGTTGTAACAGCCGGCGGCGGCCGGCGCCGAGCGAAAGGCGCACCCCGATTTCGCGCCTGCGCGTCGCCGCCCGCGCAAGCAGAAGACTGGCTACATTCGCGCAAGCAATCAGCAACAGCAGCGTGACCGCGCCCATCGTAGCGGCCACGACGGGCCATGCTTCCGAGTCAATGCTACCAAAGGTTCGCTCGCTGATGACCCTGACGCCATTATTTCGTTCATCCGGATATCCTGCGCGCAACTGCTCTGCCAGAACTTTCAATTCTTCTTGTGCATCAGGCAAGGCAATACCAGCCTTCAGGTGTCCGTACACAATCCCGGCGGGCACATTGCGGTTTTCCAGGCTCTCGCGCGTGGCGTCGCCTAGGGGAGGCCGTGCCGCGATCGGCGCCCAGAGAACGGGCACCCTCGAAAGAGTGCCAAGATAGTCGACGGGCGTCACACCAACGATAGTGAAGGCCACGCGGTCGAGGTGAATCACGGATCCCACGACGCCAGGATTCGAGTGAAGCTGGCTCTGCCAGAAATTGCCGCTCAAAACAACCACCGGCGGCGCGCCTGATTGATCATCTTCCGGCAAAAACAACCGGCCTGCCGCCGGTCGTGCTCCGAGCAGTTGAAAGTAGTTGCCCGAAACAAAAACACAGGTCAAGCGTTGCACGCCTACCTTCAGAAATTGCGGTAGTTGAAAGCCGAGCGCGCCTGCCACACGCGGCACGTTTTCCTTATTGGCAACGGAAAGGTCCGGCGTGGTTACGTTCGTTCCCCCGCTCCACATTGCTACGTCAGAAAGGGTTGTGGTGTGGTCGCGATAATAAATGTAATCTGGATACGAGAAGGCCCTGCGATCCTTTCCTTCCGCCGTGCGGTATACGCCGACTAGGCGGTCCGGATCTTTCACAGCCCGCGGTCTTAGGGCCACGGCGTCGAACACGGTGAAGACGGTCGTGTTTGCGCCAATTCCCAGGGCCAACGCAAGCACAGCGGTCGCTGTGAAGCCGGGAGACTTGTGGAGCATGCGGAGGCCAAAGCGCAAATCCTGGAGGAGGCCGTCGACAAAGCTGATTCCACGCGCTTCGCGGCATTCTTCTTTGGCGCGCTCGATGCCGCCAAACTCGATCCGTGCCCGCCGCAGCGCCTCTTTACGAGGGACACCGCTGCGCACCAAATCTTCGGCGAACGCCTCAATATGGAAACGCAGCTCCGCATCCATCTCTTTTTCTACGCGTGAACGTTGCAGTAGGACCCGCAACCAGGACCGAAGGCGGCTCCACATCGTCATACTTCCTCCGCCGTCGTCCCCAGGATTCCTTCGATCAAATCCGCCATGCGATTCCATTTCTCCGCTTCCGTTTGCAATTTGCGCCTGCCGGCTGCGGTGAGCCGGTAATATTTCGCTTTGCGTTTGTTCTCCGACTCGCCCCATTCGCTGGCGATCCATCCCTGATGTTCCAGGCGATACAGCGCGGGATACAAGGAGCCTTGCTGAATCTCCAGCCGATCTTTGGAAATCTGCTGGATGCGCAACAAGATGCCGTAGCCGTGCAGCGGGCCCAACGAGACTGCCTTGAGAATCAGCATGTCCAGCGTGCCCTGCAGAAGCTCCATTTGTTTGTCCATGAAAGCGATCTCTCCTAGATGGCCTAGGAATCTAGCGTGCCTCTCCTAGACTGTCAAGGAGAAAGAACGTCTCAAGGTCGGCATCTCAAGTGGATCAGAGAAGGGAATTACTGTCTTAAGGACGCAGGCGGCGTCGAGTCCTTCAGGGCCGGGTAATCCTAATTTCGACTTGTTCGCCGTTTTCATCCGCGACTTGGTAATCGGGAGGAACGCGAAACAAGGTGGGATCGGGCTCCGTGCGGTCGATGTTCTGCAGTCGCATCGTGAATTCGCCCGTGCGCGGATCAGAATTTTTCGAAAGCAGGGTTATTTTCAGTTCGGGTGCATGCCAAGACTCCATCACCCGAACTATCGGCCGGTCGTTACCTATAGAGCCCACGGGGAAAGTGGTCGTTGTCTTTGTTCCCTCGACCTGCACTCCTTCGATGACTTGCGTGCCGAGTGATTCGGTGACGTGTTCAAGGCGATTCGTTTGAGCCTGCACAGGAGGTACGCTGCGCACAGGGGCCGAATTCGTCCCCGAGGAGTCCGCGCGGGCCGTCTGCGTGTAACTAACCACGCCATTCGCTTTCTCAGCAGGTGGTGCAAAACGGTGCGCTACGCGATTCTGAATATCAAGGAGGTAGCGAAAACCGCTGACTGGGTCGTGGATCTCGACGACTTGTCCGCCTCCGGGGGAAGTTTCCCTGCGCGTTCTTCCCTCGGAATCGCGACACATCTTGGTGCTCTGTGTTTTCTGCGTCATGTGCGTTCCATCAACCAGAGTCTGTGTGTGTTCAGTCACTACCTCCGCGCAGTAAGGTGCGCCAGTGAGCGCAGCGCCTTGAGGAGAAGGTGCCGGCGCGTGGATGATCGCGGTTTGCGGAGGATTGTTCGCCGCTTGAATCGTTGTCGAAACAATTCCCCCTTTTTCCTTTGGGTTCTCTTGAGCGTAGTCCCCACATGTGAAAAGAAGCAGTGTCGCGGCAATATGTGCGATTCGATAAAGAACCTTCATAGCCCTCCCCTTCCCGGCAGGTCGGCCCAGCGGATGGTGAGCAAAGAAAATCCTACAGAAGCTCCTCATTCCTTTTCAAGTAGGGGAAAGACCCGTATTTGCCGCTGGCT
The DNA here is from genome assembly GCA_003223295.1 of Acidobacteriota bacterium. GTDB lineage: Bacteria > Acidobacteriota > Terriglobia > Acidiferrales > UBA7541 > Acidiferrum. The sequence continues at coordinate 8,780 of QHYM01000150.1, read as the reverse complement.
CGGCCACGACAGCGCTCGATGCGTCGCTCCCGCGGCATCGATCCTAACCTCTTGTCAACCCTGTTTCACTTGAGCGTCGCATCGATTCCGTTGTGCGATTTTTCACGTATGCTCTTTCCATGAAATGTGTTCTTGGCTTTGACGGTGGCGGTACAAAAACCGAATGCGTCCTGATGGACGAATCCGGCGCGGTCCTCGCGCGATCGCGTTCCGGTGCCTCCAATGCCGTCAACGTCGGCGCGAAGGCTTCCGCTGCTGCGCTCGGGGCGGCAGGCACGGAGGCTCTTCGCTCTGCCGGCGCATCGCCTTCCGATGTTGCTTATATTTTGGCGGGCATCTCCGGCGCAGGCGAACCGAATGTCCGAGCGGAGATTCAAGACAATCTAAAGCCCTGCTTTCCCAATGCTACGATTGTCATCACCAGCGACCTGATTCTTTCGCTTGCTGCGACGGGCGAAATTCCGAGTCTCGTGGTGATCGCGGGCACAGGCTCCGCCGTATTGGGCAGGACTTCACGACTCAGGCTCACGCGCGCAGGCGGATTTGGACCGATCATCGGCGATCCAGGCAGCGCTAACGATGTTGGGAGAAAGGCGACTGCGCTGTGCTTTCAGAAATTCTTGAACGCAGAGAAGTCTCAGTTGTCTGCGGATATTCTCCGTTCTTTTGCGTGCAAATGGGGTCAGTTTGTGAACCTGGTGCGGCAAGAACCCACGGTTATCTTTCCAAAGATATTTCCGATCGTCGCGAAAGCCGCCGAGTCAGGCGATCCTTCGGCGCGCAAACTTTTGACATCTGCCGCTCATGACTTGCAGGAGCAGGTTCTTGAAGTTCTTCATCAGCTGCAATTGGAAAACGCGAATTTCTTCCTCGCTAAAACAGGCGGAGTTTTCGATGGCAGTGCCTTTCTTAGCGCCGAATTCGATCGCCTGGTTCGCGAAATTGCTCCCGAGGTTCGGATTGGCCCGCTCCCTCGGCCAGTTGCTGAATCGGCGGCGCAACTCGCTCGCGACGCCTTGACGAGTCCGCTCGAAATCCCTGAAAGTTGATTCATGCCGGAGTCTGTTGCCCCCGAACCCGTTACCAACGACCGGGAACGCGCACGCGTGGCCACCGGCGATGAGCTTGCCGCGCTCTTGCATCATCCTTCTGCGGATGTGCTCTTGGCGTTGCTCGATAATCCGGCGCTCGACGAACCTCAGCTTTGTTTGCTGCTGGAACGCAAGGATCTCCCGGGAGAAATTCTCGAAGAAGTAGGGAAGCGCAAGTCGCTGCTCAAAAGCTACCGCGTGAAGCGCGCGCTTTGTTTTCATCCGCGTGGACCGCGCCTTGTCACTCTGCGCCTGATTCGCGATCTGTATCTGATGGATTTGGTGCAGCTTGCGCTTTCTCCGGCGGTTCCCGCCGAACTAAAACGCAACGCCGAGGAGCAATTGCTTGCGCGCCTTCCTCAAATTCCCTTGGGCCAGAAAATTACGCTGGCGCGCCGTGGCCCTGCGCGCGTTGCCGGTGCGCTGCTGGCGGAGGGTCACCCACAAGTGATCTCTGTGGTCCTCGACAATCCTTATATGACCGAGGCGCAAATCCTGAAAGCTCTTTCGCGCGAGAAGCTCCCCGCTCCCGTGATTCCCGCGATCATTCACCACCGCAAATGGTCCATTTCGTACAACATTCGAATCGCGCTCCTCCGGCAGCCTTCCGCCCCGCTGGCCACCATTCTTTCCTACCTGCCCCAGCTTACCGTTTCCGACCTTCGCGAATTGGCTGCCCCCGGCATTGTTCCGGAAAAGTTGCGCCGCTACATCCAAGCGGAAGTGCAGCGCCGCCTCGGAGCTCGTGCCCTCCCCAAGGGTTCGCCCGCATCCAAAGACCAATGAAAGACCGTGGACGGTAATTCAAATTGCTGCCCTTGCCGCTCGGTTTCGAATGCCTTGTCATTCTAGGCAGCAGTGCCGGGAACAAAACTCGGCCTTCCGGCGTCGTATGTTTTGTGCATACGTTTGGCGTACTCTTGAATCATCGGGACGGCGATTGTGCTTGGGCGCCGCAGCACGTTAACCCTGGCAGGGGCAAACACCTAGAGCATGCCCAGTGCGGATCAGGTATCCCGGCGCTTGGAGCGCCGTTGGGCGCCGCGCTACGAGTTCCGCGCCGGCCTCGAGATCGAATGGGGTTCCGCAGTTCTGCGCGGCAGCACTCGGGACATCAGTTCGAACGGAATGTTTATCGAAGTGCCGGATACTTTGTGGGTCGGCGCCGGTTTCACCGCGCGCCTGCATCTCCCTCAGCCCGTCAAACTCGATTGCATGGTGAAGCGTGTCGAACCCGGCCGCGGCATGGGCGTGTCCGTGGCCCTCGCCGAAGCCGAAAGCCAGAAGCTGTACCACGATCTTTTGTCGTCGCTCACTCCCCCCGGCATTTGAGGCGGCTTATACTAGTGTGGACCCTGTTCATCACGGGGTCGCGTGTGGGGAAGAATGACTCGCTGCCTTGATTGCGGATCACCGCGGACGGCGGATCAGTGTCCCTCCTGCGGGCTCACTTCCGCGGCCGCCGAGGTGATGTTTCGCCGGCGCTTCCTGAAGCGCACCGGAGTGTTTCTTGCCGGCTCGCTGGCGTTTCCTTATGTGAGCCAGATTTATCCGCCGCTCGATCTGGATTTGATGCTGGTGGTCTTCGGAGGTATCTTTTTTGCGGCGCTGACCATGGCGGTAATTCTCGACCGGCGCGCGCGCAACCACCAGGAGCTTGAAGTGTTGAAGCACGCTTACTCGGGCTGCATTTTGCTGCCGTGGATTCTGGCGGCCATGCTCTTGGTCAATGGAAGATTGGACTTCTCAAAAGACATAACGTACCACGCCGCGACCGTGGACGGACGCTACAACATGCCGGGGATCGTGCGCGGAGCTCGTCGCCTGTTCGTGAACTCCTGGCGTGAAGGACAAAAAACCGAACGCCTGGCTGTGAACGCCGACGACTACGACCGCTTTAAACCAGGCGACCAGGTTAATGTCGGAGTCAAACCCGGCGCGCTCGGAATTCCTTGGTATTTCGGCGTCTATCGCCGGTGAGCGAAGAGTGATTCTCAGTACGCCGGTTGGCCGTTGATCTTTAGAGGGATTTGCAGCTCGAGAATGTGGCCGTCTTTGCCGAGACGAAATGCGACGCGCTGCATGGGGCCGACGTCGCGCGTCTTCCAGTCCGGAGTTTCAAGTGGCTGCTCCGGCTTATCGGCGAGCGACCACTCGACGTTGTCACCGACAGGCTTTACCGTTTGCGGATCGATTTCGTAGACTTCTTCCTCTTTCACGTTCACCAGCAAATAGCGCTTCCAGAGGCGCAGCAGCAACACGCCTTTTTTGTCCGTGTGGTACAAGTTCCAGGATTTCGGCGCCTCGTCATTGAATTTCACAATGGCAAATTCCACCGATTTCCAGAGCTGCTTTTGCGGTGGTGCTTGGGCGTACGCTAGGATTCCACAAAGGAGCAGAACCGGTGTGACCTTAACGCCCCGCGAGATCATCAATCGACCGATCCCATTGCAATCCATAGAAGCATCACGACAACAGCAGCGATGCAGGCTGGCAATCTCAGCGTTCCTTTGCCAATGAGGCTCGCGAGCAAGCCAGCTGGTGCTGCGAAGAACCCGAGCCTAGCAAACCATCGGAACACCGTGTAGCCAGATCCTCCTCCGCCCATATCGAGCCAGACACCGGCGACAATCCACAATAATTCCGAAAAGCCCACAAGAACGATCGCCGCGATTGCGAGATAGGTCCTCCACGCAGGCGCACTGATCCTCGGGGATGTATGCCACCAGCGTTGAATCGCCCCAATGAGAATTGCTGGTGGCCCTGCAATTAAGCAGAACCATGCAATGATGAACGGATTGAGAGGGAGGTACGAGGTCATGACGCGTTCCTAGCTCACCTCGCTGAAGGATTTGTCGAGGAGGCGGATGGCTTCGTCGACGTCGGACTTGGTTGTGTTGAGCATGGGGGCGAGACGCAGGGTGTTGCCGTAGAGGCCGCCCTTGCCGATGAGCAGGCCGTTCTGGCGGGCGCGTTCCATCACCTGAGTAGTGGCTTCGGGAGCGGGTTCTTTGGTCTTGCGATCTTTCACCAATTCGAGTGCCTGCATCAGACCCATGCCGCGCACATCGCCGATGAGCGAATGTTTTTTCTGCAGCTCTTCGAGCTTTGAGCGGAAGTGCGCGCCGACAATGTGCGCGTTTTCGAGCAGATGTTCTTCCTCGATGAGTTCGATGGTGGCTTTGGCGGCGACGCTGGTGACAGGATTCCCGCCAAAGGTCGCGATGTTCGAACCCTGGAAGCTGCCGGCGATTTCCGGCGTGGTCACGGTCAGCCCGATGGGCACGCCGTTGCCCATGCCTTTCGCGCTGGTGATCATGTCGGGAACAACTTCCCAGTTTTCAATGCCGAACCATTTCTTGCCGGTGCGGCCCCAGCCGGTTTGCACTTCGTCGGAAATGAAGAGCGCGCCGTATTGCTTCACGATTTTGAAGACGATTTTGAAATATTCCTTCGGAGGAGTGATGAAGCCGCCGACTCCCTGAATCGGTTCGGCGATGAACGCGGCGATGTTGCCGCTGGTGCCGGTCTGGATGAGATTCTCGACGTCATTGGCGCAAGCGACTTCGCAATCGGGGTATTTCAAGTGTAGGGGGCAGCGGTAGCAGTAAGCATTCACGGCGTGCGCGATGCCGACACTGATTACGCCCGCCTTGCGGTACGGCGCGTGCGCGGTAACGGCTTTTGCCAGATGCGAACTGCCGGAGTAGGCGTGGCGGAGCGCGACCACGTCGAAATTTCCCGTGGACATGCGCGCAAGAAGAATGGCGGCCTCGTTGGCTTCCGTGCCGGAATTAGTGAAGAAACTCGACTTCAGATTGCCGGGAGTGATCTGCGCGACTTTTTCGGCCAGCGCGACGATGTGCTCATTGGGATAGAGCGTGGACGTGTGCTGCAGGCGGTTCACCTGGGCGGCCACTTTGGTCGAAACCTTGGGGTTGCAGTGGCCGACGGAGACGGTGAGGATGCCGCCGAAGAAGTCGAGATACTTGTTGCCGTCGAGATCCCAGAGGTACTGCATTTCGCCGCGGTCGGCGACCAGTGGTTGCTGGAAATAGTTGGTGACAGAGGGCCAGAGGTATTTCTTGTGCTTGGCGACGACTTCGTCGCTGCGCGCGCTGCGAGCGCGCTGCCCAGCGGGAACGAAGTGAGCGGGAGTGGTCATGGAAGAGTCCTTGCGCAAGTGAGATACATGGAGTGTACGACAGGAATAGGAACGTTCGCACGTCGGAACGTCTCAACGTCCAGGAGCCTTGAAACGAAGCCGTACCTTACGCGAACATCGCACGAACGTCGGGTTTCTTGGGTTGGGTGGCGAAAGATTCGGTTATGAAGTGCATGAAGGGACCATGATGCGGAAACGGTCGACGACTGCCTTGTAAAGCGCAGGAGAAGTGGCGAGACTTGCCGGAAGTTCCTTATACAGAATGTAGTACTTGAAGCGCAGCAAGTCGGCGGCGGGATGGTCGGCCGCGAAGCCTCGCGGGACGCGGGAGAGCTGTTCGCCTTGCAAATTCCCGAGGAGTTTGCGCACGGGACGCGCGGCGAGAATACGTCGGAACTCCTCGTGGCGTTCGGCGATGCGCTGGCGGATGGCGAGCAACAGCGCCGGCTCGGGCAGATAAACGCCTCCTCCAACGGCAACCGCCTTGTGCGAAATCGCAAAGTAGTAGCCGCCCTGGTGGTGCGGTGCGCCGCGGCGGCGAAACGTGGCGGCGATTTGCTCCTTGTAGGGCTTCTTGTCTTTGCTGAAGCGGATGTCGCGATAGATGCGAAAGATGGCCTTGTCCGGAGCGGTTTCGTATTCCAGAGCGAAATCGTGGAGGGCGAGGTTCAACGCATCAACTAACTGGCGCATCGGCTCCTTAACTCTTTCTTCGAAGAGCGGCTTGCGCGACAGAAACCATTCGCGCTTGTTGTTGCGCGCGAGGCCGCGAAAGAATTGCAGAGCTTCCGGGGGAAAGCCCGGGAATGGAGAACGCAAGGCCAGCCTCCATTCCTGAAGTGTCTCATATCCGAGATGCGGCGGACGACCAGCGCAGGTCTCCATTTCTATTACGCTTGACGTAACGCGTAATTCAGGATACTTTGAGTAGTGATCGTCGGTTACCGGGACAAGAGGACGAGAGACTTCGCCGCCGGAAAACGGGTCAAGGCCTTTTCCGGGTTTGAGCGGCCCGCTCGCTTGAAGCTCGACCGGCTGGAGGCGGCTATGTCATGGAGAGACCTTGCTGCCTTGCCGGGGAACCGTTTTGAGGCGTTGGTTGGTGATCGCAAGGGCGAATACAGCATACGAATCAACGATCAGTGGCGGATTTGCTTCGCGTGGCTCAATGGCACGCCTGGGCCATCGAACGTTGAGATTGTTGACTATCACTAGGAGACCGGCTATGGGAGTTAATGCAATTCATCCTGGCGAACACCTCGCCGAAGAACTGGAAGTGCTCGGACTGAGCGCGGCGGAACTGGCGCGCAAGATTGACGTGCCGACCAATCGCGTCACACAAATCCTGAATGGGACGCGCTCGATTACGGGCGATACTGCTCTGAGGTTTGCGCATTTCTTTGGAACAAGCGCGCAGTTTTGGCTGAACTTACAGAGCCTGTATGAGCTTCGCTTGGCAGAGGAGAAAGCGGGGAAATCCATCAAAGAACTTCCCCGACTGAAGCGTCGCGCGCCTGTGCACGCATAAGGTTTCCAGAGAAAAGCAGATTGCTCACCGCGCCTCGCGGGTTCGGAATGACAGTTGGGGGGCGAGCGCTATGTCGGAGCTAAAGCTCCGACCGCCCGAGAACGCTCTGGGCGGGTGTAGTTGATCCAAATTTCGGCGGCGATCGTCTGCAGGGTGAAGCCGATCCAGAAAGCCGTGCCGAAGAATTCTTTGGGCTGCGGCGCATGGCCGTGGATCAGGGCGGCCGCAAAGAACGTGCCCATGATTGGCCGGATCGTAGCGACGGCAAGTCCGATGGCGTAACCGCGAATCATCCACTCACGATGTTGCACGAACTCGCGCCGCAGCGCATGCCAAAGCGCTTTCGCCAATGCGATTAGGAAGAAAGTTCCGAAGAGCGTGATGGCGGCCTTTTCGTCGATGCCGCCGATGGTTTTTCCGAAGGCCAATCGCAGTCCGCTAATTGCCACGACGGCGCTGGCCGCGAGAAAGATGCGTCCCGACCAGCGGTGAACCTGTGGATAGCGAGAGCGCAGCCCGCGCACAAATTGCAGCGGCCCCAGCACCATGAAGAGCAGGGCAGGAAGAATGTGCGTCAACACAAGCCCACGTTCGCCGGCGAAATACGCGTCCAAATCCGCGGCGGGATTCTTCCTCGCGCTCAGGGCGCCGGGCTTGAGGAGAACGATGGTTCGGCGCGTGGCGACGGCCAGCCCGATGAACGCGAGAAAAATCACCGCGATCCAGAGAAATCGCACCAGCGTACGATTCGGATGCGCAGCCTGCGATTTGGCCAGCGACATTGCTTGTGCTGCCTCCTTTAGGCATACGCAGGCGCCCGCCGGTTTATAACCGCTTCAGGTTTTCTACTGAGTGCCAATTGGAGGGCATTCGCGGGATATACTCTCGCGCATGTTTCTACGACTGCGGATTTTGTTGTGTGGAGCGCTGTGGTGGTTCGCGTGTTTGCCCACGAGGGCGCAAGCGACGCACTATTCGGTGAAATTGACGGCGGACTTCGAGCATCAAGTCCTGCATGGCGAGGAGCGCATCGAGTTCTCGACTGACGCCGGAGTCACGGAGTGGCAGAAGAAGGAAGGATTGAAGGTGACGGAGGCGAAAGTTACGGGTGGCGAGGCGACGGTCAGCGAGAGCGGCGTGAGCGTGCGCGTGGCCGCAGGCGGAAGGCACCTTCTCCAATTCAAATACGAAGCGGCCGGTGGGCAAGGGCTGCGCTGGTTCGCGGGGCCTGCGCCGAGGCAGGAGTATTCCGACAAGGCGGGATTTTTCACGGCGTTTTACTGCGGGGCGTGGATGGTATGCGACACCAGTCCCGCGCAACGCGCGACGCTGAGGCTGGATATCGTGATTCCGTTTCAACACGGCGGCGCGATGGGTTTCCGCGCCGTGGGGCCGGGGAAGCGAGGAAAAGAGTGGCGCGACCGGGACGGAGATCACTTCGTTTTTGAGCAGAACGAACCTGTGCAGACGTACTTGTTCAGTTTTGGAGTGGCCCGGCTTGGCGTCGCGATGGAAGGGAATTTCTCGATTTACGCACGGGATTTGCGTTTGCAAAAGGCCGCTTTTGCCAAGACGGCTGACGCGTTTGCGTTTCTGCGAGCGAAGGCGGGCGTCGATTTGCTGGACTCGCGCTACACGCAAGCGTTTTTGCCCGCGGGCCACGCCGGTTTTGGGCAAGAGGCGGCGGGAATGGCCCTGATGTCGGAGGAATACGTCCCGGAGCTCGCCGAGAAAGATGATGTGCAACTGATGGCGCACGAATTGGCGCACCAGTGGTGGGGCGTGCTGGTGGGGATTCGTTCGTGGTCGGACTTCTGGCTGAATGAAGGATTTGCCGAGTTCATGTCTGACGCATACATCGAGAAGCATCAGGGGCGGGCGGCGTACGAGAAACAAATGTCGGAATTGAAGGAGAGAATGGAGAAACTGCGTGGGGACGGTAAAGACCGGCCGTTGCACTGGGAGCAATGGAAAGATGCGCGTGAGGCCTTGGGCG
>QHYM01000149.1 GCA_003223295.1 Acidobacteriota bacterium | reverse complement strand
CCACCGCCCATGAGCATGAAACGGTTTCAGTTAGCCCTAAAATCCTGCGCAGCATGGCCACATCCCTTTATGTTCCAATACCCAGCTTCGACGCATAAATTCACGCACATTCTTTCGTTCCTCCTGTTATTTGCGTTTCAGAGTGTTTTTCTCGGAGGACAAACGCTGATCGACTGAAGGTTTGCGCTGGCAACCGTATCCATTCGTTTCCCGATGATGAAGTAGTGATGACATTCGTAGAGTGTGCCGAGCTCCGCTCTTTTTTTCGCTTTACGCGTGCGAATCAGCATGCTATATACATACACCATACTGAGCAACGTGCCATATGTCAACGCTCAACGAGTACCGCGCCTGCTTAAATGACCTGGCGGCCGCCACGCCCAGGAAAAAGGCCGCACTCATACGGTCTCTCCTCCCAAGCATCGAAGCAGCTCTCAGCTCTGGACAAACCCTGAAGGACATTTGGGTAGCGCTCGAGAAGAAAGGCCTAGCTATGGCCTATCGGGTTTTTCAGATGACCGTCTGGCGCGCAAGAAGAAGCAAGAAAACAACCGCGCCACGCGATTGGGAAAAAAGCAATGTCTCTTCGCCGCAGGAACCGCTGCAACAAAGCGAGCCGTTGAACGTTGAAGGACGCGACCCGCTAGCAAATCTAAGACGGTTGGAGGAGAACCGACCTGGATTTCATTGGCGAGGAACGAACAGCCAGAGAAAGGTGATGAGCAGAAGGGAGGCAGTTAATGACAAAGGCAAGCGGTAACGGAAGCGGCAGAACGGCGATTCACATAGCGCTGCAGGGGAAGGGAGGCGTGGGAAAGAGTCTGATCTCGGCCATCTTGTCTCAGTATCTTTCGTCGAAGGGTCAGGATGTGTGTGGAATTGACGCAGATCCAGTGAATCAAACCTTCTCTGAATATGGAGGTTTGCGGGTGGAATGTCTGAATCTTCTGAGGGAAGGAAGCATTGACCAGCGGGAGTTCGATCTGCTTATGGAGCGATTCCTGAAAGAAGAGGGCACGTTTGTGGTGGACACCGGTGCCTCGACTTTCATTCCTCTGTGGCACTACATCCTCGAAAACCATGCCTTCGATCATTTGCGACAGAAAGGGAAGCGAGTGTTCATCCACTCGGTAATCACGGGCGGTCAGTCGCTGAACGATACGCTAAGCGGGTTCGAGGCGCTTGCAGAGACCACCCGGGAGAAGAACATCGTGGTGTGGCTAAACGAATATTTTGGCCCGGTGCTACAGGATGGGGCTGGGTTTGCGGATATGGCGGTTTGCAAGAGGCACGCGAACAAGCTGCACGGGTCAGTGGCGATCGCGCGGCGAACGGCGGATACCTTTGGTCGAGATATGGAAGAAATGATCTCGCGCAAACTGACCTTCGACGAAGCCGTGAAGGGATCGGATTTCACGATCATGACCAAGCAGCGTTTGTTAGTCGTGCAACATGATCTATTTGAACAGTTGGATAGGGTTGGGTTGGTCTAAAGGCGATAAAGCTGTGGGCCTCAAGAGATCAAAAGGTCACTCGACAGCATACGCTGGCGCAGCGGCAAGGCTTTGCAGAATCAGAGGTGTTCGAAGTCTACGACGCGATCGCGAATCGGAGACGGATGGAAGCGAAGCTTGAGGGTCTCACCACCAACCGAAGACTCTAGACGGAACGCGTCCATGGAAAGAGGGAATCTAGAGCATACACAAGAATGATCGACGGATCGAAGCCGAAGTGTGAGGTGACTGGGAACAGGCTCTTGTTTGCAACAGAGCGTGCGATTTTGGCTCGTGAGCAAGGAACCCCGATTGTTCGCGGTCCTCCTCGTGTGACCTCACGAGCTTCCAGTTGATACAACTGTGAGCGAAGCTGTTACAATTCTCCCGATTGTGGCACCGCGCCGAAGGGGCAAAACCTTGGCACGGCGCACGTACCAGAAAGGCTACATCTATCAAGAGGGGAGAAACCGGTCGGATGCGTGGCTTCCGAAAGACCCTGCCTACGTGCAATTCTGGCGGGATGTACCGGGGGATGCAAATCCCAGGAAGCAGAAAGTTTGCCTTGGGATCTGTCGCACACGCACGATCGCAGAACGGGCAGCCGCCGAGAAGCTTGAGCAACTCGGCATCAATTCTGCTCAAACGTTCATCGAAGCAACTTCTACCATTACTTTCAAGGATCAGGGTCAGATCTGGCTCAAGTCCTTGGCCAACCGCAAACGTAATCCACTCGAACAAACAACTATCGACACAAGGCGCTATGCCCTCGACAAGTGGATTTTCCCATTTTTCGGGGACAGACTCTTGACAGATGTGAACAATCTGGCGATGAGAGACTTCGTGGACCACATTTCCCACTTGGCGCCATCAACGATTCGGGACTATTCGAACATCGTCAAGGCCGTGGTGGCTTCAGCCATCAACGAAAAAGCCGAAGAACTGTTTCCGCGAAAATGGAACGAGGAGTTCATCGATGCACCAATCATCGAAAAACAAAATCAACCTTCTACAACTTCCGAAGGAATGGCGGAAATTCTACGGTATGCGGACGGACAGTTCCGTGTTCTTTACGCACTCCTCGGGGGCTGTGGCCCTCTGCGGGCCGGAGAAGCGCTCGGCCTCGAAATTGGCAAGCACATCTCGGAAGACTGCCGCACGCTCTACGTTCGCCAAAAAGCGAAGCGCGGCAAAATCCAGCCAAATCTAAAGACGAAGCACGGGGAACGAGACATTGACCTCTGCACGCCCCTCGCGGCAATGCTGCGGGATTTCATCGGCAGCCGCACCTCGGGGCTTCTGTTTTGCACCTCTACGGGGAAGCAGCTCCTCCAGTCGAACACTCTCCAAGACAGCCTTCATCCCATCCTGAAAAAGATCGAGCACGAAAAGGGTGGGTTCAACATCTTTCGGCGGTTCCGCATCACGCAGCTCGAGACGGCGGAGTGCCCGAAGGCCCTGCAACACTTCTGGTCGGGACACGCACCAACGCATGTCTCCGAACGCTACAAGAAACTACTCAAACAGCGTGATTGGCGACTCGAGTGGGCTGAGAGGATAGGGATGGGGTTCGAGCTTCCGGCACGCCCAGTTGCCCCGTACGCCCCGGTAATCGTATTTCCTAAAGCAGGTTAAGTTGTTTAGAATCTGGTGGACGAGAAGGGATTCGAACCCTCGGCCTCCTCGTTGCGAACGAGGCGCTCTCCCAGCTGAGCTACTCGCCCACGAGCAGCAAATCCATCTTAGCAAAGGGGAAAAGTGTTGCCAACACGTGGTCACGCGACGGCAAACACAAAAATGCGAAACTCGAGATACGAAACTCGTAATGCGCAGCTTTGCCGTATGGAATGCGTGGAGGACAACCGCGCGTTGGTGCAACCAACGCGTGTACAAACGGATTCATAAAGGATTTACTGCCTGTGTTTTTTTGAACGTTTGTTCTCTTACGGCTGATCGACTGAGCCGTTAATCCGTTGTGCCACGATCTTCCGGGCGTTCTGGTAAAGCGCGCGCGCCTGCGGAATGGCCTCTACGGCCTTCTGCACCTGAGGGTCGCCTTCCAGCAGAACCTTGAACCCTTCCTGCATGTTAAACACGGACATGAATACTTCTTGCTTGATCTTCCGCTTGAGCCAGTCCTGAGATTCCGCCATTTCGGGTTCCGTGTAGCGGACATTGTGTTTGCTCAAGTACTCGCGGAATGCGCGCATCACGTTGTCATCGACTTCAAAGTCTTTGTTAACCGTTGGCTTGGTGCCCAGGAAATACCGGGTGAACCCGCCGACGCCGGTCTCCGCGGGAAACAAGACATCATCACGAAACAGGACTTGCTGAAATTTCGTCAGCTTCGGCGCATCCACGACGATGTCCGGCGTAATCCCGCCCCCGCCGGTAACCTGCCGCCCGCTATCGGTCAATCGCACTTCGGTCGGATGATCCGGCACCTTGCGTTCGTAGTGATATTCGTAGAGCGAAACTGATTTGTAATCCCTCTGAATCAGCCGGCCACTTGGCGTGTAATAGCGCGCAGTGGTCAAAGCCAGCCCAGTATTTTCACTAAGCGGTGTGACCGTCTGCACCAGGCCCTTGCCGAAGGTCGTCTCACCCACGATCAAACCGCGATCATGGTCCTGTACTGCCCCGGAAACAATTTCCGTCGCGGAGGCCGAGTTGTTGTTCACCAGAATCACCAGCGGTGCCGTCATTCCCTGGTTGCCGCGCACGGCGTAATACCGCCGCTCCGGCGAAGTCCTTCCGTGGTGAGACACGATCAACTGGTTCTTGTCCAGGAACATGTCGCCAACCGCGACGGCCTCATTCAGCAATCCGCCCGGATTGCCGCGCATATCGAGAATGAGCCCGTCCAGTGAAGCAGCGTCCAGTTTCTTCAACCCTTCCGCAATTTCGCGGTCCGTGGTTTCGTTGAAGCCCGACAGCCGGATGTAGCCGACTCCCGGCTTCAGCAGAAACGCGATATCCACCGAATGCCGCGGAATCTCATCGCGCGTCACCGTGAACACCAGCGGTTCCGGATAGCCTTCGCGCGAAACGGTGATCTTCACCACCGTGCCTTTCGGCCCCTTCAACAGGTCGGCCACCTCGGTAGTGGACAGTTGGTCGGTGGATTTGTCATCGACCTTGATGATTACGTCGCCCGGGCGGATCCCCGCGTTGTAGGCAGGCGCACCCGCGTACGGCGCCATCACCACGGTATGGTTTTCCCGCGGCGCTACGATCATTCCCACGCCGTAATACTTCCCTCGCTGGTCTTCCCGGAGCAGCGAAAACTGCTTGGCGTCAAAGAAGCTGGAGTGCGGATCGAGCATTCGAAGCATGCCCGGGATGGCTCCCTGGTAGACGGCCTTATCCACGTCCACTTGATCAGCGTAATTGTTCTGGACCACGTCCAGCACGCGCGTGAAGTCCCGCACGGCTGTTTGGTAGTCGTCCGCCGAGGCTGCGGTTGCCCGCACATTGGGGCCGTAAATGCCTCCCAATAAGGCGGACAACAGCAGTACTCCGATGGCAATGACAATCCCGCGACGCTCTGATTTCATTCTAACCTCGCGCGAAACTCATAAAAATTATAGCACACCGCAAACTCCAGTTTGACAGCGGCTGAATACCCTTTCTATGATGCCAATGGGGTATTACACGGCTGCAGGGCGCAATGTTAAGCATTCCTCACATGATTGTAGTTTTTGTCGTGGTCCTGGTGGTTTTTGGGCCGCAAAAGCTTCCCGAGCTTGCGCGCGGGTTGGGGAAGCTGATGGCCGAGTTCCGCAAAGCCTCGACAGACTTCAAGACGGCTTTTGAAGAGGAAATGCGCGACCTGGAGCGCCAGGCCCTTCAGGCCGAACGCAGGAAGGCCGCCGAAGCCGCCGCGGCCAACGCTGCCGCAGAGCCCGCTCAGACTGCGACCTCGGCGGTTCCTACGGGCGTTGAACCTCCTACGAACGAAGCTTCCACGGATACTCAACCCACGGAAGCACTCGTAATCGCTCCCGTCGCCGAGGCCGTCGCGCGGGGTTCTGAAAACCCGGTCGAAAGCAAGAACGACGAGGCGCCGGCGAGTCTGCAAGAGTCCTCTCAGGACGCCCAGCATCCGGCGTGAGCCCCGTGACCGACTCCGCCCCCAACCCGCAAGATTCCGCCCGCTCTGAGGAACCCGGCGGCACGATGACGTTTTTTGAGCACCTCAGCGAATTGCGCAAACGTATCATTTACTCGCTGTACGCCATCGGCCTCGGCACGCTCATTGGCGTCTATCTGTCAAAATATTTCGTCACTTGGATCAACAGGCCGATGTTAAAGGCGCTGGCGGACGCGCACTTGGATCCAAAGCTGATTTACACACACCCGGCTGGTGCGCTGAATCTTGTCGTCACTATAGGTGTGTATCTGGGAATCGTGCTGGCTTCGCCTATCGTGCTCTATCAGATCTGGCTTTTTGTCGCGCCGGCGCTCTACAGGCACGAACGTGGCGCCATCACCGGCTTCATGTTCTCGACGGTTTTTCTTTTTCTGGCGGGAATCGCTTTCGGCTACTTCATCATGTTGCCCTACATCCTGCGTTTTCTTGTGAATCCTGGGCCAATGTTCTCGTTGGGGCATGACGTCATACCCATGACCAGCGTCAACGAATATTTCGATCTGATCCTGCTCATCCTATTGGGCATGGGACTGATGTTCGAGCTTCCGGTCTTGATTTTCTTTTTGTCGCTGTTTGGAATCGTCACGCCGAAATTTCTCTGGAAGAATTTCCGCTACGCGATTTTGATTATCACGGTCATTGCCGCCATCGTCACGCCGACTCCCGACGCCACCACGATGCTGGTCTTCATGGCCCCCATGATTGGTCTGTATTTCCTGGGCATCGCGGTCTCCGCGATTGTTACGCGGCGGAGAGAACGCCGCATCGCTGCTCCGGCGGAGGCGCGCTAATGCGTTGGAACACGAAGAGACCCCTTTGGCCCGTGGCGATTCTGGGTCTGTCGTCCCTAGCTTTGCTGGGGTGCAAAGCCAGCGGCAAAGAAACAACAGGTGCAGCCCAGCCTCCTTTCATGAGCACGATGGCTTCGGCTCCGCCGCAAGCTTCGGATGACGCGCCGCCGCCCGACAAGACTGGCGGCTTCGATGGCAAGCGCGCGTACGCATTAGTCGCCAAACAGGTTGCCTTCGGTCCCCATCCTTCCGCTTCCCCGGCCATAGGCAAACTGCAAGATTTTCTGGAATCCGAACTAAAAGGCTACGGCTGCACCGTAGAGACGGACGTGTTTAGCGCTGACACGCCCGTCGGCCGCCTCACGATGAAAAACTTTCTCGTGAAAATCGCCGGGGAAAAGCCCGGCATCATTCTTCTTGGCACGCACTACGACACTTTATTGAAGCCAAATTTTGTGGGTGCGGACGACGGAGGTTCCTCGACGGCCTTGATGCTGGAACTCGCGCGCCTTTTATGCCCGCAGCACGGAAGATATGCCGTCTGGATCGCTTTCTTCGACGGCGAAGAGGCCATGAGACAATGGAGCGATACGGATAGCCGCTACGGCAGCCGCCAGATGGCCGCGAAGCTTGCCGCCAGCGGCGACCTCAAGAAGGTCAGGGCATTTCTGCTGGCGGACATCATTGGCGGCCGCAAAGCTTATTTCCCGCGCGAATCCAGTTCCACGCCGGCTTTGATCGACCTCGTTTGGAACACCGCTCACAAGCTAGGCTACTCGGACCTCTTTCGCGATCAAGAATCTTCCGCCGAAGACGACCATGATTCGTTCATGAAACGCGGTGTTCCCGCCGTGGATGTCATCGGAGACTTCGTAAACAACGGTTATTGGCACACGCCCGAGGACAATCTTGATAAGATCAGCGCCAAGACGCTCGCCATTGTCGGGCATGTTTTTCTGGAGAGTGTGAAGGAACAGCAAGCGCGGTAGGAATTCAGCGCTCGGCCCCTCTTGCCTAAGGTTCGAATCCCACGTCCTTGCCTTTTTGGAGCGCCGAGTGCTTCGCGAAATCCTCATCGTTCCGGTACGGAAAATCCGAGCGGTAATGGCTCCCGCGGCTTTCTTCGCGAGCCAGCGCTGACCGCGTCATCACTAGCGCCAAAGTGTGCAGGTTTCGCAATTCATGCCCGCTGCGCCCGGACTTTTCGCATTTGGGCAGCTCAATCGCTTCAAGTTGTTTGATGGCCTCGGCCAGTTCTTTGCCATTGCGCATGATGCCGGCCTCCCGCCACATAACGTCCCGGATTTTCGATAGCGTTGCGCACAGTGTGGAAGCGGGCTTGGCAGCTGCTCCATTCTTCGCTGCTCCTCCGTTCTTGGCTGCTTCTTTCGGTGAAGCCGAAGAATTCCCCGGCAGCGGAGCCGGGCTTCCGGGTAGCGCTTGCCCCTTGCGCTTTCCCGCAGGCGCGTCTTTCATCATGGCTTGGGCTGCTAGCGCGCCGAATACCAATCCCTCGAGCAGCGAATTGCTGGCCAGACGATTGGCTCCGTGCACTCCCGTCGAGGCCGTTTCTCCCGCAGCATACAGGCCAGGAAGGGAAGTGCGTCCTTTCAGATCGGTCTTCACTCCACCCATCATGTAATGCGCCGCGGGACAAACCGGCGCCAGGTCGCTCGCCAGATCCAACCCATAGCTTAAGCACGTCTCGTGTATGCGCGGGAAGCGCTTTTTCAGGAACTCCTCGCTCTTGTTCGTCATGTCCAGATAAACGTGCGTGCTCTGCGTCCGCTGCATCTCGCTGACGATGGCGCGCGCCACTACGTCCCGCGGCGCCAGTTCCTGCGCTTCGTGGTACCTCTTCATAAAGCGTTCGAGGCCGATATTGCGGAGCACGCCACCTTCGCCGCGTAACGCTTCGGAGAGCAGAAACCGCGGCGCTCCCGGGATCGCCAGAGCGGTGGGATGGAATTGCATGAACTCCATGTCTGACAAGACGGCTCCGGCATCGTAAGCGATGGCCATGCCATCCCCGGTGGCCACATCGGGGTTGGTCGTCTCGCGATAGATTTGCCCGAGCCCGCCAGTCGCCAGCAACACAGCGCCGGCTTGAAGCTCGTGCAGCGTTCCGTCGGTCTCATCGATAAAGCGCAGCCCAGTGACTCGGCCGTAGTCAACGATCAATTCCGTTGTGAAGGCGTGCGCCCGCAGGTGCAGATGAGGGATCGAATGCGCGCGCGAGAGCAGCGCGCGGCTAATTTCCCGGCCCGTCGAATCGCCGTGCGCGTGCAGAATCCGCGAGCGGCTGTGCGCGGCCTCCCGCGTGAAAGCCAGCTTGGTTCCCGCGCGGTCGAATTCCGTTCCCCACTCGATCAGCTGCGTGATGTACTTCGGGCCCTCTTCTACGAGCAATGCCACCGCTTCGGCCCTGCATAGGCCATCGCCGGCGTTGATGGTGTCCTGTTCGTGCAGCCCGATTTCGTCCTCGTCGGAAAGCGCCACGGCAATTCCGCCTTGCGCCCAAGCCGTTGCCGAGTCGCTCAAATTCGATTTTGCCAGTACGAGCACGCTTCCCGCCTCGCTCAATTCAATCGCCGCGCGCAGCCCGGCGATTCCGCTGCCCACGACAGCGTAATCGGCATGATGGATTTTGTGGGAATGGGTCATGGCAGTGGAGAATCGGTGTTCAATTCGCCCAATTATGGTAGCACGAAGGAATTGCGCGTATACGAAAGACGGCTCGGGCATGCGGCGCCGTCAGAGCGTGTGTTACATTGAAAAGTCTCGCAAATGAAAACCAGGCGCATTCGAGTGCAATCCTCCGCCGGTCCCTACTCCGTCGTTGCCGGAGCAGGAGCCATTGGCTACGCCGCCCGCGAAATCGCGGCGCTCGGACGATTTTCCAGCGTTCACATTGTTTCTTCGCCGAAGGTCTGGCGTGCTGTCGGCAAGGACGTTCAACGCGGCTTGCGGCTTTCGAATCGAAACGCAGTGCATCTTTTTAACGATGTGGAATCGGCAAAACATCTTGGCAGCGTCGAGCACATTGCGCGTTCCCTCTGCCGCGCGGGAGCCGATCGGAAGTCTCTGATTATCGCAGTCGGCGGCGGCGTTGTGGGCGACGTGGCTGGCTTTGTGGCCGCTTCTTATTTGCGCGGCGTGGCCCTCGTTCATATGCCCACCACTTTGGTCGCTCAGGTGGACAGCTCCATAGGCGGGAAAACCGGCGTGAATCTTCCTGAAGGCAAGAATCTCGTCGGCGCATTCTATCCGCCGCGGCTGGTGATCGCAGACCCGGAACTTCTGCGCACGCTCCCTGATCGTGAATTCCGTGGCGGTCTCGCGGAGGTCATCAAGCACGCCGTAATTGCCGACGCGTCGAAGTTTGCACTGCTCGAAAAGGACATGGACAAGATTCTGCTCCGCGACCGCGATGCGCTCCGCTCCTTAATTCCTCGCAACATCCAGATCAAGGCCCGCGTTGTCAGCCGCGACGAGCGCGAGTCCGGATTGCGTGAGATTCTTAATTTCGGCCACACTTTTGCCCATGCGCTCGAAAGCGTCACGCACTATCGCCGCTACCAGCACGGGGAAGCCGTCGCTTGGGGCATGATGGCTGCCGCTTTCCTGGGACACGAGCTTCGCCTCACTCCTGCGGATGACGTCTCGCGTATTATCTCTCTCGTTCACCGCCTCGGGCCCTTGCCGCCTTGGCCGAACATTTCTAACTCCGCATTGCTCAACGCCATGCGCTCGGACAAAAAGTCGCGTAGCGGCATTCTCCGTTTCGTTCTTTCGCCGCGCATTGGCCATGCACGCACGTACGACAAGGTTCCGGTTCGCGCCGTCGAGCGCGTTC
Source organism: Acidobacteriota bacterium (assembly GCA_003223295.1). Classification (GTDB taxonomy): domain Bacteria; phylum Acidobacteriota; class Terriglobia; order Acidiferrales; family UBA7541; genus Acidiferrum. The sequence goes on along the minus strand of QHYM01000149.1, from coordinate 23,057 downwards.
TGCACTTCACTCCTCGCCTGATCACTGCGGCAAGCGACGGTCACGGGAAATCTCAATGAGCGAAGTTGCTGTGCCGGTGAAGGGAACTCGTCCCGAGGGCGCTGTCACTGAGGCAGATGCGTCCAAAAAAGTCCGCGAGATGTTCACGCAAATCGCGCCCCGCTACGATCTGCTGAATCATCTTCTGTCGTTCGAACTGGATCGTCTCTGGCGCGCTCGCGCCGCCAAGCGCCTCCGCCCCATCCTTCAGCGCCCCGATGCTGTGGTTTTGGATCTTTGCTGCGGAACCGGCGATCTGGCTTTCGCCCTCGCTCATGAAGGAAAAGCTCGCATCCTGGGCGCCGATTTCGCTCACACCATGCTTGTCCGCGCCAGAGAAAAAAGCTCCGCTCGTTCTGCTTCGGACGGGGCTGGTGCTGCGACGCCCATGCCGTTTTTCGAAGCCGATGCTCTGCGCCTGCCCTTTGCGGATGCTTCTTTTGATCTCATCGCCAGTGCCTTCGGTTTTCGCAACCTCGCCAACTACGAAGTTGGCCTTCGCGAGATTTATCGCGTCCTTAAGCCCGGCGGCACCGTCGCCATCCTGGAATTCGCCGAGCCGCCTCAAGGTTTTCTAGGGAATGTTTACCGCTGGTATTTCAAGAAGGTCCTGCCGCGAGTCGGCTGGCTCGTCTCGGGCCATCAGTCCGCCTACACCTACCTGCCGAAATCCGTCGCGCGATTCTTCCGCCCGCCCGAACTCGCTGCCCTCATGCGCTCCGTCGGCTACCAGTCCGTTGATTTTCGCGAGTGGACGATGTGCACCGTAGCCCTCCACACTGGCACACGAGCATTGTGAGATTGACAAACTGAAGATTTGAACTGTGAACTGAAGACCGGAGATGCCTCACTCCTCCAGCCCCACAGCCCGCAGCTTCGCCAGCAACGTCTTCGGAGTAATCCCCAGCTTCTCCGCGGCGCGAGTCTTATTCCATTTGCATTCACTCATCGTATTTTCGAGCAATGCCTTTTCCACGTGCCCCGCGGCGCGGGTCGTCACTTGTTCAAGCGTTCCTTCCCAATTGAATTTCTCCGGCAGCATGCCGGCCGGCAACTTGGTGACGTCCGGCTTCGTTGCCGGCAGTTGCAGTCCATCCGCGCGAATGCTGACGCCGTCGGCAAGAATCACCGCCCGCTCAATCGTGTTTTGCAATTCCCGCACATTTCCCGGCCAGCGGTAATGCAACAACCGCTCGCGCGCCTCCTCAGAGAGCTCCAGTCCTTGTTTGGTGAACTCCCGGCTGAACTTCTCCAGAAAATGATTCGCCAGCAACAGCACGTCGTTCCCCCGTTCGCGCAGCGGCGGAATCGTAATCGGCACGGTGGAAATCCGGAAGTACAAGTCATCGCGAAACAGCTTTTCCTGCACTTGCTTCTGCAAATCGCGGTTCGTGGCCACCACGATTCGAACGTCCACGTCGATCGACTGCGTTCCCCCCACCCGTTCGAATCGCTTTTCTTCCAGCACCCGCAACAGCTTCGCTTGAATCGCCAGCGGCAACTCGCCAATCTCGTCCAGAAACAACGTTCCGCGGTGCGCCAGATCCATTTTCCCCACTTTGCGCGTGGCCGCACCCGTGAACGCGCCCTTTTCGTGCCCAAACAGCTCGTTTTCCACCAATCCTTCCGGGATCGCCGCGCAATTCAGTGCCACAAACGGTTGCTCCCGCCGCGGCGACAAATGATGGATCGCAAGGGCGAACAATTCTTTCCCCGTTCCGCTTTCGCCCAGTAGCAGACAGGTCGCATCCGTGGCCGCCACTTTTTGGATATTCTGACTGACTTCCCGGATGGAACCGTGCTCCCCGACGATCCGCGGAAACCCGTACCGCGCCGCATACTCCGCGCGCAGCAGCAAATTTTCGCGTTGCAGTTCCTGTTGCTCCGCCGCGCGCTTCACCAGCAGCTTCAAATGGTCCAGGTCCACGGGCTTTTGCAGAAAATCGAACGCGCCATCTTTCATGGCGGCGACAGCTTCTTCCACAGACCCATACGCGGTCAGCAGAAGTACGGGAATCGTGGCGTCGGCCTGTTTCGTTTCCCGCAGAACATCCAGCCCCGATGCTCCCGGCATCTTCAAATCCGTGATCACCAGCAAATACCTGCGCGCGCGCACCTTTTGGATCGCGGCCGCGCCGTCCGGCGCTTCGTCCACGGAGTACCCCGCGCGCTCCAGGGCCTTTCGCATCATCGCGCGCAGTTCGCTCTTGTCTTCAACGAGAAGGAGAGGTTCCATCTCTTTCGTTTTTATCACGAATCCGCAGGTCTTCAGCGAACAACGGAACACACGTGTGCGGAGAAGGGAAGCCTAGCATTACCGCAGACGATCAATAAAATTTGCTGACTGACAACTGACGACTGAAACTGAATACTTACGTTACTGTGCCCACCCTGGATCGCCCCCGGACTTCCGCAACTGTGTTTCCATGTCATCCAATTGCTGCCGGAGTGCCTCCAGTTCCTTTTTCTTGGCGTCAATCTTGGCGGCTTTTTCGTTGATTTCCCCGCGGTTGTTCTGCTCTTTCATGGCCTTCTGCGGATCGGCGTAATACTGCACCGAGGACTTTTGCAATTCGCGCTGAAGAATATCCAGCTCCTTCTCCGCCTTGGCGATTTTTTGGTGCTGCTCGCTGAAGCGCTTCCGCCAGGCTTTTTCGCTGTTCGGATCTTCTTTCTCCTCGCCCTCGGCCTTTTGCGAGCCCGTAGCCGTTGCCGCTGACGCGCCTTCCGTCCCGTTTGTCGGCGCTGTGGCAGCGCCGCCCCTCGGAGCAGCCGCCTTGTCTGGCGCCGCCGGACCGGCAGGCTTCACATCATCGTCCGTAAACACTCTTTTCGGTTTCTGCGCGTTCTTCTTTTCTTTTTCCTCGCGCGCTTTTCTCGCCGCATCCGCCACCGGATCGCCCGTCTGCTGCGAAGAACTCTGTTCCTGCGCGTAGCTTCCCAACGCCGCCAGGCACAATCCCGCGGCCACCACCGCAATCTTCATCCAATCGTTTTTCCGCATTTTGTCCCGCCCTTCCGGACCTGCTGGAAGGCCCCTTTTCCCGCTAAGTAGTTAGATGCGAGCCTGCTTTGATTCTACCGCCTCCGCTACCCTTCGGGGCAGCGGTAACGTAACGATAAACTCAGCCCCGCCTTTCGGACAGTTCCGCACTTCCACATGGCCGCCGTGCTGCAGGATGATCTTTTGCACCACGGCCAATCCTAACCCCGTTCCATTGTTCTTGGTTGTAAAAAACGGCCGAAACAACTTCGGCATAGCCCCTTGCGCGATCCCTGGCCCGTTGTCGCTAACGACGATTCGCTGCCATCCTGCTTCTTCGCTCTCAATCACTTCTCCGCGCAATGTCACACGCCCCCCGCCCTCCGCCTCCGCGCACGCTTCCGCCGCGTTCCTCGCCAGATTCAGCAGCGCCTGCCGCAGCAGCCCTTCATCTCCGGCCACGTCCCCAAAATTCCCGCCACACTCAATCGTCACCTGCGGCATCGTCTGCGTCACTTCTTCCACGGCGCGCTGCACGACCTCTTGCAGCTCCACGCGATCGTCCGGAATTTCCAGCGGCCGCGCATATTTCAGGAACTCCGCCACCATATGCGTGATGTTCCTCGTTTGCTGCACAATCTTCTTGGCGTAATCCGCCGACTCCTTCGGCGAAGCATCCGGAATCATCTGCGCATAGCCCGATATCGTCGCCAGCGCATTTTTGAACTCGTGCGCGATTCCCGCCGACAATTCGCCCAGCGCCGCCAGGTTTTCCTTGAGCTGCATCCGTTGCTGCAGTGCCGCCAGTTCCGTCAGATCCGTCAGCAGACAAATGACGCCATTAATTTTTCCTTCGCCACGCCGTATGGGCGAAATGGTGACGCCCAGATGCCGCGCATCGCCCGCTGGCGGTACGTGTTCGACTTCTTCTCTGCGGAAGATTCTTCCTGACGCGAGGCACTCGGCAACCAGCTTGGTGAGCTGCGAATCCTGTCCCAGTGCTTCGCTGTAACGCCGGAATCCCAGCCCGTGGATTCCCAGCACGTGCTCCGCCGCGGGATTCGAACTCGAAATAATCCCCGTCGCATTCACTACCACCAGCCCGGCCGGCATGTTGCGCGTGACTTCTTCGCTCAGCCGTTCCGTTTGCTCGGCGCGTTCTTTTTCAATCTTGTGCAGCCGCTCCAGCTCTTTTTCCTGTTCGCGCAGTTGCTGAATCACGGCCTGCATCGACGCTGCCATGAACGCCGAAGGGTTCTCCGTGCGCGGAGCGCTCGTCGCAATCTTCTCGCTTTGCCCTTCTTTGCTGCTCTGAAAAAACTTCCGCAACAGGTACACCACCAGGCCAACGACCGCCAGCAATGCGACTCCCAGGATCCCTGCGGTCTCCCACAGGTGCTGCGTGCTGCTTCCGCTTTGGAGCATGGCCCACACTGGTCTCGCCGTTCAGCTCTCCTTTTTACCGGCAGGTGCTTTTCTGAAAAGGCTCATCCGAAAATTCCCCGAGTCACAGGGAACCGCCCATTCATCAGTCCATCGACCAGCGGTCCAAGATAGACAATCGCCAGCGCTCCAATTCCCAGAAACGTTCCCAGCGGCAACTGGTATTGGCTCGCAATGGTCCACCGCAGACTGCTCACCGTCCCAAGTCCTCTCCGGCTGCCGCGTTCTGCCAATCCCCGCCTCCAGCCTCCCAGGTACAGCGCCACCACCACGCTCAATCCAATCACGCTTCCCAGCAGGCTCCCCAGCAGAATCGTCCAAAATGTTCCCCGCAATCCCACAAACGCTCCCACCATGGCCATCATTTTCACGTCGCCCATGCCCATGCCCTCGCGCTTGCGCACCAGTTTGTAAAAGGCTGCCAATCCCCACAGCAGAAAACTTCCAAACGCTGCTCCGAGGATTCCATCCACTAGCCCGGCCGCATTCGGCTGCAAACTCTGATGCAGCAATCGCCAGCTCAAGGTTCGCGCAAACCCATCGTTCGGTGGCACAAACGCCGAGAACGCCAGCCCAACCGCAAATCCCGGCCACGTCACTAAATCCGGCAGCAGCCGCACGCGCAAATCCGTAATGGTCAGCACCAGGATCAAGCACGTGAAAAACAGCCACTTCACGGTTGCCTGCGTGATTCCGTACTCCAGAAACGCCGCCACAAACAATAATCCCGTCGCCAGTTCCACCAGTGGATACATCACGGAAATTCGTTCGCCGCACGCCCGGCATTTTCCCCTCAGCCAGATCCACCCAAGCACAGGCACGTTGTCGTACGGTTTGATCGCTGTTCCGCACTTCGGGCAGCGCGATCCCGGCGAAATAATCGAAATATCCTCCGGAATCCGCGTGATGCAGACATTCAGGAAGCTCCCGATGACGATCCCAAATAGGAAAAAGAATATGCCGGCGATGGCCACAGTTTTGGTCGACCGTCCCACGGGTCGCGCGTCACCTCGGCGGCCTCGCGGCCGCTTCTACTAATTTCCCACAGCCGTCCCGCCCTCTCAACAAACGCAGTTTCCCGCGTGCCCCATCCCTAACGCCTTCTGCTCTGTGCTCTGGGTGTCCTCTGAGTCGAAATCCCCTCCGCAATTACAACTGGGTGTCGTCCTGGCGCAATTTCTGTCATCCTGAGCGCAGCGAAGGATCTCAACTCTTGCTCTTGCTCTGGCGTTTCCGGCTCCGCATCGCCATTCGTTGAATGCGCTTTCGCCATCCCCTGCTTCTCTTTCCCGAACGGAGCACTGTAAACTGTTAACTGTCGGCTTGTTTCATGCACTTCTTCGAACGCAAAATCCGCCGCTACGAGCATCGCCGCTGGACCACCGACGACAACCGTCGCGTCCAGCCTTTCCACTGGGGCCTCGAGCACATCGGCGGCTCGCCCGACGAGCCCGCACCCGGCACCTTCGTCCGCCAGTACGCGCAAAACGCCATTGAAAACAGCCGCGATTGGTACGCCACCACTCCTGCCACGGACTATCACCTCGACGCAGAAAACGTCCTCACCTTCACCAGTGCCATCGAGTCTCCCTGGCCCGAGAACAATACTGTTCACGCCCGGCTCTGGCCCGCCTCTCGCAGTTGGCGGCCTCCTATCAAGGCGGCGAAGGGCACTGCCGTCCTCGTCCTTCCCAACTGGAACGCCAAATGGAACGGCCAGGATGGCCTCTGCGAGTGGACCGCACGCTTCGGGATCACTGCGCTCAAGATGAGCCTGCCCTATCACAATCGCCGCATGCCGCAAGGCTACGAGCGCGCCGACCAGATTTGCGGCCCCAACATCGGCCTTACGCTTCAGGCCAACCGCCAGGCGGTCCTGGATGCCAGCCGCTGCCTCCGCTGGCTTGAGCAGCAGGGCTACACCAAGCTCGGTATCCTCGGCACGAGCATCGGCTCCTCCATTGGTTACATCACCCTGGTCCACGACCCCGCCGTCCGCGTCGGCGGCTTCTTTCACGTCTCCACCTACTACGCTGACGTCGTCAGCAAGGGCATGACCACCAATCACGTCTGGGAAGGCCTTCGCCACCACGTTACGGTTGACGAACTCCGGGATTACTGGGCGCCCATTAGTCCCATGCCTTACGTCGAGCGCGGCATGGGTGCTGGCCGCAACTGCTTCATGATTTACGGCAAATACGACCCCACCATGCTCCCCGAACTCACGCGCCAGATGCTCGACTCCCTCCGCCGCCACGGCGCCGCGCCGCGTACCCTCGCGCTCCACTGCGGCCATTACTCCCTCGAACTGGCCCCGTTCTCCTACATCGCCGGCTACCGCATGCTTTCCTTCTTCCGTTCAGCCCTTACCTAAATACGACTATCCATCGCCTGCGTGGATACGGATTCCGCCGTCCCTGAACTACAGTGCCGGGGTGTATGGGGGTGTCGTCAGGGTGGAAGGGAAAGTATTACTTGAAGTGTGTCTGGAACTGGCACAAAAGAAGGAGTTTCTGCCGCTCTTGTTTCATTGTGCCGATCAAGGCTGCAAATAGCGGGAAGCATTGCCCTTCGCCAGGCATCCAGCGCTTTTCATGCGAGGCTTTGCACTCGGTGTGCGATGAACTGAAATTCCGCATCCGTGAGTAGTCCGCGCTTCTCGACGCCCGCGCTTTTGACCGCCGCCAGGATCGCCTGTTGTTGCTCGGCGGTCAGAGTGATGCCTAACTCCTTTGCTTTGATCGCGATGCTGTCGATGCCGCTCTTCTTTCCCAGCACGATCTCGCGCTTGGCGCCCACTAGGTCGGCAGAGAACGGCTCAATCGCCTCCGGAATATGGAACTGGCTGGCCACCGCGCCACTTTCGCGCAGGAAAAGATTCTCACCGACCACCGGCTTCCACGGCTCCAGCGGGTGCCGGGCCGTCTGCTGCACCAGCGCGGAGACATTGCGAATTCTCTTGAGGTTCAGCTCCACCGGAACAGCATAGAGCCCTTGCAGCGCCATGGCAATCTCACCGATGTCCCCATTGCCGGCGCGCTCGCCCATTCCGTTGATGGTGCCCTGGATCCATTCCGCTCCGGCGCGCACCGCAGCAACCGCGCACGCCGTCGCCATGCCAAAATCGTTGTGCCCGTGAAACTGCAGCGGCACTTGCGGGCCAATCCATTCGCGGACTTGCCGCACCAAGAATTCCACGGCCTCCGGCCCGCACGCGCCAATGGTGTCGACAACCACGAGTTCCTCGGCTCCGGCGTCCAGTGCATTCTTATAGAAAGCGCACAGCGTTTCTAATTCCGTGCGCGTTCCGTCCACGGTGAAGAACGCCACTTTCACGCCGTGTTCCCGCGCATACGTGATCGCTTCCGCGGCGCGCCGCTTGGCCTCGTCTACGCTGAGCCCGTAGGCTTTCAGCTTGATTGCGCTTGTAGGCGTTTCAATTACGGTGGCGCGCGAACCCAGACGCAGCAATTCGTCAATGTCCGCTCTTAACGCGCGGCCGAAGCCCCAGATTTCCGCTTTCAGTCCCGCGCTCGCAATTAGCTTGAATGCCTCGGCATCCTCCGCGGATACGCGCGGGAATCCGGCTTCAATGCGTCCCACTCCGAGTTCGTCCAGAGCGCGGGCAATTTCCAATTTCTGCGACGGCGTAAAAACCACGCCGACGCTTTGCTCGCCGTCGCGCAGTGTGGTGTCGTAAAACTTCACCGCGCGGCGCTGCGCAAACTCTTTTCGCACTTCCGGGCGCCGGTTCAGCTCGCTGATCCAGAATCCGTTTTGCGATTGCGAAGAAGTTTCCGCCATCTCTTTCGTCACGCTTTCGCGGCTTTTCCGCCGTGCAATTCCTTATAGGAAACGACCGGGTTCCGCAGTACACCGATTTTTTCGATTTCGCATTCCACGACGTCGCCCGGCTTTAAATACAGCGATTTCGGGTCGTCGCTGAACGCCGCCACGCCGGAAACCGTTCCCGTCGAAAGCACGTCGCCCGCGGAGTATCCCATCGGGGAATAATGCGCCACGATTTCCGGAACGGTGACGGACATTTTGCTCGAATGCGACTGCTGGCGTGTCTTTCCGTTCACGCGAAGCTGCATGGAAAGATTGTTCGGCTGCGGGATTTCGTCGGCGGTCACAATGTGCGGCCCAAGCGGGCAAAACGTGTCGATGCCTTTGCAAAAACTGAAAACGCCGGACTTCATTTCCGTGCGCTGAATATCCCGCGCGGTCACGTCGTTGAAAATCAGGTAGCCGCCGATAAAATCCGCCGCGCGCCCCGCATCAAAATGTTTTCCTGATTTTTTCAGCACCAGCGCAAGTTCCAGCTCGTAATCCAATTCCTGCGTCAGATGCTCTGGATACACGATGGCTTCCTCAGGCCCGATGATGGCATCCACGTTTTGAAAAAAAACAATCCACGGCAGAACCGGATGCGAAAAGCCGGACTTCTGTGCCTCTTCGTGGTGTTCGCGGAAATTTCCCGCAGTGTGAAAGAACTTCTTCGGAACAATCGGCGCTTTAATCTTCACTTTACTTTTCTGAAATCGCAGCGATTCTCCCAACGGTCCCGCCTCCGCGCCCTCTTTCAGAACATAATCTAGCGCCGTGTGCGCCGCATCCAACCCCCGATCGCCGTTCTCGAACAAGCCTCGCATGTTCGCCGGAACACGCGCATCCGCCAGTGCATAAAACGCACCCTCGTTCTGAATATTCCGCAGATACAAGGCGTACGCGGCGTTCAAGTCGACAATCGTTCCGTCGGCAGCAATCGCGCCGATGCGGTCTTCGCGGCTGCGACCATGGAAGGTCACCAATTTCATGAACGAAGCGCACTCCTCCAAAGGAGAATCTGTTTGCCTGCTACAAGGGTAATCGCAAACAGTATAGTGGAAACAGAAGTTCCACAGCGGATAGAGACTGTCAGAGCGGAAGCGATGAAATCCAGGTGAGTCTAATTGTCAATCGGGGGCTTGATGTACGCGGCGCCGTGACGGTGAAGCCCGGCAGTCGGAATCGCTTGGGAAAAAACGATGCGGATCGGAACAAAAATGGCGCCCGTGCCCGGAGTAAAAGGCACGGCCACTTCCACGCGCGAGCCTTCTGGATACTTATTGCGGCTGCGAAAGCTGATGCCGCCTTTCGACAGGTCCTCGCAGACCACCACTTCTTCGGCAAAGCCGCGGCGCCGTACGCACGCTAGGACGCGGGCCTTCACGCGCGTTCGGTTGCGCCGCGGAACGACGCGCTCTTCGACGGATATACGCGCTCCATTGTTGTCCAGCGTCGAAACTTCCGAGAGCGATTCGATCCAAATGGAGGGCGAGTCGCAGTGGGGGCAGTGCCGCGCGACACATTTGCGAACTTCGAAAGATTTCAATTGCAGCTCGTTGAGATACACGACTTCGCGCCGCTGGCAGAAGCTGCATTCCATGAGCAGGCGGGCAAGGGCCTCCTCGGCTGTGTGCAAGGAAGGGAATTCGATGTCCCAGAAATCACACCGTGGCTCCAGGATGTGAATGGCATAGAGAAAGCCGTTTGCGTCTTGATCGATCTCGGCGACCACGCGCGCCCGCGTGTTTTTCCACTGCTCGCCTTCCACGTTCCGCCGCAAATGGAGTTCCTGTCCTGGCTCCAGTTTTTCGGTGAAGCGCAGCACGCCGCCATTGCGGCTGACGAGGAGCGTTTCCGCAGTCTGCGTAAACGTGGCTCCCGCCGCGGTAGCCCAGGCCGCCTCGACGGGCATGCGGAGGCTGATGCGGTCGCTCTGGCGGAGCCCACCGGATAGTGTGCTCATGGGTTTGTTAGGCACAGTTCCAACTTTCAGGCTAACATGCACAAAAACCTTGCATAGGGCGGTGATAAGCCTGTTTGTCGTTCCATGTAATAACGCCCGGTGGACGTTTTCTGCCTCGTGGCATCGTGCGGGTATTGCTTCTTTCGTATGCTCGCCGGATGGAAAACGTCAACGAGGGTCAAATTTCATTCACAATGGGGAGGTAGACAAGCTGTCTACGGCAAGGGCACACGTCTCAGCGCCAGCGTGAATGCTTGTGGGCAACGTAATCCTCATGGGTGACCGTACATCGAACGACGACTCCCGGGGCATGTCCGTCCGGGACCGCCGCTTTTGCATCCGCTATCCTTTCGCTTCGGACGCGGTCGTTCTGGACCTGGAAACCGGGTCCCGGACCGAAGGCGTGACTTCGGACTTGTCCATGGGCGGAATTTTTGTCTGCACCAGCAAGCCGCTGCCTTCCAACACTCGTGTACGCATCACGTTGACGAGGAAAGATCAGAAGCTCGACGGGCTCGGTATGGTACGCATCGTTAAGCCGCGCATCGGCATGGGCATCGAATTTCTCGATCTCGAGCAGCCGCACTACGGAGTGTTGCGCCGCTGGATCGAACAGCTCGGCAAGTCGCGCTGAGCCACTTCCCCACTGATTCCATAAGCTCTGTGAATTGGTCAATTTCCTGCTGAGCTAAACGACAGGCGGAGCGTCCTCACGGCCTCGTATCGAGAGGATGCTTGCTCTTCTCATAGAACTCATTCTGGATTTTTAGGCTGGCGTCATCCGCTTTGACGGCGCGGATGGCTTCCACAATCGTGGAAATCCACCCCTGCACGTTCCATTCGCCCAATTCCTTGGTGGCCACGGAGCCATCGCCCGAATAGTGATTGGGAAAACGGGCGTACCACCAGATGCCGGTGTAGAGAAACTCCGGAAGATTCTGACGCTTCTGATCCGCGCCGGATTCGCGCCCGGCCCGGTCGATATGCGTCAGTTCCGGATGCGTGTAGAGCGTGTTGGAAGATTCATTTTCGCCGGCGTGGTAATCAATGCCGGAGGATTTTTTCGCTGGACCACCCGGCCGGCTGCGTTCGCCCTCGAGCACGTAAACCACATAGTCCTTGGGACTGGCCATTTGCGCCTGGGCGAAGTAGGGAAGCAGGTGCTCGTTTCCGCCGTGACCATTCACGATGATGACTTTCTTGCAGCCGTTGCGCGCCATCTCGTCCGTGGTTTCCTGTAGCAGTTTCAACTGCAGCTCCATGCTGTAGGCGACGGTGCCGGGTTCGTGCTTAGCTTCAAAAATCTGCCCGAAATAATATTCCGGAAAAACCACGGCAAATTCCTTCTCGGCTGCGTGTAACGCGGCGTAGCGCACGTTCAAAAGATCGGTTCCCAGCGGCAAGTGCGGCCCATGCTTTTCCAGAATGCCGAATGGGAGCAGGCACGTAGCCTTCGATTGCTGAATCGCTTGGCGGAAATCGTCCGCGGTCAGCTCTTCCCATTTCACGGAGAGCTTGGACTGGCCGTGCGCGGGAATCATTCCGAGCAAGAGGAGCAAAGCCGTGACACCGATTCTTTTCATGAACCCTCCAGAAAAACGATGCGCCCTATTCTAGTGCCAATGCTTCGAATTTTTCTGCTTGAATCGATTCAAGGCCGGGCCGAGCGCCGGCGTTTACGTTCAAGAGCGGCTCACTTTTGCTTATTGAGCAAAGCCAGGCTGTCTTCCGTTAACGCTTCGATGGCGCGCTGGCAATTCTGGTCAAAGGAATTTTGTTGCGCCGAAAGAAAAAAATCCTTGCAGCGCCGCACTGCCGCCGGGTCCAGACGCAGGATACGCGCGACGAGGGCATTCGTTTCGCCAACCAACTGCTCGGGTGCGCAGATTTGCGAGATGAGCCCGATCTGGAGCGCGCGGATCGGGGTGATCGGATCGCCGAAAAGGATCAGAGGAAATGCAAACCGCGGGAGGGCGTATTCGCCGAGGTAGGCCATAATCGCGGAAGGAGCGAGGCCGGAGCGCATCTGGGGAAACGCGAGCGATGCGTTTTCCGCAACGAGCACGAAGTCGCAGGCAATCGCCAGGCCGAAACCGAAACCAAGCGCGTCGCCTTGCACTTCGGCAACGCTGATCAGCGAAGAAGTGCGCAGGGCATGTTTGAATTCGACGAGCCGCTCCGCTTCTTTGTGAATGGACTCAGCGTCACGCCCCGCACGCTCGCGTCCAGTGCAGAAAACTTTGCCGCGGGCGCGGATGCGCAAGACACGCGCGACCGGTGTCGAGGATTCGGAGCGCAGTTCAGCCAGCATGGCGTCAAACATTGCTCCGGTAACCTGGTTTCCGCGGCTGGAGTTATCCAGCGTGAATGTGAGAACGTCGGGGATTCGCTGAATCACCATGCCCGTTCCTGGAGACGGGCCGGAAGGCGCGGATGCACTCGGAGAGGGCATGCCAGGCAAGTTATACAAGGGCCGCGTGGCTGTCAATCGAGGTTCACAAACGCCAGTTCATCGCATCGCGCGATCTATCGCCTCTTTCTCGTCGCTTGTAAGCAAGCGCGCCGCGCCCTTTTGCAGGCTGCCAAGGGCGAGCGGCCCTATGGCGACGCGCACCAATTGGAGCACTTCGATATTCAGGTTTTCGAGCAAGCGGCGGATATGGCGATTTTTTCCTTCATCGAGCACGATTTCGAGCCACGAGTTACGTTCGCCTTGCCGAAGAATGCTGCAATACTTCACGCGAAGAAAATCGCCATCGTTCATGCGGATGCCATCGCGCAGAGCGCTGAGCAGCGCTTCGTCGGCGATCGCGCCGATCTGCACGTGATACGTTTTATCCAGATGCGTCTCCGGCGCAGTGATGCGGGCCGCCCATTCGGAGTCGTTGGTAAACAACAACAATCCTTCGCTGGCTTTGTCGAGACGGCCAACAGGCGCGAGCCACGGCGGTCCTTTCGGCAGACACGCGTAGACCGTTTCCCGGCCTTTCTCATCAGAAGCCGTGGTCACAACGCCGCGCGGCTTGTTGAGCATGAGATAGATTTTCGCGCTGGCGCCAAGGGGAGTTTCGTCTACTTCGATGCGGTCTTTGCCGGGATGCGCTGGTGTTTCCGGATCGCGCCGCAGTGCACCATTCAATTTCACGCGTCCCGCGCGAATCAGTTCCGCAGCTTGCGAGCGCGAACAATAGCCAAGTTTGGAGAGTGCCCGCGCCAATCCTACTTTTTTCAGTTCCCTTCTCTTCCGATTGCGTTTTGGAGGGCGGTGCTTCACGCACGGATTCTAGCTCGACGCTGGGAAGTGTCGTGCACTACTTCGTGGCGGGAGTGGCAGGCGCGGGCGCGCTGGCTGTTGGTGGAGCCGTTCTAGAGGCTGGCGTGGGAGACGGCGCTGTCGAAGCGGCTGCAGCCGGAGCTTCGTGTTTCACGGCTCCGTATTTTGCCGCAAGCCATTCACGCACTTCGACAGGCTTGTAGTTGAAAGGCCCCATGCCTCCGCGATAGACGACGTGTCCCGTCTGGTCAATGACATACAAGCGCTCCGGCCACGCCGCGTAAACGTTGTCGGCGGCATTGCTCATGTCGTCGACGCCGAAGGGCAAGGGGAACTTGAAGCGTGTGGTGAAATCTTTGGCGATGGCCACGCGCTGCTCCAGCGTTTTCGGCTGTGCGTAGCAAACGTCATCCTTCACGTTGGATTTCATCTGCCATTCGTCGGTAGGATGCGCCTCGCGGACGTACACGGTGAGAAAATCCGCGTGATCTTTGTAGTCGTTGTAGATCTGAACGATGTCGCCCACCTGGCGGCGGAAGGGTGGTCAAGTGAAGCTGCCGAACACCAGCACCAGCGGGCGCGCGCTGAGGCGCTCGCGAAGATGAAAATGATTCGTGCCGTCGAGCGCGAGCAGCCGCACGTCGGGTGCGTCGCTGCCTACTTTCAGAGTGCCGCGATGCATGTGCGGCAGGGCGTAGCGCACCAGGCCGTAGGCGTCCTTGGGGCTGCCCGCCATGTAGCAAAGCACGCCGGACGCCGCAAGCAGCAGCACGGCCAGAACGCCGGCAACCCATTTCAGCAAAGGTTTCATGAGCACTGTACCCTCAAACCGAACCATTGAGGTCCAAGCAAACTAGCACCCAGTCACACTCATCAAAATAGTATTTTTGTACTACTGGCCGTCCTTGGCCCGGAGCGCTTCGCGGTGCTCCTCATAGCGCGCCAATGCCTTCTCAATAACATTCGCCGCTGCATGCGTGCAACATGGGATGCCTTCCTCCGAATTGGTAATCGCCAGCACTTGCGGTGAACATTGATTTGAAGCAGTTCTTAATGGCGAAATAGAACGCCACTCGTGCAAACAAGATGGGTATTAAGCCAGAGCAGCGAATTAGAATGACCGCCGACGTCGACCTGTTCCACTCCGCGAAAGGGTTCAACGCAGCAAGTTTAGGGTGGCGATCTTGGAACTGAATTTGGCGTTTCTGTATTCTCTCAGGCCAGATAATCAACAGAAATCCGATGGCAGCGCAGATTAAGCCTGCAATCATGTCATTTCGACAAGCTTCGCTGATTACGATCACCCTGCTCGTATTTTCTCATTAAGGCCAATATCGTTCTACTGTGCCGGAAGTTCCCGCCGCTTGCTCCAGAAATACGCCGCGAAAACAATGGTGACAAGGGGCAGAACACATCCGAACTCGTCGATGTACCAGGCCGTCTTCCCCGTGTTGCGCGTCAGCGGCGTAAGGATCGCCTGAATATAAAGATTGTGGCTGCCGTGGAGAATCGCGCTAGTCCAGAGGCTGCCGGACTTGAGGCGCATCCAGGCAAACACAAAACTGCTCGAAACGACCATCACGGTGAAGCACGTCAGGCCGTACCACGTGGGAGTTCCCGCGTTGTAGTCTCCATAAATCAAGATGGGATAGTGCCAGAGCGACCACACCATGCCACTGATGAGCGATGTCAGAGTGAAGGAAGTCGTCTTGGAAAGTTCCGGCACCAGAAAGCCGCGCCAGCCAATCTCTTCGCCGAGCGCACTGGAAACGCTGCGGAGTAATCCATACGTGCCTGTCAGAAAAATGCCCACGGCGATTGAAATCCACGGCGGCCCGCCAAGATGCATTTGTCTGGTGAGAGCGTCGAGGCGGGTTCATCTCGCCACGGGCTGGCCCTGGCAAGCCCTGTTCGGCAAACTCGCGCTGGTCCTCAATACCAGTTAGCCGCCTCTTGCGTCGCCAATCCGCTTGTCTCGCACGTCAAGGGCGGAGCCTGCTCCAAAGACTGTCTTCCTCCATCGCCATGCAGCACTTCGTCCTCATTGCGGTCTTTCAACGCCTCGCGCGATGACTCAAAAGCCAAAAAACCAAAAATTCCGACCGCCGAAAGACAAAACTTCAACTGTCGTGAATTAAGCAGGCTAGGAGGCCTAGGCGCGCGCCTTGTCGATCATTTCTTCCCAGATGCCCTTGGACCTGAGGATAAGCTCGACGACCTCGCGCGCGGCTCCCTTGCCGCCGTAAGCTTTGGTTCGGTAGTCTGCGGCGCGTTTCACTTCAGGAGTCGCGTTTCCCACGGCTACCGCGAGCCCGACGCGGCGCATGATGAGCAGGTCGGGCAGATCATCGCCAAGATAGGCGACCTGGGATTCCTTTGCTCCGGTTTTTCGCAAAACATCTTCATAAGCTGCAATTTTGTGCCCTTGCTTCTCGTAGACAAACTCGATGTCCAACTCTTTGCAACGGCGACGCAACGCCGCGCTGCCCCGGCCGGTGATGACGCCGGTGCGCAGGCCAGCGGTCACCGCCAGCGAGAGTCCCTGGCCGTCATGGGCGTCGAACGTCTTGATTTCGAGGGCGTGGTTGTCTGGTGTGGACGCCAGAGTCACGCTGCCGTCCGTGAGCGTTCCGTCCACGTCCATCAGCAGCACCAAGATTTGCTTGGCTTTATTCGCTAATTTCGCCGATATCTTCATG
Source organism: Acidobacteriota bacterium (assembly GCA_003223295.1). Taxonomy (GTDB): domain Bacteria; phylum Acidobacteriota; class Terriglobia; order Acidiferrales; family UBA7541; genus Acidiferrum. The sequence continues at coordinate 6,825 of QHYM01000149.1, read as the reverse complement.
CCCCTTGTTTTCCCCCTTTTCTTCTAAATGCCTCTACGTTCTCTGTGACTATGTCTGTGCGTTAAATCTGTTTTGTTTGCTACATCAATTCGAGCGTCCACAAATCGTGCAAGTGGACCACCCCGAGAACGCGTCGCGCTTCATCGACCACGACGACCGAGGTGATTTTTTTCTTCTCCATCAAGTTCAGCGCTTCGCTTGCCAGCACGTGCGGTCCTATCGTTTGCGGAGTTTTCGTCATGCCGTCTGCGGCACGCATTTCCAGGACGGCTCCGCGATGCTTCTCCATCAAGCGCCGTAGGTCGCCATCAGTCAAAATTCCGGCGAGGCGCCCGTCGGCTTCCAGCACCGTGGTCATGCCCAGACCCTTGTCGCTCATTTCGTGAAAAACATCGGGCATCGCAGCATTCGGCGCGACTCGAGGCAATGCATCGCCGGAATGCATGAGGTGTTCGGCGCGCAACAATTTCTTTCCGAGCCGTCCCGCAGGATGCAGCGCGGCAAAATCGTTGTGCCGGAAGTTTCGCCGCTCCAGAAGCGAAACGGCCAACGCGTCACCGACGGCCATGGCCACGGTGGTGCTCGCGGTTGGCGCGAGATTCAGCGAGCACGCTTCTTCTTTCACGCTGACCTCCAGCACCACGTCGCTGGCTTGCGCGAGCGTGGATTGCACGCAACCGGTCAACGTGACCAGCGGCATCTCCAGGCGCTTCAGCGCTTCCAGGAGCTGAATGATTTCTTGCGTCTCTCCGCCGTAGGAAACCGCGAGCAGGGCATCGCCGCGCGCCAGCATGCCCAGGTCGCCGTGCAACGCTTCCGCGGGGTGCAGGAAGAATGAGGGCGTGCCGGTGCTCGAAAATGTCGCGGAGATTTTTCGTCCAATCAGGCCGGACTTGCCCATTCCACTGACGACCACGCGGCCCTTGCAACCGAACAAGACCTCCACGGCCTTCTCAAAGCTGGCGTCGAGGCGCGCGAGGACGTCCTGAATCGCCTGAGCTTCAATCTTGAGCACGCGCCGGGCGGTCTCCAGGCTCATGACGAAGTGCTCCAACGGCGAACTACGGTATTGAGTCCCTTTAATTTCAGGAGCAGAGCCTGAAGCTGCGAGAGCGGCAAGGCGTTGGGACCATCGGAACGGGCGGCGGCGGGATTGTCGTGCGTCTCCAAGAAAATCCCATCCACGCCAGCAGCCACGGCGGCGCGCGCCAGCGGCTCGATGAATTGCGGTTGTCCTCCGCTCGCCTGACCTCGTCCTCCGGGGAGCTGCACGGAGTGCGTGACGTCGAAGACGACGGGGTAGCCGGTTCTTTGCATCACCGGAAACGAGCGCATGTCCACGACGAGATTTTGATAGCCAAACGATGTGCCGCGTTCCGTCAGAATGATTTTCTTGTTGCCCGTGCTTTCCACTTTTTCGGCGACGTTGTCCATGTCCCAGGGCGAAAGAAACTGGCCTTTCTTGATGTTGATGATGCGGCCAGTCTTGCCGGCGGCAATCAGCAAATCGGTTTGGCGGGCGAGGAATGCGGGGATTTGTAATATGTCGCAAACTTCCGCGGCAGATTCCGCCTGCGTCACGTCGTGAATGTCGGTCAGGATCGGCAGCTTCAAATCCTTTTTGATTTTTTCGAGAATGCGCAGCCCTTCCTTGAGCCCCGGCCCGCGAAACGCCTTCACGGAAGAGCGGTTGGCCTTGTCGTAGGACGCCTTGAAAATGTACGGAACGCCGGCATCGGCCGCGATTTTCGCGACCTTTTCCGCCATGGCCTGTGCGTGTAATTCGCTTTCAATCACGCACGGCCCGGCAATCAGGAACAGCGGGTTCCCCGCGCCCAGGCGCAGCTTGCCGAGCTCGATTTCGTGTGGAGCAGGCATAGAATTTAAAGAAGATACCACACACCGCCATGCGGTTTGAGCAATTGCCCGAACTGGTTGTATCGTGCACAGTACTTCTACCGGGGCTGTGACGATGGGCCGTCTCGGGGCGGCGCAATCAGGCCTGATCCCAAGCAGCCAATTCTGGCAGGGAAGAAAGGGTTTCCTGTGTTTGATTTCTTTCGCAAGTCCAAATCCTGGAAGGAACTCTTCCAAGAGGGAATGCGTTGCGGGGGCACGAGCAATTTCAAGAAAGCGGAGGATAATTTTCGCCAAGCAATTCGCGCCGCCCCCAATGAGCCTTACCCACACTATGAGCTTGGATATACGCTTTCGCTCCTCGGCCGCCACAAAGAGGCTCTTGAAGAATTTGAAACCACCGATCGCCTGGCTCGCGGATTCTTTCTGGTGCAGACCGAAGCCCATCTCGCAAAGCAGTTTCTTTCCGGCGCGATCGACGAAGACGTACTGGGAAAACTGCGCACTCTGCAACGCTTGACGGATACCAGCGGAGGTCACGGCGATGAAGCTGAGGCGGTGAGCAGGCAAATTATTTCTATTGCTCCGAAATGCGCGCTGGGCCATTTTTTCCTGGGGAAGGCGCTTATCAGAATCGACCAGGTCGCCGCCGAGAAAGCTCTTCACAGATGCATTGAATTAGGCCCGGACGACACAACAGCCATCAATGCAAAATTCCATCTGGGTCTTCTATGCCGCGAAAGGGGAGAGGAGGAAGCAGCTCTCCGTATCTGGTCGGGAATTGCATCGGATTATGCCGGGAATCCCCACACAAGGTTTGCCGAGATGATGGCCGGAGAAAGGCCCGCCTGACCCCATGTTTTTCGCGGTCCGTTTGAAAACTGAGTGCGTTGGATTCAGGCCGTGGCGCTAGGGGCCGCTCGCATGGCGGGCGCTGGCTGGCGCTCGGCGGCGCTGACCGAAGCCAGGCGCGAACGCTGTTTCTTGTGTTCCAATGCAGCGCCGATGAATGCGGCAAACAGCGGATGCGGCTCGAGCGGCTTGGACTTGAATTCCGGGTGGAACTGGCAGCCGAGGAACCACGGATGCTCGGGCGCCTCGACGATTTCCACGTAGTTTTCGTCCGGCGTGCGCCCGGTAATCTTTAATCCTGCGGCGACCAGCGTCTTCTCGAAGTCGCGGTTGAATTCGTAGCGATGGCGGTGGCGTTCGCTAATTTCCAGTTTGCCGTAAGCTTTGTGCGCGAACGAGCCCGGCTCGAGTTTGCAGGGCCATGCGCCCAGCCGCATCGTGCCGCCCATTTCATCCACGCCCAGCAATTCACGCAGTTTGTAAATTACGCGGTACGGTGTTTGCGGATCGAATTCCGTACTGTCCGCCTGTTTTAAGCCCGCAACGTCGCGCGCGTATTCGATCGTCGCGCATTGCATTCCCAGGCAAATCCCGAAGAACGGCACTTTGTGCTCGCGCGCGTACTGAATGGTGTAGACCATTCCCTGAATGCCACGCTTGCCGAATCCGCCCGGCACGAGAATGCCGTCGTAGCCATGCAAGCGCCGCGCCGCGGTTTCCGGCGAATCGATCTCTTCTGCCTCCACCCACTCCAGATTCGTCTTGTGGTTGTGCGCCAGCCCACCGTGCAGCAACGCTTCGCGCAAGCTCTTGTAAGCGTCTTCGAGTTGGACGTACTTTCCAACCACGGCAATCCGTACTTCGCCCGCCGGGTGATGCATCCGGTAGACCAGATCGAGCCATGGCTTCATGTCCGAAGGCCGCGACTCCAGCCTCAGCAGCCGCAGAATCTGCGCATCCAGGCCCTCTTTGCTGAGTTCCCCGGGCACGGCATAGATGGTGTCCACGTCCTCCATGGAAATCACGCAAGACTCCGCAACGTTGCAGAACAGCGCGATCTTCTTTTTCAATTCCGTGGGGATGTGGCGATCGCTGCGGCAAAGGAGAACGTCCGGCTGAATTCCGATGCCCAGCATTTCCTTCACGCTGTGCTGCGTGGGCTTGGTTTTCAGTTCGCCCGCCGCGGAGATGAACGGGACCAGCGTGACGTGGACAAAGAGCGTGTTTTCCGCGCCCAATTCCAGGCGCATCTGCCGGATGGCTTCGAGGAAGGGAAGCGACTCGATGTCGCCGACCGTTCCGCCAATCTCCACGATGACTACATCGACGCTTTCGGAGACCTTTCGGATACATGCTTTGATTTCGTCGGTGACGTGCGGGATGACCTGCACGGTTTTGCCGAGATAATCGCCGCGCCGCTCTTTGGTAAGAATCGTTTCGTAGATGCGGCCGGTCGTCCAGTTATTGTCGCGGGAAAGATTCGCGTGCGTGAAGCGTTCGTAGTGTCCCAGGTCCAGATCGGTTTCCGCGCCGTCTTCGGTCACAAACACTTCGCCATGCTGAAACGGGCTCATCGTACCCGGATCGACGTTCAGGTACGGATCGCATTTCTGAAGTGTGACTTTGAAACCGCGACTTTCGAGGAGACAACCAATCGAGGAGGCGGCTACTCCTTTTCCCAGTGAGGAAACAACACCGCCGGTAACAAAAATATATTTTGGCGCCATCCGTGTAGCCCAGCTTCTTGCCGGGCTGGTCTGCCCTCCACAGGATTGACGTACATACAATTATGTTCGGAACGCGCCGTTCTGTCAAATATCACTCTTTTATGCCCGAAAACGAATAAGTTTCAGCCTGCGAATGATGCTTAACTCTGGCGCAGAAGGAATAGCAGCTTAGGGCCGATAGGTTGGGGCGGCGGCGCGCTGCGCGATGATCTTGCGAGCCTTTTCATACAGCGCCCGCGCCTGCGGAACGGCGTCAATCCCCGCCAGCAGTTGCGGATCGGCCTCAAGCTGAATCTTGAAGCTTTCCTGCTGGCCAAAGGTGGACAGAAAGACTTCTTGCTTGATCTTGCGTTTCACCCAATCCAAGTTTTCGGCGAATTCCGGCTCGGTGTAGCGAACATTCTTGCTGGTGAGGAATTTGCGGAAGTCCGTCATCACCGTGTCGTCCACTGCAAAATCCTTAGTAACCGTGGGGCGAGTCCCCAAGTAGTGCAGCGTAAACCCGCCAACGCTGCTCTCAAACGGATAAAATACGTCAGCACGCAGCAGCGCCTTTTGAAAGTGATTGAACTCCGGTTCGCGAACCAGAATGTCGGGCTTGATTCCGCCTCCGCCGGTCACCTGCCTGCCGCTGTCGGTCAACTTGATTTCCGTTGGATGCTCGGGAACCTTGCGCTCGTAATACGAATAGAGCGATATCGACTTGTAGTCGCGCTGGATTAGCCGGCCGCTCGGCGTGTAATAGCGCGCGATCGTGAGCGCCAGGCCGGTGTTTTCGCTCAGAGGCTCAACTGTTTGCACTAAACCTTTGCCAAACGTCGTGTCGCCAACGATGACGCCGCGATCGTGGTCCTGCACCGCGCCGGCGACGATCTCCGTGGCGGATGCGGAATCGTTGTTCACCAGGACGACCAGCGGCATGGTGTTGCCTTGGTTTCCGCGTACTGCGTAGAAACGGCGCTCCGCGGAGGCGCGTCCGCGATGCGACACGATCAATTGGTTTTTATCCAGGAGCATGTCGCCAACGGCGATGGCCTCGTTGAGCAGCCCCCCGTGATTGCCTCGCATGTCCAAAATCAAGCCGTCGAGGGAAGACGCGTTCAGTTGCTTCATCGCGTCGCCCAGCTCGCCGTCGGTTTTTTCGTTGAATCCGGAAAGTTTTATGTAGCCGATTCCCGGCTTGACCTCGAAGGCCAGCTCCACGGCGTGGTGCGGGATTTCATCGCGCATTACTGTAAAAATCAGCGGATCGGTGTAACCCTCGCGGGAAACTGTGATCTTGACCAGGGTGCCCCTGGCTCCTCGCAGTAGATCGGCGATTTCCGGCGTGGTCAGGCCCTGCGCGGATTTGTCGTCGATTCTTACGATCACGTCGCCGGGCCGGATTCCGGCCTTATATGCCGGAGTGCCCACGTAGGGAGTCATCACAATCGTGTGATCCCCGCGGGGAACGACCGACATGCCCACACCGTAGTATCTGCCGCGGACTTCCTCGCGATTCTGGGCCCACTGGCGCGCATCGAAGAAATTGGAGTGCGGATCGAGCTGGCGCAGCATGCCCGGGATGGCGCCTTCGTATACGATTTTGTCGACGTCCACCTTCTCCGCGTAATTGGCCTGAACGGTGTCCAGCACTTCGGTGAAATTTCGCACCGAGTTTTGGGTATCGTCGTACGAGGATGTCGTGGCCCGCACGTTTGGGCCGTAAATCCCACCCAGCGCGGCCGATGCCGCCACTACGATAACCGCCAGAACTAACCCACGACGCTCTGGTTTCATTTCATCACCCTCACGACATTACCCACCTGAATCGGGATGCTCGCTTAGACGCAAAGCAGCCTCCATTGTAAGCCCGTTTCGCCCGTTCAAAACGCGCCAAGCGCAGCCGCTCCCCGTGAGCAACTTTTGAGCAACATTGCGAAGGGGCGGCCCCCGCGCTGCATGGCGAAATACGCTTCAATGCCCATCCGGTTGTGACTCTCACAGCGCCCTCACAACTCAACGCCATTGTGAATCAGAACGTGAATTTCACTGTGTCGGCAACCGACATTCTTTCGCGGCACGTCGTCTTGACCGTCACGGGACTCCCGGCGGGTGCAGGCTTTGTCGACAATGGGAACAATACCGGGACGTTTAACTGGACACCAACGAGCAATCAAGCGGGCACCTACCTTTTGACTTTTCAGGGTGACAATCTTTCGGGCAACACGGGAGTCACGTTCACTCAAATTACTGTTATCGTCCCACCTCCGCCGAACGATGACTTTGCCAACGCAACGGTCGTGACCTCGATACCCTTCAGCCTGACTCAAGACGCCACGAATGCCACCGTTGCCCCTGACGATCCTTTCTGCTCCGGGAGAACACAGACGGTGTGGTATGCATTTAC
>QHYM01000459.1 GCA_003223295.1 Acidobacteriota bacterium | reverse complement strand
TCGACGACCAATTGTTGTTTTCCATGAGAATGATGAAAACCGTATTGATCGCGGATACCGCGGCGTTCACCGTGAGAGTAGCGGCGTTGCTGGTCACACTGCCTGCCGTGTTGCTGACCACCACCGTGAACTGAGAGCCGTTGTCGGAACTGGTGGTGGGGGGCGTGGTGTAGCTGGAGGCGGTCGCCCCGGCGATAGCGGTCCCGCTCTTCTGCCACTGATAGTTCAAAGGCGCTGTTCCCGTAGCCGTCACCGTGAAGGTCGCCGTCTGGCCTGCGGTCACGCTCTGGTTCGCCGGCTGCATCGTGATCGTGGGGGCCGCCGCCGCGGCATTCACCGTGAGGGTAGCGGCGTTGCTGGTCACACTGCCTGCCGTGTTGCTGACCACCACCGTGAACTGAGAGCCGTTGTCGGAACTGGTGGTGGGAGGCGTGGTGTAGCTAGAGGCGGTCGCCCCGGCGATAGCCGTCCCTTTCTTCTGCCACTGATAGCTCAAGGGCGCTGTTCCCGTGGCCGTCACCGTGAAGGTCGCCGTCTGGCCTGCGGTCACGCTCTGGTTCGCCGGCTGCGTCGTGATCGTGGGGGCAGCGGAACCAGAGGGATAAACGGATCCTGTACATCCGGTCAGAATCAACCCTGGGAATGAGAATGTTAGCAATGCGGCGAACACTCGAAGGACGGGATTTGACCTCGTTGGTGATTCCTGGACCTGTGGTATTGAGAAAGCCCACCGCAGCGGGGGGAGGAGCATAACGCCTCCTGTATGAGATTTTGGGATTGTTCAGCCGAGGGCCAGCGCGGTTAAACTCTCTTGTAGCAGGCAAACAAAGTCAAGGATTTTTGTGGGCTAATTCCATGGAATTAGCCAGCGCCAGGGCAAAACTATTGAAGCCGGAGAGTCCCGACGCAAGCAAAATCGCCCGGAAGGAGCAGGCCGGAAGTTAACTCCCTCGTCCGATCGTTTATGCTGGCTTTCTTGTTGCTCCGTTTGTCAATAACAGTGTCATAGTCGAAGACAGACCAGAGCGGTTGCCATCATTCAGCTGAGCGCCGAGGCGAGGATGACTGAACAGATCAGTTTGACGTCCGCCGTGGAAGACGCCCGACGATTACAGGTTAGCGCCTTCATCCCGGAGCTTCTGGGATTGGTTTTTACGCTGGGCATATTCGCTTGTTATCCTATGGCGGTTTAGTTTGGGCTACAGGCAGTTAAGCACCATGCTCGAAGCCAAGACCAGTAAACTCAAGAGCTTGCGAAAGGAATCAGACAAAGCTAAAATCATTTTGCTATCTTTCTTTCATCTGGTGCGCGATCTGATTCCGTTGTGCACTCGAGGAAAAGAGGGAGTGTGTCGGAGGCGGAAGTGTTGCGATCGCCGTCCGGAACACCACAGAATCGCTCCGAACAGGTCGGGCATTTCCGTGTGAAAGTTGGGCAACGTGCCGCCGAGAGAGAACGATGAAAGTTTGATGAAAGTCTCTCAAGCCAGGAAATAAGTCGTTTATTATCAAGGGCCGAGGTAGCTCAGTGGTAGAGCAGCCGATTCGTAAACAGCACCAACTCAATCTGAACAAACAGGATAGCTTGAGAATTCAACAACTTAGCTGCCCATCACATCCCATCATTCCCGGTCTTACAACGCAAAAAGAACGCAAGCTGAACTTCTGACATGCTTCCCCTGTTCACCATGCATTACGTGACAGGGCAGCGTTCTAACCAACTGAACTACGTCCCCAGCCGCGGAATCAACAACTTGCCGTAAAGCCCTAAAGAATAAGGCTGTTGCAAGTTTCGCATATAGCGCACTGTTCGCTTGCGGTGCATACGGTAGCAGCTGTCCCTGCCAAAACCGCCAATAAACCGCTAATAAGAATTCGTGCGCTCACGCGAGGTTTATCCTAACACAGATGCCTGCGAGAGGCGAAGTAGAGTCCGACGAATCTTTGCGCATTTTCGACGAATCGTGGCAGCCGAATCACATTCCGCCATCTATCGTCTCGTTCGCACGCTACGCTCAAGGAATCTTCTTTGCGTCGCAGACGCGGTTGCCTCCCAAGCAGGTGTGCGTTTGTTTTTGCGTTAGCCGTCCTTGTTGCTTTTTCCACTTCTCATTTAGAGAATCGCTCTGACCACGCCGCCATCGACTCGCAGTGCTGCCCCGTTCGTCGCCGAAGAGAGCTGCCCAGCCACGTAGGTTGCCATCGCCGCAACTTCGTCGACAGTGGCAAAGCGCTTCAGTAGGGATGAAGGCCGCGCATGTTCAAAGAAATCGTTCTCCATCTCTTTTTTCGACTTATTCTGCTGTTTCGCCATCGCTTCAACAAATCCGCTCACACCTTCCGACTCCGTCGGCCCGGCAAGAATGCTGTTTATCGTTACGCCGGTTCCAGCCACCGACTCTGCGATCCCGCGCGCCACGGCAATCTGTGCAGTCTTTGTCATTCCGTAGTGCACCATTTCCGCCGGAATCTGCACTCCCGATTCGCTCGAAATGAATAGGATGCGACCCCAGTTCCGTTTCAGCATGCCCGCGAGATAGTGTCGCGAGAGCCGCACTCCGCTCATTACGTTTATCTCGAAAAAGCGGTACCAGTCTGCATCGGGGATCTCCGCAAACGGCTTAGGCTCGAAAATGCCCACATTGTTCACGAGCACATCCACCGCGGGAAGTTTCGCAATTACCTCCTCAGCGCCGGCTAAACCTGAAAAGTCGGCCGCGATACCATCAACCTTAGTCGATGCTGCACTCGATCGGATTGCCGCCACTGCCGCATCCACGCGGACTTGCGTGCGTCCGTTCACGTAGACGTGCGCGCCTTCGCTCGCAAGTGACTTGGCGATCGCAAAACCGATCCCTGCCGTCGATCCTGTTACCAAAGCAATTTTTCCAGTGAGTTTTAGATCCACATCATCCTCCCATGGATCTTTGATTGCCTGTTGGGCGTGTTTGTCACGTTGTTGGTTCCGCTTTTTAGTGCGCCTGTCGATTTTCACTCATTTCCCATTTGATCCACTTGAGATCGAGCACAAAGATCGAGTAAAAGACCGGGACCAGGAGCAAAGTGATGAAGGTAGCGACGGCAAGTCCGCCGATCTGGGCATAGCACAAC
>QHYM01000148.1 GCA_003223295.1 Acidobacteriota bacterium | reverse complement strand
GAACCCGCTTTGTGGGTAGGTGAAACTGGCATATCGATGGCCGCCTTTGAAACGGGGAAATCCAGCTTGCTGCCCGCGCTGCACACGACCGAAGAATGCTTTGTAGGTTTTGTCCAGACGGCGCAACGTATCTTGCAGCACTTGTGAAAAGACGCCCGCAACATCAGGGCGAATCTCTTTGATGTCTGGTAGTTGATTCATCTGGTCGAACACTCGAACCGGGGTGCGCTTCTTGCACGCTTCAATGCGTTCTTGCAGCCCCGCGTTATAGAGTTCTCGGCACACGTCCAGCGTGGCAGTCAGCTTCTCGCGCTGCTGGCGATTGGGGTACAGCCTAAATTTGAACGTCTTTCTGGCCATTTGTCCGCATCTGACATACACTTGGTCTATGCGG
>QHYM01000147.1 GCA_003223295.1 Acidobacteriota bacterium | reverse complement strand
ACATCGAGCAGCAAAAGACGCCGCTTTAATCGGTAAGCGCTGCCTTATACCCCCGCCCTGAAGACCGAGGTTTTACGGCACCACGGATAAACAAAGATCGACGATTGGCAAGGGAACTTATCGTCACTTCTGGGCGAGATAGGTTTTCGCCTCGGCGAGTTCCGGGCGGTCGGCGGCCGTGGAGCACACGGAAGCGAGTTGCGCATAGAACGTTTGCGCAGCAGTGGCGTCGCCGGAGGCTTGAGCAGAGCGAGCGGCACCCAGCAAACCATCAAAGCGGCTGGGGGAGAGCTTCAGAGAAGTTTTGTATTCGGCCAGGGCGTCGGCGGGACGCCTGAGTTCGAGGAGCATGTCGGCAAGCATCTCGCGCGCCGGGATGCCGACCGACTCGCCGCCGTTGTTGTCCTGGTGATCGGCAGCGGCGCGCAATTCCTCGAGAGCATCGTCTGGCTTTCCTCTAGCGAAGGCCAGCCAAGCCTCCGCTTCGCGAAGATCGGAAGGCTTCTCCGTGGATGCGCCATAACCTTCCTTGCGCGCGCGCTTCTCGCGCTCGGCGACGAGCTCAGTGAGCTCCTTCAGGGCAGACTCCGCGGCAGGAATGTCGCCGCTGCGCGCAGCGCCAATGGCGCGTGCCCAGAACGTGGTGTCATCCCAATTCTTGCGATCCTTGGGGATGGGAAGAGATGCCGCTTCTTTCCAGCGGTGCAACTCGAGAGCGGTACGCGCGGAAAGATAATCGCGGTCGCGATCCTTCCTCTCTTCGGTGGCCCCCACGATGTGAGCGGTGTGCTCAATCACTTCGCGCGCTTTGGCTTCCTGGCCGCTTTGAAGATAGGAGTAGCTCAGGAAATCCATAGCGTGGGTCTGATAGTGCGCTTCCGCGAGGTGCATTTCCGCGGCGTGCGCACCGGAGGCATTCGCCGCAACGTTCGACGCGATGGAATCCTGCCACAAGCCGCGCCGCACAAAAATGTGCGAAGGCATGTGCAGGGCATGGGACGAATCGGGAGCGATCGCAGCGTAGCGGCGGGCGGCTTCGAGCCCTTGCGAAGCCAGCTCGGGGCGGTCGGTTGCGTGAATCAGGTAATGCGCGACGCCGGGATGATCGGGAAACTTCTCAAGGAGCGGGTTGAGAACGGAGATGGCTTTTTTCAAGTTAACCATCGTATCCACATCTACCTCGGCCAGCGAGACGAGTGAAAGCGCGTAGAAGGAGCCGATTTCACTATCGCCGGGATTCTCGCCATAGAACCTCTCCAGTGTCGACGAATACGCTTGCGTGCGTTGAGCGTGCGTCAACTTGGATTTTCTCTGGAAGAAGGCGGCGGCAGCCGCGATGAAGCCTTTTTCGCGCGGGCTGACCGACCCAACTTTCTGCGCTTGTTCGATGTCCTTGTGTCCTTCCTTCAAAGTCTTATCTTGCGGAAAATCCCACAGCTGGTGATATCGGGCCATGGCTTTGCCCCAGTGGGCCATCGCGCATTTCGGTTCGCGAGTCGCGGCTTCCGTGAAGGTTTGCTCGGACTCCTTGTACTGGAAGGAGTGCAGCAGGGCGAGCCCCTTCTCGATGGTCGGCTGCATGTCGGCTGAGCAGGTGGTCGGGAAATTCACTTTGCCGAGCTGGTCGGGAAGAGGACCAGCTGCGGATGGGTAAGCGGAAAGGCAGAAAGCGGCAAGACCGAGAAGGCTATGAAATGATCGATTCATGGGGGTCTCCGGTAGGACGCCAGTGATTTTACCACTGTCGAAGTGTTTGGGAGCGCCAGGAACCTGTCCAGTTGTCCTCCTTTCTCAAGACTCCATTTTCCATTGACGGGCCTCGCATTTTTATATATAAGGTACGGTAACTCTCCCATTAAAACGGCCTTGTGCGCGTACTCAAATCGTTGGGAATTGCTTTTGCCGTTTTGCAGGAAGGTATCCGCAGGAGAGTGTCCCCATGGCAACAATCGAAGAAGTCCTCAAAGCCGAGCAAAGCGAACTCCAGAAGATCCGAAGCCGGCCAGAAGGAAAGCAACGACTAAAGGATAAGAAAGTCGGGCTGGCGTTCTCCGGCGGCGGAATCCGCAGCGCGACGTTCCATCTCGGCGTACTGCAAACGCTGGCCGAATATGGTTTGCTGAAACAGTTCGACTACCTTTCCACGGTTTCGGGAGGTGGGTACATCGGAAGCTGGCTGGCGCGCTGGATCCAGCAAGAAGGCATCAGCAAAGTAGAGCAAGCGCTCCCCGGGGGCCTTCAAGAAGCGCCAGAAGTCAATTTCCTACGCGACTACAGCAATTTCCTGACGCCCAGAAAGGGGCTCTTCGGCGCGGACACCTGGGCCGCCATTGCCACTTACCTGCGCAACCTGCTGTTGAATCAAGCGATTTTAATCAGCTTTTTGGGAGCCGTGCTGCTGTTCCCATGGGCATTGGGCCGGGCGTTCGCGTTTGGTCCCTACGAAGGGCTCCAACCAATGGCACTCGGCGTCATTGCCGGGGCTTTGATCACGTTGGCGGTAGCCTGCGGAGTTCTCAACACCAGCACCTGCCGCGGGGGAAAACCGAAGGCCTTCAGCCAACAAAGGTGGGTTCTCGCGACCGTCGTGTTGCCGCTTTTCGCGGGGGCCTTTCTTCTCAATTACAGCATCTGGAGAAGACCCGGCATGTGGACGCCGGAATTCTCGGTCGTCGCTGGAGCTGCGGTCTATGTTCTCGGCCACCTCCTGGGATGGGCCAGCGCGAAAATCGTATGCCGTGCAGAACCAAAGTCGGTGCCTCCATTTCTCAATGTTCTTTGGGCGCTGCCCGCGGGGATCTTTGCCGGGTACGAGGTGTACGGCTTGAGCTGCCTGGCGTACTACTGGAAATCTTCGATGTATGCGGACACGGGCCTTTGGCATGCGGCGAGCTGGGGCACGCCGCTGGTGGTGGTTGCGTTTTTGCTGGCAGGAACGGTGCACACCGGGCTGGCAAAATTCGCGTTGAGTTTCGAAATGCACGAGTGGTGGGCGCGGCTGGGCGGTTGGCTGATGCTGTGGTCTTTGTTCTGGACCGCGCTCTTCGGCGTGGCAATTTTTGCTCCTTGGGAAGTCGCCAAAATCAAGGGTTATCTCTGGGCAAAAAGCGCGGCGATCCTTGCTTGGCTGGTTCACAGCGGTTATGGCGCGCTGCTGGGGTGGAGCAAAAAGACTGGCGGAAAGAACCAGAGTGGATCTGGAGGAGACACGTCTCTGGTTAGAGAGATTGTGGCGCGGGCCGCGCCCTTGGTATTCGCGGCGGGGCTGCTTATTCTGGTGGCTTGCGGCGTGCATGCGCTAGCGCAGGCCGCGCAGGTTCCCGGGACAACAGCGCACGACTATTGGAAAGCTGCTGGAACATTTCGAGGTTCATGGCTTTGGGGCGCGTTCTTTCTGCTGCTCGCTTTTTCCATTTTTCTCTCCTGGCGCGTGGACATCAATCGGTTCTCGATGAATCTGCTGTACCGCAACCGCATCGTGCGTTGCTATCTGGGCGCATCGAATCCGCACCGTCGCGAGCAGCCGTTCACAGGGTTTGATCCGGCGGACGACGTGAAGTTGGAAACCTTTGCGCAACCAGACGGGAAGCCCATGCAAGGGGGCATGGCTTACTCGGGCCCGTACCCAATCTTGAACGGCACGATGACCGTGACCCACGGGCAGCGGCTCGCCTGGCAGGAGCGCAAGGCGGAGTCTTTCGTCTTTACCCCGCGATTCTGCGGCTACGATTTTCCGGAATTGCGCCCGGAAAACAACAAGTCCAGCGGAGCCGTTGAAGGCGCGTACCAAGCTACACATCAATGGGCATTTCGCGATGGTGGAATCCCACTGGGCTCCGCCGTCGCGATTTCGGGAGCTGCCGTCAATCCCAACAGCGGCTACCACACGTTTCCGCCGCTGGCTTTCCTGATGACCGTGTTCAACGTACGGTTGGGGGTCTGGCTGGCCAATCCTCGGTTCAAGAACGAGGAGTTTTGGGCGCGCCTCCGGCAGCCCCAGGGCGGTCCGGCGCTTTCCCTGCTCTACCTCCTGAACGAACTGGTGGGAACGGCCACGGACCGGTCTAAGTACGTCAACCTCTCGGACGGTGCGCATTTCGAAAACCTGGCCATTTATGAGTTGGTGCGTCGCGAGTGTGACTTCATCGTGGCCGGCGACGCCGGTGAAGACCCCGGACCGGGTTTCGAGGATCTTATCAATGCCATTCGCAAGTGCCGCACAGACCTGGGAGCAGAGATCACGCTGGATTTGGAACCCTTCCGGATTACCGGGTCGGAAGGCTATGCGACCGCGCATTTCCGGTTTGGGACCATCGAATATGCAAGTGGCAAGAGCGGGAAGATTCTTTACCTCAAGAGCAGCCTGACCAAGAACGATCCTGAAGACGTTAAAGCTTACAAGCGCGCACATGCCGCGTTTCCGCACGAATCCACGGCGGACCAATTCTTCGATGAATCGCAATTCGAAAGCTATCGCATGCTCGGCCGGTGCTCGATGAGTTCTGCGATTGCAGAAGCAGGAGAGAAAGAGGTTCGTCGCGGGGGCATTTTGTCCTTGTTGCAACGTGATACATAGCCATCTCGCGACGTCCTTTCCGCATTTCGACCCGCGGCTGTTACAATTGGGCGCGGAGCGGTACTTCGACGCAGGTGAGGGTGCGAAAGCCGTTTGAACCGTAACGAATCTCTGGGGTGCTGCGGATAGACAACCCGTGTGCACGGCCTGTCCCGCTGGCGGGTCTCGTCCCTAAAGGGGGGGTGGCCCGCGAGTGGGGCAGGAAAGCCTAACGGTTGGCTCGTGGCGCCCACCTCTTTCAGAGGTTCACGGCCTAGCTCCCCACGGCGAAGCAGTCCGCTCCATTTCGGTCTTCAGTCGTCAGGTTTCAGTTGTCCGTCAGAACGCCTTGCAAGGATGACGGTTGCGGCCTCGAAGTAGGACCGATAGAACGGAGAAAGATTCCGGCGTTGGCATAACCTTGCGTCCAAGCAGGTTGCGTTTTTGCTCCAGAACTGAAGACTGAGGACCGAAAACTAATTCATGCGCGTACTCTTTGTCGGAGACATTGTGGGAGCGCCGGGGCGGCTGATCGTTCGCGACCGGCTGGCGGACGTCGTGTCGCAACGCCAGATCGATCTGGTGATTGCCAACGGCGAGAATTCCGCTTCGGGATTTGGCATCACGCCGCGCATCGCGGACGAGCTCTTGAAGGATGGCATCGACGTGCTCACCGGCGGAAATCACAGTTGGGACCGCAAGGAGATTCTGGAGTATCTCCCGCACGAGCCGCGGCTGCTGCGGCCGGCCAATTTTCCGGAAGGCAATCCCGGCAGCGGGATGTACGTCGGGACAGCGAAGAATGGCGTGAAGTACGCCGTGCTGAATTTGCAGGGCCGCGTGTTCATGACGCAGATCGATGACCCGTTTCGAAAGGCCGCCAGCGAGCTCGAAAAAATTCCGCCAGACGTGGCCTTCGTGTTCGTGGATATGCACGCGGAGACCACCAGCGAAAAAGTAGCCATTGGCTGGTATCTAGATGGCCGGGTGAGCGCCGTGGTTGGCACGCACACGCACGTGGCCACCGCCGATGAACATGTTCTGCCCCAGGGCACGGCGTATATCACCGATGTTGGCATGACCGGGCCGCATGCCGGGGTGATCGGGATGGACCGCCAAGGCATCATTACGAAGTTCTTGAATGGTCTGCCTGCAAGGTTTGACGTGGCTTCCGGCGACGTGCAGATGAATTGCGTGCTGGTGGAAACGGATGACGATGGCCCGCGCAACGCGGCCGGACGTTTGCGCGCGCGCTCCATCGAGCGCCTCCGCTTCTGCATCGATTGACTTTCCGGGAAACACACCGTGGCTGACTTTGAGGCAACCGTCGGCCCGTCCATAGTAATCTGAGGATTCATGCGAATAAGGGTGGGTTCAAAACTGAAAGTTCTGGCGGTGACGTGTCTGCTTGCCTCGGCCGGTGCTGCCGCAATAGCGCAAGAACAGATAGAAAGCGAGCTCTCCGCCAAGCAGCGGATCCTGCCGGCGATTGGTCCTGGGCTGCAGGCCATCAGGCGGAGTGGCGACGGCCGCCTCTACGTGCTGGCGTCCCCAACCCCGGGACTGCTGGTATTCAACAGCGCTGGCAAGCAGGTTCTTTCCATCGCCGAATTCTCCTCTTCGACCGCCGGCGCCAACGCAAGCCCCGCGTTGATCTCTTTCGGCGATGACTGCGACGTGGATGCCGACGGCAAGATCTACGTGGCGGACCGCGGCGCGAATCTCATTCGTGTCTTTTCTTCGGATGGCGCGCCTGTTCGTTCCTTTGCGGTGAAGAATCCCGTTTCCGTGGCCGCTTTGCCGGAAGGGGAAATCGCGGTCGCCACGCTGCGTGAGCCGCATCTGGTGATCGTCTTCGACAAGAACGGCAAAGAAGTGCGGGAGTTTGGGGACCCGGAGCCAATTTCGGGGCGCGAGGACTTGAATCGCTTTCTGAACATCGGACAACTGGGCACGGATGCGCAAGGGCATCTTTACTATGCGTTCGGGTATCTACCGGAGCCGACAGTGCGGCAGTACGACCATCTGGGCTACGCGGGGCAGGACATCCAATATACCGCCATCGACGCGCTGCCGACGGCTGTGGCCGTGCGAAAAGAAATCGAGCGGCAGGAGCAGCGGGGAAAAGAACCAACGTTCAAACGCGTGCTGACCGGGATGGGAGTGGATCGGGCGAACGGCGAAGTCTGGATTGCGCTGAATAACAACCTGCTGCACTTCGATGCCGCGGGCAATCGCCGCGCAACCTACAAGATTTATACTCCGCAAGGAGCGCGCCTGGAGGCCAACACCATTCTCGTCGAGAAGGATCAGTTGATTATTGGAAGCGACCCCTTGGGTCTTTATCTGTTCGACCGGCCAGACAAAAGAAATACGAAATGAGTGGAGTTTTCCTCAGGCCACCCACAACAATCTCGTGAAAGACTTGCTCACCGCGAAAAATTTCTCAGGGAATGCTCTGAAAAGCGGGGGGTTGCCGCGCATTTACGGCAGATTTCCGCCTGTGGAAAATCTGTGCACGACGTGTGCAACACCGCCAAGGTCTTCGCACATTTTTCGCTTGCTCTGTACATACCAATCGGAGACAATCCCGCGCGGTCTTAGAGCGGCAGTATGTGGGCCGGCAAGTCCTACAAGCCGCGCACGGAGCTACAGGGGCAAAGAGAAGCGTCCGGCGTGGGCCAGCATCCCGAAGCCTGAAGAACGGTGGAAGTGGGACCCTCTTTCCACAGGTTTTGCACATCTGTGGAAATAGTACAGGATTTTCTTTCTCTACGATGACTACAGCAACCCAAGTTGGCCGCGAAGCAGCAAATTCCTGGGAGACGTTTCTGGACCATGTCAAAGCCCGGGTCAGCATCAACACCTTCACAACTTGGTTCCAGCCGACCCGGCTGAACCGTGCCGAGGGTGAGACGCTCTTCATCCAGATTCCCAGTGCGGTTTTCCGGCAGGTGCTCACGCGCACTTACGGGGATATCATCAAAGCGGTGTTCCACGAACTCGGAACTCCCAGTGTTAAAGTCCAATACGTTTGCAGCGAGGAAGAGCCGGTAACAGCGGCGCCTGCAGCACCCGCCAAAGCGGGGCAGGCCAAACTGGATTTTGAGAGCAGCGACCACCAGCTGAATCTGCGCTATACCTTCGACACTTTCGTGGTCGGCAAGTCCAATGAGTTTGCGCACGCCGCGTCGCGCGCCGTCGCGGAACAGCCCTCCAAAGCGTACAACCCGTTGTTCCTGTACGGCGGCGTGGGCATGGGCAAGACCCACCTGATGCACGCCATCGGGCACACCATCAAGAAGCGCAACCCGGCGATGCGCTTGAGCTACGTAAGCGCAGAGAAGTTCACCATCGAAGTGATCAACTCGCTGCGGTTCGACCGCATGATCAGCTTCCGCGAACGTTTTCACACCGTGGACGTGCTGCTGGTGGACGACATTCAATTCATCGCGGGAAAAGAACGCACGCAGGAAGAATTCTTCCACACCTTCAACGCGTTGTACGAGCAGCAAAAGCAGATCGTCATCTCTTCCGATTGCCTGCCGAAGGACATCAACTCCATCGAAGAGCGGCTGCGCTCGCGGTTCGAATGGGGATTGATCGCGGACATTCAGCCGCCGGACCTTGAGACCAAGATCGCCATTCTGCAGAAGAAGGCGGAGAACGAGCGCTTCCAGCTGCCGGACGACGTGGCGGAATACATTGCGCGGTCCATCAAGTCCAACGTGCGCGAGTTGGAAGGTGCGCTGACGCGCCTGATGGCGTACGCTTCCCTGACGGGTGTCTCAATTTCCCTGGCCACGGCGCAGCAGGTGCTGCGGAACATCATTGCCTCGCAGGAAAAGCGCGTCACCATCGACTTAATTCAGAAACGGGTGAGCGAGCACTTTGATTTGCGCGAGCAGGACCTGAAAATCCGCAGCAACACGCGCGCCATCGCCTTCCCGCGCCAGGTGGCAATGTACATCGTGAAGCAGCTCACCACCGCTTCGCTGCCGGAGATCGGCCGTCAATTCGGCGGCAAGCATCACACTACGGTGCTGCATTCCATCAATAAGATTGAGGAGTTGCGCCGCTCGGACAAAGATCTCAACCGGACCATCACGCGGCTCATAGATGCATTGCAGTAGTTTGCAGATTTCCTTCTTAAGAGTTTCGGAGCGCGGCCTGTTCCCCTTCAGGCCGCGTTTCCGTTTTTATCCTCAAGGGTGCAACGAACTTTTCGCATTGCGCCTCGCCACCAAATCCTGTGGAGAAGAATTGAAAAAGGTGCGGAGAATTTGTTGACGCAAGTGCATAAAAATGTCGACCGTCTGGTAGATGGGCGCCGAGGAATCCAGTTTTCCACGGTTCCCACAAATAGCCGCGGCGAATGCGCCCTCCGAAGTGCAGGCTACAAAAAGGTTTGGAGTGGTTTCCACAAATTCACAAGACTCATCACAACAACAAGGGGTAATCATTTCGATTTCTAGGAAAGTCTCTTGTAGTAGCGCTTGTTGTTGTGAATATCTGTTGCGGGAGCCTGCAGTGGGTACGAAATAGGTAGTGAAGCAAGGCCAGTACGCTATTATTTCCACAGTCCTCGGAGAGAGACAGGCTTTATACTTATCGAAAAAGCGAGTAGAGTACGGCAGCGGTAGAATGGAAGGGCGCCATCCCCGCCCGAGTCGAGGTTAAACTTCATCATGACCGCACCTGGAACGGCACGCGAGGAATATCAAGCGATGGAATTCAGCGTTTCAAAGTCCGCGCTATTGAATGAATTGAGCATGATCCAGGGGGTCGTGGAACGCAAAACTACGATTCCGATCCTGTCGAACTTGCTGGTTGAAGCCCAGGGAAGCCAGCTCACCATTACCGCGACGGACCTGGAGCTGAGCATCCGCACGTCCTGCGAGGCGAAGGTCAAGAAGGAAGGCGCCGGCACCATTCCCGCAAAGAAGCTGCTTGAGCTCGTGCGGCTGCTGCCCGAAGGCGAAATCAAGGTCAAGCTGCTGGAAAACCACTGGGTCGAGATCGTCAGCGACCGGAAGAAATACAAGCTCGTGGGCATGGCCAAGGAAAATTTCCCCGCGCTTCCAGCGATGCCACACACGCTGGTAAAAATACCGGCTGCGATTCTGGAGAGCCTGATCGCGAAAACGAAGTTCGCCATTTCCATGGAGGAATCGCGGTACACGCTGAACGGCGGATTGCTGATTTTGCGACCGGACACGCTGGCAATGGTGGCCACCGACGGCCACCGGCTGGCGCTGGCCGAAACAGATCACAAGCTCACCGGAATGAACGCAGAGCTAAAAGTCCTGGTTCCAAAGAAAGCCATGGACGAAGTCGAGAAACTATCGAGCGCCGCCGGGTCCGACGCGCAATTCGATTTTGCGAAAGACGAGAGCCATCTCTTCTTCCAGGTCGGCCATCGCCTTCTGATCTCGCGTATTCTGACCGGGCAATTCCCGAATTACGAAGCAGTGCTGCCGCGCGACAACAACAAGCATGTGGTGATCGAAAGAGCCGAACTCACCGACGCCGTGCGCCGCGTTTCGCAGCTCGCCGACCAGCGCTCCCACGCCGTGAAATTTGCGATCTCCAAAGAGGGCGTCGAGCTTTCCGCGTCGAGTCCGGAGTATGGAGAAGCGAAAGAGAGCATCGAGAAGGATTATCAGGGTGATCCGATCGCCATCGGATTCAACTCCACCTACATGCTGGATTTTCTCTCCGCCGCGGCCGATGGCCCGGTCAGCATCGAACTGAAAGACGAGCAGTCTGCCGGGCAAATGCGCCCGCTCGCCGACGAGTCTTACCGCTACCGCTACATCATCAT
This sequence comes from Acidobacteriota bacterium, assembly GCA_003223295.1. Classification (GTDB taxonomy): domain Bacteria; phylum Acidobacteriota; class Terriglobia; order Acidiferrales; family UBA7541; genus Acidiferrum. The sequence continues at coordinate 14,889 of QHYM01000147.1, read as the reverse complement.
GCCGATGCGCATTTGAAGAAAATTATGCAATACGATTCACCGGTAGGCGCATTTTTTGCGCCTTTTTTTGTTTTCCTCTCTTGACCGACCGCATTATTGTAAATTCAAATAAATGAACCACTTACGCATAGCCTGATGGGGCGATGAGCCTTGAGAAAAGGGTGCGGATCGCGTATAATCCGGTGTTGTCGATTCGTATTGGGGGATCCTTCAAAATCGACACGTCCGCCAGGCCAAAGTGACCCGGAAATCGGCTCTGCGCCAGGGGCTGCGAGTCCATTCGCCTGGAGAAACATGAGTCTTCGCCACGTCCCGCTGCGCGGGACGGGATGGAGCAGGAACCCTACGAGTTCCGGAGTTGCCCAGCGAAACCGGAATCAAAGGGTAAGGCGTCGTCCCGATGCGGAATTGGGACGCACGAAAAGACGATCGGAACATTCCGAACACACGCCTTCCTTGCTTCAAAAGAGAGAGGTTTTCATCACGCGGACCATGACTCCGGCTTGCTCGGGGTCCGTTCGGTGCCGCAGGTTTTTTGAAAGTTCTGGCATGGGGAGAAATGATGGGCGATAAAGAAAACGTTGCTGCCACACCGCAAGGCGGCCATAAGTACGACGCCAAGTCGATCAAGGTTCTTGGCGGTCTGGAAGCCGTGCGGCTGCGGCCCGCGATGTACATCGGCTCGACCGGAGAGATGGGCTTGCACCATCTCGTCTGGGAAGTGGTGGACAACTCGGTCGACGAAGCCCTGGCCGGCTACGCCGATGAGATCAACGTGACCGTGCACGCCGACAACTCCGTGACCGTTGTGGATAACGGCCGCGGCATCCCCGTGGACATGCACCAGACGGAAAAGCGCCCGGCGGCGGAAGTGGTCATGACCGTGCTGCACGCCGGCGGAAAATTCGATAGCGAAACCTACAAAGTTTCGGGCGGTTTGCACGGCGTCGGGGTTTCCGTGGTGAATGCGCTCGCCGATTGGCTGGAGCTGGAAATCTCGCGTGACGGTTCCGTGTGGGAGCAATCCTATGAACAGGGCAAGCCCACTTCAAAGCTGAAGCAGACCGGCAAAACGCGCAAGACCGGCACAAGAGTTACGTTTCATCCCGATCCTAGTATCTTTGAAAAGACGGTCTACAGTTTCGACACGCTTTCGCAACGGCTGCGCGAGCTAGCTTTCCTGAACAAGGGCTTGAAAATCACGTTGACGGACGAGCGCACTGAGAAGAACGCGGAATTCCGCTTCACCGGCGGGATTACGGAATTTGTAAAGCACCTGAATCGCGGCAAAACCACGCTCCACGATTCACCAATCTACATGGAAGGCAAGCGCGGCAACGTGGAGATCGAAATCGCGCTGCAATACAACGACACCTACGGCGAAAACGTGTTTGCGTTCGCCAACACCATCAACACCGTGGACGGCGGCACGCATCTTTCCGGCTTCCGCTCCGCCTTGACGCGCTCCATCAACAATTTCGCTTCGCAAGCCGGCATGCTCAAGGAGCAGAAGGACGAAGTCACCATCACCGGCGATGATGTGCGCGAAGGGCTCATTGCCGTAGTAAGCGTGCGCCTGCCGCAACCGCAGTTCGAGGGGCAGACCAAGGGCAAGCTGAATAGCGACATCAAGGGCGACGTCGAGCAGCTCGTGAACGAAAAGCTGGGTGAATGGTTCGACAAGCATTCCACGGTGGCGCGGCGCATCATCGGCAAGTGCATTGAGGCGGCTCGCGCGCGTGAGGCGGCTCGCAAAGCCCGCGAGCTGACGCGGCGCAAGTCCGCCATGGATTCGAGCGGGTTGCCGGGTAAACTGGCGGATTGCCAGGAGCGCGATCCTTCGCGGTGCGAATTGTTCGTGGTCGAGGGCGAATCGGCGGGCGGCTCGGCCAAGCAGGGACGCGACCGCAAGTACCAGGCCATCCTTCCGCTCAAAGGAAAAATCCTCAACGTCGAAAAGGCGCGCTACGACAAGATGTTGGGCCACGAAGAAATTCGCGCCATCATCACTGCGCTAGGCACCGGCATCGGCAAAGACGATTTCGACGCCGGCAAGCTGCGCTACCACAAGATCATCTTGATGACCGACGCGGACGTGGACGGCTCCCACATCCGCACGCTGCTGCTCACATTTTTCTTCCGGCACATGAAAGAGCTGATCGACCGCGAGCACATTTACATCGCACAGCCGCCGCTCTACCGCGTGAAGCGTGGGAAAAGCGAAAAATACATCCGCGACGAGCGCGACTTTGCGCGCGAGCTGATGAAGCGCGCCACCGAGGATCACGTCGTCCAGGGCAAGGAGGGCGTGACGCTCCAGGGGGCGGGTCTAACTTCTTTCTTGCTCAACGTGCAGGAGTACGACGCCGTCGCGGCAAAACTCGGGCGCCGCCTGCGCGATGCCGGGCTCGTCGAAGTGCTTGCGGAAAGCGGCCTCGACAAAAAAGCCGAGTTTGAAGAGAAGAAGTCCCTCGAAAAGTTGTTGAAGGAAATCGACAAGGCCAAGCTGAAACTCGAAGGCAAGATTGCCTTCGACGAAGAACACAGCCTGTACGAGATTCAGTTTGACGCGCCGCACAACCAGAAAATCAACTGGGCGCTGGCTTCCACTGCCGAATACAAGCGGCTGCGCGCGCTCGCCAAGCAAATCGAGGAGTTCAACAAGCCGCCCTTCACCATTTCCCGCAACGGCGACAAGGCCAGCAAGGAAAAAGCGCAGGACGTGCTGAGCTACGTGATGGAAGACGCGAAGAAAGACTTCACCATCACACGCTTCAAGGGCTTGGGGGAAATGAATCCCGCGCAGCTCTGGGAAACCACCATGAACGCGGACACGCGCACGCTCCTAAAAGTAAAGCTCGAAGACGCCGTGGCCGCGGAAGTTATTTTCACGACGCTCATGGGCGAAAACGTGGAAGCACGCCGCAAATTCATCGAGGACAACGCCCTCGAAGTTGTGAACCTGGACATTTGATTTCGATGGCCCAAGTTGATGGCTGAAGTCGCAATTAAATCCACTCGTGACGCTGTTCGCTGGGGCTTGCTGCTGTCCGCCATGGCCGTTAGCGGGTTCCGTTTGCCGCGCACGTACGGGGATTTTCGAGGATGGCAGGAAGTTCGCTTTTCGGATCCATCGGCAGCGGAGTTGTACCGAATCAATTTCACGGTCAACGCCGTAGGAATCGCGATTATTGTGGTGCTCGCGGTGGGAGCGTTTTATCTCCTGCGGCCTCCAGCGCCAAAGCAGCCATGATGTATCAATTGGGCTGGAGCACGCTGCCAGGGCTGCGAGGATTGAGCGTCAGCGAGTTTCGCGCCATGCCGACCGACGCTCCGGACAACGAGCGAGGCGTGGCGCTGGAATTTGCGAGTAACGACGAACGCGATAGCTTTTTGCACGAGATCGAGGCAGCGTTTGCGGCGCGCCGCTTCACAAATGCGGCCGACGCCTTCGACACGGTAAAGGCATACGCGCTGGAACACGCTGCGCAGGGATAAGGTTTTATGTAGCGTCGTCCTTCGGGGCGGCATGCCGGGCTAAAGCCCGGCGCTATAGAAACAAGAACCGAAACACGAGGACCAATGGCGGACGAACAGAATCAGTCGATCATGATTCCAGTGGACATCGAAGCCGAGATGAAGAAGTCCTATCTCGACTACTCGATGAGCGTGATCATCGGGCGCGCGCTGCCCGACGTGCGCGACGGCTTGAAGCCCGTGCACCGGCGCATTCTTTTCGGCATGTATGAGCTGGGCCTGACTTCCACGCGCCCCTATCGCAAATGCGCGAAGATCGTCGGCGAAGTCCTCGGCAAATATCACCCGCACGGCGACACGCCCGTATACGACGCTCTGGTGCGCATGGCGCAGGACTTCAACATGCGCTATCCGCTGGTGGACGGCCAGGGCAACTTCGGCTCCGTGGACGGCGACATGCCCGCGGCGATGCGTTACACGGAAGCGCGCCTCTCGCGAATTGCCGAGGAACTGCTGGCGGACATCGAGAAAGAAACCGTCGACTTCAACCCGAATTTCGACGAAACGGAAAAAGAGCCGACCGTTCTGCCCACGCGAGTGCCGAACCTTCTGGTCAATGGCGCAAGCGGCATCGCCGTGGGCATGGCCACCAATATTCCGCCACACAACCTGCGTGAAATCATCGACGCCACCGTGCTGATGATCGAGAAGCCGGACACCACCCTCAAAGAAGTGCTCAAGATCGTGCCTGGGCCGGACTTCCCGACCGGCGGCTACATCGCCGGCCGCGAAGGGATCGAAGCGGCCTACAAATCCGGGCGCGGCAGCTTCACCATGCGTGCGAAGGCGGCCATCGAAGAAGTCGCCAAGGACCGCGAGAACATCGTCATCACGGAAATTCCCTACCAGGTGAACAAGGCCACGCTCATCAAGCGCATCGCCGAGCTCGCCCAGAACAAGAAGATTGATGGCATCGCCGACGTGCGCGACGAAAGCGACCGCGAGGGCATGCGCGTCGTCGTTGAGCTCAAGCGTGGCGAAGAATCGCAGCTCATCCTCAACAATCTCTACAAGTACACGCAGATGCAGGAATCGTTCGGCATGATCCTGCTGGCCATTGCCGGCGGGCAGCCGAAAGAGCTGGGGCTGCTCGAGTTCATCCGCCTGTTCATCGAGCACCGCCGCGAGGTGGTGCTGCGCCGCACGCGCTACGACCTGCGCAAGGCCCGTGAACGCGAGCATATTTTGGTGGGCTACCTGGTCGCGCTCGATCACTTGGACGACGTGATCCGCATCATCCGCGGGTCTTCGAGCCGCGCGGACGCGAAGCAAAACCTGCTGAACTTCTTTTCCGAGCAGGACGTCACCATCACCGAGAACGGAAAATCCCGGAAGATCACCGGCGTCAAGTTGGACGGCAGGAAATACAAACTGGGCGGAGTCGAAGGCGAGACGGCGCGCACCATCACCGGCGGACTTACGCCTGTTCAGGTGGACGCCATCCTCGAACTACAATTGCACCGCCTGACGCAGCTCTCCGTTGACGAAATCACCAAGGAATTAAAGACCATCCGCGAGCGCATCGCCGACCTGGAAGAAATTCTGGCCAGCGAGAAAAAACTGAAGGCCGTGATCACCGGCGAGCTGAAAGAAGTGCAGAAAGAATACGGCGACGACCGGCGCACGCAGATCGTGGACAAGGTCGACGAAATCAAGCTGGAAGACTTGATCGCCGACACCGACATGCTGATCACCGTCAGTCACGCGGGTTACGTCAAGCGCACTTCGGTGGATATCTACCGCCATCAGTCGCGCGGTGGAAAGGGCCGCATCGGGGCGCGCACCAAGGAAGAAGATTTCGTCGAACATCTCTTCATCGCTTCGGCGCACAGCTACATCCTGCTGTTCACTACCAAGGGCCGCGTCTACTGGTTGAAGGTGTATGAGATTCCCGAAGCCGCGGCAGCCACACGCGGGAAAGCGATTTCCAGCCTAGTGCGCTTCCAGGAAGACGAAAAGCTCAGCGCTATCGTGCAAGCGCGCAACCTCGAGGAAGAAGGCCAGTACGTCTTTTTCGCGACGCGTAACGGCACGGTGAAGAAATCCACGCTGACGGAATTCTCGAATCCCCGGCCCAGCGGCATCATCGCCATCAACTTGGAAGCGAAAGACGAATTGATTGGCGCCAAGCTCACCGACGGAAAGAAGATGGTTTTCCTTGCGAGCCACGAAGGCCAGGCCATCCTCTTCCGCGAAACCGAAGTTCGCCCGATGGGCCGCAACGCCGGCGGGGTGATCGGCATGGACCTCGCCAAGGACGATTACGTCGTCAGCATGGACGCCGTGCAGCCCGAGTTCGAAATCATCGCCAAGGAACACAAGACCACCACGCAAAATCTGGAAGAGCTCGAGAACGAGCAAATTAAGGATTCGCTGACGTCGCTGATGCTTACCGTGGCCGAAAAAGGCTACGGCAAGCGCACGCCGCTGGCCGAGTACCGCATCACGTCGCGCGGCGGCAAGGGCGTCGTCAACATGAAGACCACCGACCGCAACGGCTCGGTGGTGGCCACGCTGCAGGTGACCGAAGAGTCCGACGTGATGATCATCACGCACAACGGCAAAGTAATTCGTGTGCATGCCAACGAAATCCGCGAGGCTGGCCGCTCGACACAAGGTGTGCGCTTGCTGCGGCTCGACGCCGACGATTCTGTCGCCGCCGCCGCCGTCCTCCAGGAAGAAAACGAAGAAGAAAAGAAGTAGTAGTCACGCCTACGGCCGAGCTGGGCGCGCAGACGCCTTTCCATTTTTGACCGGCAGCCCGAGTGATAGAATCGTTGCCCTTATGAAAATCGCGCGACGAGTGTTTGCGTTTCTGCTGGTGCTGTCCGCCGTAGTTGTTGTCCTGCTTCCTGCGCAAACCGCCGAGAAAACCGGCGCAAAAAGGAATTACCGGGCTTATGTGGGGACCTACACCAGCAAGACGGCGAGCAAAGGCGTGTATTCTTTTCACTTTGACCCAGCGACTGGGAAAATGTCGTCGCTCATACTCGCTGCGGAGTCAAAAGACCCGTCTTGGGTTGTGGTCCATCCGAACAGGAAGTTCCTCTATGCGGCAAACGAGGCAGGCAAGGAGAGCATGATCAGCGCGTTTGCGATGGAGCAGAAAAGCCGCAACCTGACGCTGGTTAAGCAGCTTCCTGCACTGGGCGAGGATCCCTGCTACCTTTTTTTCGACCGCACTGGCAAATTCCTTCTCACCGCCAACTACACCAGCGGGAACAGTGTTGCCTTTGAGATTCTGCCCAACGGAACGCCAGGTACGCATGTCGAATCTCCGAATTACGGTATGTCGCCAAACGTTGGAAAGCTTGGTCCGAACAAAGAGCGGCAGGAAGCGCCACATGCTCATTGGATCCAGCCCTCCATGGACAACCATTTCGTTTACGTTGCCGACTTAGGACTAGATAGTATTCTGGTATTCCGGTTCAACCCCGACGCGTGGAAACTCGGGAAGCCCATCCTTGCCGCGACGCCCAACGGCGACTTCTTCGACAGCGCAGCGGTCCTTGCTCTTGGGACCGGGCCGCGTCACGCTGTGTTTTCTAGTGGCGACCGCTTCCTATATGTCTTGGGCGAACTGAAATCCACCGTAACCGTCTTCGCCCACAATGGCGAGAAGTTTCGATCCGTTCAAGTTATACCGACGCTGCCAGCGGGGTTTTCCGGCCGGAACGATGCCGCGGAGATCGCCTTGCATCCCGGCGGAAAATTCCTTTACGCCTCCAACCGCGGAGAAGATACCATCGCCGTTTTCTCCATCAATCTGGCAAATGGCACGCTGACAGTTGTCGATCGCGTGCCGACTGGCGGAAGGGAGCCGCGGCATTTTGTCATTGATCCCACCGGACAATTCCTGCTCGCCGAAAATCAGCATTCTGACACTATTGTGGAATTTCGCATCAATCCTTCCACCGGAAAACTCACGCCGACCGGAGAGACTCTGCAAGTCCCCTCGCCCGTGTGCATTGCGTTCGTGCCTGTCGAATAACCTGACCTGCGCACAGCGACTCGATGTGCGCTAGAATCCCGTCTCTACGTTTCGAGGGTGAAAATGACTTCTATGAAGCGAATCACCGCAGCATTTGCATTCTTGTTCGTCACGAGCGCCACCGCCTGGGCGGACGGCGAAACCGCTCCCGCGCGCGACCCCAAGCAGCCCGTGGACGCGGCCTATACCGAGAAAATTCATAAGTACACCACGCAGCCATACTTCACTTCGCCGCTGGTGGACTATCTCCCCGCGTCGAAGACCGTGCCGACGCCCGAAGCCGTTCTCGGCGACGTCTCAGGCGCGCCGGGAATCCTGCCTTACGCCGAGGATGTCTACCGCTACATGCGCCTGCTGGAGAAGGCCACCCCGCGCGTGAAGGTCTACTCCATCGGGAAGACCGAAGAAGGCCGCGAAATGATCGCCGTGGCCGTCTCCTCGGAAGAAAATCTGCAAAACCTCGACGAGAATCGCGCTCGCCTCGCCAAGCTGGCCGATCCGCGTACCATCAAACTCGACGACGCGGAAGCGGACAAGCTCGTCGCGCAAGCCGTGCCCATCTACTACATCACGGGCACGATTCACTCGCCGGAAACGGGCGCGCCCACCGCGCTGATGGAGCTGGCCTACCGGCTCGCCGTGGATGAAAGCCCATACATCAAGGAAATTCGCGATGGCACCATCACGCTGATTACTCCGGTCGTCGAAGTCGACGGCCGCGACCGCATGGTCGATATCTACAAATGGCACCTCGCGCATCCCAAGGAATTTTTCCCCTGGCTCGTCTATTGGGGCAAGTACGTCGCGCACGACAACAACCGCGACGCTATGGGCGTGACGCTCAAGCTCACCGAAAATGTCTTGAACACCTACGTCGATTGGAAGGCCCAGGTGATGCACGATCTGCACGAGTCCGTGCCCTATCTCTACGACAACACCATTGGCGACGAGCCGTACAACGCCTGGATCGATCCGATTCTTGCCGACGAGTGGCAAATCATCGGGTGGAACAACGTTTCCGCCATGACGAAATTCGGGATGCCCGGCGTCTTCGCCCACGGTGATTTCGATACCTGGTCGCCGGGCTATTTAATGTTTGTCGCCGCCATGCACAACGGCATCAGCCGTTTGTACGAAACATTTGGCAACGGCGGCGCGGATACCGAGGAACGCACGCTCCAGCCGGAAGAGTACGCCCGCACCTGGTACCGCCAGAATCCGCCGCTCCCCAAGGTGCTGTGGTCCCAGCGCGACAATAACAATTATGAAGAGACCGGCCTGCTCACCTCGTTGCACTTCTTCAATGAAAACAAGCGCATGTTCCTGAAGAATTTCTATCTAAAAGCCAAGCGCTCCACGATGAAACCCGGCGCCGAAGGCCCGGCCGCGTACGTACTGCCCGCCGACGATCCACGGCCCGGCTTGCAGGCGGAGCTTTTGCACGTCTTGCAAAAGCAAGCCGTTGAAATTTCGCACGCTAAATCCGCTTTCACCGTGACGCTGCCCACGAAGAAATCCAAGGAATCCGGCAAAGGGAAAGAAAAGAAGGAGAAAGAAGAAAAAGCCGAGCCGGCCCCGCCGACTACCCGCGAATTTCCCGCCGGCAGTTACATCGTTCGCATGGACCAGCCCTATTCCCGCATCGCGGACGCCCTGCTCGACCATCAATACTGGAGTCCGGACGATCCGCAAAAAACGCCCTATGACGATACCGGCTGGACCTTCGGCGAACTATTCCATGCGCAAGTGACGCGCGTGACGGACACGAAAGTTCTCGAAGTCCCGATGGACCGCGTGGCGGAAGTCCACGCGCCCGGTGGCGTGAAAGGCGATGGAGCCGTGTTCGCCATCAACAACAGCGCCGAGCCCGCGCTCGCCACACTGCGCTACAAGCTGCGCGACGCGGCCATCGAAGCCGCGGAAGAGCCCTTCGAAAGCGCAGGCAAGAAATTCAACCGCGGCTCCTTCCTCGTTCGAAACGTCAGTCGCGCGGAGCTGGACCGCACCGCAACCGACCTCGGCGTGCAAGTCACCGCCCTCGGCGCCGCGCCCAGCGTGAAGACGCATGCGGTCCGCGCCGCCCGCGTCGCTTTCATCCACACCTGGCTGAGCACGCAGACCGAGGGCTGGTGGCGCCTGGCGCTCGACAAGCTGAACATTCCCTACGACTACATGAGCACGCAAGCAGTGGCGAAAATCCCGGACCTCAACGCCAAGTACGATGTGATTCTGTTCCCTCCCGTGGGCTTCAACGCCGGCGTCAATCCCGTCGTCAACGGCATTCCGACGGCCTGGGGCAATCCGCTTCCATGGAAAAACACCCCCGAAACACCCAACCTCGTCGGCAAAAACGATTCGACTAATGACCTGCGCCCCGGCCTCGGCTGGGATGGCGTGGCCCGTTTGCAGGAATTCGTCCAAAAAGGCGGCGTGCTCCTAACGGCCACGGACACCTCGTCGCTCGCGCTTTCCTTGGGATTCGCCGACGGCATCAGCACACAAAGCGCAAGCAAAATGAAAATTGTCGGCTCCGTCTTGGGAACGCGTCTTGTGGATGACGCCAGCCCCATCGCCTACGGCTACGACGAAAAAGGAGCGGCTTACTGCGACAACGGGCCGATTTTCTCCCTCAGCAGCATCGCCGGACAGCGCGGTAGGCGCCGCCTTGGTCCGGATATGCATGCGCGCCCCACCGGTCGCGGCAGTCCGGACGATCCCGACTTCACCGTCGGCCGCGTTGGCGCGGAAGCCCCGGAACAGCCCAAGTGGGAAGCCTGGGAAGCCCCTCCGGTGATGGACGAGCAGAAACGGAACGCCTTCCGCGTCATTCCCCCGGCGAATCGCCCCCGCGTGATTTTCCGCTATGCCGACAGCAAAGATCTGCTTATCTCCGGCTTGGTCGAAGGGGGTGATGAAATCGCCCAGCATCCCGCGGTGGTGGACGCGCCCTCCGGCAAAGGCCACGTCGTGCTGTTCTCCATCAATCCCGTGTACCGCGGCGAAACGTGGGGAACCTACTCGATGGTGCTCAACACCATTCTGAACTTCGACAACCTAAACGCCGGCCGCAAAGACGCCACGCAATAGCCTCGACTTTGCCCGGCCCGGCGCCCCCACGGGCAGACGTCAGCGTTAAACATAGCCCGGCCTTCCTGTCATTCCGAAGAGCCGCAGGGGACGAGGAACCCTGGCTTGAATTCAACATTGGCGAGCCACTAGCTGCTGGCCGATAACGGACTCCACGTATTCCTTGCGAAGGAACCAATTTGCGCTACAATCCCCGCCACTATGCCGAAGCGAAAAACGAAGGCTCGGAGGCCGGCTCGATCGAAAGCGCGCAGAAAGGCAGCCTCTGGCGGAAGACTGCCCAAAGACGCCGTCACGCTGATCGTAATCCTTCGCGCCCGCGAGGGCCAGGAAACGCTGTTGGAAGCGGAGCTGCGCGCGCTCGTGGGTCCAACCAGAAAAGAAGAAGGCTGCCTCACCTTCGACCTGCACCGTTCCGTGGACACTCCAGGGGCCTTTTTGCTCCACGAAGTCTGGGCCACGCGCGACGCCCACACTGAACACATGCACACGCCGCATTTTTTGCGTTGGAACGCCGGCAAGGACGCGCTGCTGGCTTCCCGCGACGGCACCTTCTGGCAGCAAATCTCGTAGAATAACTGCATCGGAGGCGCCTATGTTGCTCTCGCTCTCCAATCCATGGACGGATCCTCAGCCAATGCCTATAACCGTGCCGGTCTCCTGTATCGCAACAATCTGAAGGCCCCCGATAGTCCTCGGTATGATACGGGAAGCATGCTCGATCTCAAAAATAGGCAAAGTATTCAGGCTCATGAGCAGAATTAGGAAGTACTGGTTAGCTTTCCGGTGGGGCAAGGTAGTATCCGGGCCGGGCTCGAATCTTCAGATTCTTCGCCTCCTTTCGAATCACTGACACTTTGATTTCGTGATAGCCGGTCACATTGGCATCCGTTGGCGTGTAGCTGAGCGTGTATTGCGAATGCAGCTCCCCGCCAATTTCGTCGATAGCGTTTTCGATGGAGCGGTCCTTGAACGTGGCGAGGTGCGCGCCTCCGGTGGCCGCCGCCGCGACTTCCAGCGCGTGATCCTTCACCTGATCGTGAATGTGCTGCACCACCCAGACCGCTGCGGCCATCAAGTCGACGTTGCCGTAGCGGTAGTTGTCTTCATAAGTCGGCGTGGCCGGAACGCCCGGTGGCGGAGGCACCGAGCCCACGGGCAGGTTGGGCCGCTGGGGAGGTTTGGGTTTGGCCTGCAATGCCGCGCGGGTGGTGGAAAGTCCCACACTGTAAATCGTCACGTTCGCGAGCTGCGCCTCTCGCAGCGCTTCCCCCAGTTTCTTCTCGCTGCCGTCGTCCATGGCCTCCGACAGAATCAGCATCACGCGGCGCCGCCCTGGCTTTTCCGCCGTGGCCTGCGGGCGGCTGGAAAGCATTTCCACGCCCACCGCCATCGCATCAAAAAGTTTCGACCCGGAAGTTCCCAGCCGCAGATTCGCGACTGTGCTTTCGATCTGGTCGGCGTTGCTCGAGAAATCTTCCAGCTTGTCCACCGAATCATTGAAGCCTACCACTCCGGCCTCGCCGGTCGGTCCCATCACCGTTTGCGTGAAGAGGATCCCCGTTTTGCGAATCTCAGGAAAAATCGGCTCGATGCGCGAGCTGGTCTCCACAAGAATCACCAGCGAAATCGGATCGCCGCCCAAATCGAAATGCGAAATCTTCTGCGCGCTCCCGTTATCGGTCACTCGAATGTCCTGCGCTTCCAGGTCGTGGATCATCGCGCCGTGCGAATCTCGCACGGTGACCGGGGTGGTCACCAGCGCCACCTGCACCTTGATCCCGTTCTTGGGAGGCTGCTGCACCGCGACGCCGGGCTTTGGAGGAAGCGGCCCGGTCGGGGCTTGACCCAGCACTGGCCCGGCCGCGGCCAACGCAACCACAAGGAGCCAACCTGCCCGGAATCCGTGTCGCTTCATTCGATTCATACCATCCATGCAAAGTCCTACGCTGCCGTCAGGTCCTTCCCTTTAGGCAGTGTACTCAATTCGACGCATCTTTACCGGAAGACGTTGCCGCAGGCCGCCTGTCTCCCTACAATCAAAGTTCGTCTTTTCTGGAGAGTAGTGACATGCCCGACGGCAAAAAACTCAAGCCGCAGCACGCCCCCAAAGCTCCTCATGAGGATCAAAGATTCCTGAACAGCGTGCCGGCCCGGCCCATCCGCATTCTCGGCGAGTACATCCACCCTCTCGTGCAGCTCAAGAATGAAGGCATCGGCGACACTATCGTGATGTTTGGTTCGGCGCGCATCGAATCGCACGAAACCGCGCAGGCGCGCGTTACGCGGCTCAAGCGCACAAAAACGGGCAAAATGTCCGCGGAGTCATTAAGCAAGCACCGCGCCGCTTTGCGCACCGCCAAGAGTTCGCTCGAAATGTCCCGCTATTACGAGGAGGCGCGCCAGCTCTCGTATAAGCTGACCAATTGGGCGCTGACGCTCGGCCCCAAGCCGCGCCGCTTCGTGGTTTGTTCCGGCGGTGGGCCGGGCATCATGGAAGCAGCCAATCGCGGGGCCTACGAAGCTGGTGGCAAATCCATCGGGCTTTCCATCGAGCTGCCGCACGAGCAATTCGCCAATCCCTACATCAGCCCCGAGCTCAGCTTCAACTTCAAATATTTTTTTATGCGCAAACTGTGGTTTTCGCAAATCGCCAAGGCGCTGATTGTTTTTCCCGGTGGCTTCGGCACCATGGACGAACTCTGGGAAATGCTCACCCTGCTGCAAACTGGCAAGCTGCCCCAGCACAATTTGATTCTGATCTACGGCCGCAAGTATTGGGACGATGTGCTGAACTGGAAAGCGATGGTGCGTTGGGGCACCATCAACGAAGAAGAATACGAGATGCTGCAGTTTGCCGACACCGTGGACGAGGCCTTCGACCGCATTCGCGCCGGCCTCGAGAAATACCACATGCAGGCCGAAGCGTTCCTGCAAGCCTACTGATTTGCACCGAACTAGGTCCCTTTGTTATTCCGAGCGCTTTAGCTCAGGCCCGAACCGGCCTCGATCAGGGCGGGTCATTCCGAGCGGAGCGAGGAACCCTGGCTTGATTGATGCTACACGCAACTCGATGAGAGCAACGTCCAAGGTGGGCCCGCGATGCTCTTATAGCCCCCCGCTACATTCTCCCCGCCACCGTGTTTAACAAAGTGGGACCAACGCCCCATCCCAGTCGGGGAAAGTACGGGAGGATGGAGAATCCATGACCAAGCATTCGGGAGAGAAGGAGTTTCTGCGACGCGCGGTGCTCGCCGCCGCAGCGCTGGTTGGCCTTCTGGCATTTGCGGCCGCGCCGCGCGTCTATGCTGATGACTACGGCCGTTGTCAGCGGCGTATTTACAAGGCCGACCACAAACTGCATGAAGCCGTCGAGCACCATGGCTGGAACAGCAGACAAGCCGACCATGCCCGCCATGAATTGCGGGAAGCACGCGAACGCTGCTGGAACGAGCACCGTCGTTGGTGGGACGAAGACGGCCACCGCTGGCACTCGGATCGTGACTGGGACGACCACGATCACGACCGCCACTAAATCGTCGGCAAGAACAATCGGAAACAAAAAAGCGGGGCGCTGTTGGTTGCGCCCCGCTTCCTGTTTTCACTTGCAAAATGTTCAGTTCGCCGTCACCAGGTTCTCGTCGGAAAAAACCGCCGCAAACCTTCGCGCCTCTTCTTGATCGTGCACCATCACAATGGGAACGACACGAAGGGATTTCTTGCAGGCATGGCAAACCGTCACTTCGCCTTGCAAGTCCTGCAAAAAGCCGTCCGTGAAATGATACAAAGCACGCTCGCGCCGGGCATTCTTCTGGTCCCGCGCCCCGCAGTGAGGACAGATGAATTCCACCTTGTCTAGCTGCGGATCGCGGTCCAGAGCAGCCCACCCGGTGCGGCGCACGCCAATCGTTTCTGCATTACGCCCGTCCATGGGAGTCTGCCTCCTAAGATCCACGTCCTCAAAGAATAAGATGCACAAAGGGGTACTGCGGGTACAGTTTTCTGTATCTCAGTCAATTTACAGACGTTAGCGGCAATTGCAGGCCAATGAGTCGGACTTGGCTTCTTGGCTATCCTCGGGGCTCGCCCTTGGGAACTTGTGCTGCCCCGCGGTGTCCAACGCAGGGAGGACGCGCGCAACCTCACATCCCTGCGAGCGCGGCGCTGGCCTCCTGGAGGATTAGAGCAACCCCCAGGAGACTGGCGCCGCAAATTTCTGCGGACTCCGCAATGTGTGCCGGGGATCAGCAGACCCTCGCAGAAAAAAACTGTGG
>QHYM01000301.1:15227-19072 GCA_003223295.1 Acidobacteriota bacterium | reverse complement strand
GGTGTTCAGCAAGTCGTCGGGATCGGTCGCACGCCAATTCCGGTAGAGGAAGCGGAACTCGAACCCATCCGGCAAGCCATCGCATCGGGCTTGTCCAGCCAGCCTTGGCCATACCTTCAAGTCGGTGAGCGGGTTCGCGTGACTTACAGAAGCCTGAGCAATCTCGAAGGAATCCTAATTAATTTCAAAGGCAGCCACCGAGTTGTCTTGTCATTGACATTATTGCAGCGGTCCGTAGCAGTGGAGGTAGATCTTGCTTGGGTCCGGCCGCTCCGGGAAGCGCGGACCGCAATAGCTTCTAGGTTCTTCCAGGGCCACCCCGCTACAGCCATGGGGAGCTAGGTCAGAGTTCAAGAAGCACCATTCGTTGTCCGTGGAGAAGAAAACAGCAGCCATGGGTTTGTTCCGAACAGCAGTGAGGAGGGAACCGCGGTGGGCAGAGCTGAGTTCGGGTGTTTCCAGCTCTAATGTGCAGGGCTTTCCCACTCGAGTTTTTTTGAATGAAACTGCGTTTGCGTCCACTCTCTACCTGGAGCGGCGCCGCGCAGAACGGGCGGGGAAGCGCTACGTGTTGATGCTCGTGGACGTCAAGGATGTATTTTCTAGCGAGGAAGCCCCAACTGCTAGGGAAAAGATCACTCAGATCCTCAGCGAGATTACTCGCGAGACCGACATCATAGGTTGGTATTTGCAAGACAGCCTGATTGGTGTGATCGGTACTGAGATTGGTTCCGCAAGTTCACAAGAGATACGTCAAGTTGTAACGGAAAAATTTCGCGACGCATTTTCTAGGGCGCTCGGCCCACGAAAAGCATCCCTCATTTTCGTGTCATTTCATTTTTTCCCGGAGGAACACGAGAGCGGCAATTCTGGGAATTCGGCGAACATTACTCTCTATCCCGATCTTCACCGTAAGGCCCCTTCTCACAGACTGGCATTGGGAATCAAGCGCATGATGGACATTTTTGGGAGTGCCTGCGCCCTTATTCTGCTTTCACCAGCGTTTGCTCTCATTGCTCTAGCGATTAAGCTGACGTCATCAGGCCCTGTACTCTTTCGTCAAGAGCGTATAGGGCAGCCTGGGAAAAAATTTAGGCTCCTGAAATTTCGCTCCATGCGAACGAACTGCGACAGCAAGATTCACGAAGAGTATGTGAAGCGATTCATATCGGGACAGGTTGCAAGCGGGAAGAATGACGGGGAAGGGCAGGTATTCAAGCTACAAGGAGATCCCCGCATCACTCGAGTTGGTGCGTTCCTTCGCAAAACCAGTTTGGATGAGCTACCGCAGTTCTGGAACGTGCTGACAGGGTCGATGTCTCTGGTAGGGCCTCGTCCCCCCCTCGAATATGAGTTTAAGGCCTACAATGTATGGCACCGTCGCCGCGTATTGGAAATTAAGCCTGGAATCACTGGATTATGGCAAGTCGAGGGACGCAGCCGCACACAATTTGATGACATGGTTCGCCTGGACTTGAGATACGCCCGCGAGTGGACGATCTGGCTGGATCTGAAAATCCTGCTCCAGACTCCAGCGGCCGTGATCTCTGGAGTCGGGGCTCATTGATCAAAAAGCAAGCTCGGTTGTCAGTGAGAATCTCTCCGAGAGTCACTCTCGAGTTCTGTCTCGACAAGCGGTCCTCAACATCGGTTGCATGATTTCAGGATTGGCCCCCATATCCCCGAACAAGTAAGGTTGATCGCTCGTTTTCTTCCACGTAAACGAATGCAAAACGAAGGCCAGAGGTGAACAGATGATCCGGATCGGCGTTATTGGTTACGGGTATTGGGGCCCGAATATCGTTCGGAACTTCCACACGCACGAAGGCTCGGAAGTGGTGCTGGTGTGTGACAAAAACCCCAAAGCCTCTGAGAGATTGAGAATGGCGCATCCTTCGATCCCATTCACGAGCAACCCCGCGGAAATCGTGAAGTCACCCGACATTGACATCGTGGCTGTGGTAACTCCAGTCTGGGCGCACTATCAGCTGGCTAAGGCTGCCCTCGAAAACGGAAAGCACATTTTTGTTGAGAAGCCATTCACCTGCAGTGTAACCCAGGCCGAAGAACTCATTGAGCTTGCCGATCGAAAGAATCTGCGAATCATGGTAGATCATACGTTCCTTTTCACGGGCGCAGTAAGGAAGATCCGCCAGCTGGTAGACGAAGGGGCTTTGGGGGATCTCTACTATTACGACTCACTCCGCGTAAATCTTGGCCTCTTCCAGCACGATGTCAATGTCATATGGGACTTGGCGCCTCACGATTTATCGATCATGGACCACATCATCAAGGAGAAACCCGAGGCTGTCGTGGCCACGGGCGAGAAGCACCTAAACGGAGTGGAAGACGTTGCTTTCATCACGATCTACTTCCCGAAGCGTATTATCGCGCACGTAAATGTGAACTGGCTATCTCCTGTAAAAGTACGGACCACCCTAATTGGCGGCGAAAAAAAAATGCTTGTCTGGAACGACTTGGAGGCCGATGAGAAGATCAAGGTCTACGACAAGGGCGTGAGCATGTCCACGAACCCTGCCAATCTACACCAACTGCTTGTAAGCTACCGCTCGGGGGACATGTGGGCACCACAGGTCGAACAAGTCGAGGCGCTTCGCGCTGAAACAGCGTACTTTCTGAAATGCATTGAAGAGAATCTAACGCCACTTAACGATGGGAATGCAGGGTTGCGCGTGGTGCGCATTCTGGAAGCAGCAGAAAGATCGGTCCGCAACCGGGGAGAGGCTGTGACGCTGTGAACGAATTCGTATGTATTGCCCCGACGGTCAAGCTTGGCAGGGATGTAAGACTCTCTAAGTTCATCAATCTGTATGGATGTGAAATCGGGGATGAAACCAAAATTGGTGCTTTCGTAGAAATTCAGAAGAACGCCCGCGTGGGTCGGCGCTGCAAGATCTCGAGCCACACTTTCATCTGCGAAGGTGTAGAGATTGAAGACGGTGTGTTTATCGGGCACAACGTCACGTTTATCAATGACCCCTACCCTCGAGCAACAACTGCCACTGGTGATCTACAGACCGAAGCAAACTGGAAGGTAGAAAGGACGCGAGTGAGAACAGGTGCCTCCATTGGATCAAGTGTGACTGTCCTAAGCAACGTGACGGTCGGGGAGAACGCTATCGTCGGCGCCGGGAGTGTCGTAACCAGAGATGTGCCAGCAAATGCGATTGTTGCCGGCAATCCCGCGAAGGTTCTGCGTTTTATTTCAGAGGAGAAGAAATGAATTCCACGACGAAGGGTGTTCCGTTCCTTGATCTTGTGACGCCTCATCAGGAACTAGAAAAAGATCTCATAGCGGTAGTGGAGAAAGCGTTCCAGAATGCCGGATTCATAGGCGGGCCGATGGTGGAAGAGTTTGAGCGTCAGTTCGCCGAGTTTTGTGATTCAAAGTATTGCGTGGGAGTGAACAGCGGAACTGACGCATTGCGCTTTGCTCTCGTGGCTTCTGGGATCGAACAAGGGAGTGTCGTGGTCACGGTTCCGCACACCTTCATCGCCACGACCGAAGCCATATCGCAAGCGGGCTTACGGATCGCTTTCGTGGACATCCATGAAGACACATACACGATGGACCCAGAGAAACTGCGCGAATACCTTGAGAGCAAATGCGAGTTTGACCGTGGGCGCGGAAAGTTGATTGAGAAAGGATCGAAGCGGGTTGTTTCGGCGGTCGTGCCTGTCCATCTGTACGGACAGACAGCAGACATGGACCCAATTCTGAGTCTTGCCGAGAAGTATAATCTGATCGTTATCGAAGACGCCTGCCAAGCCCACGGCGCTCAATACTTCTCGAAGAAGCGCGGCGGCTGGAAAAAAGCTGGGTC
>QHYM01000301.1:13170-15189 GCA_003223295.1 Acidobacteriota bacterium | reverse complement strand
GAAGGTTACAATGGGCGGCTTGATTCTATTCAGGCAGGATGGCTCGCGGTAAAGCTCCGCCACCTCCCTCAATGGAATGAATCGCGGCGCGCTTTGGCGCATCGCTATCACGAGCTATTCGCGGAGGCGAAATGCGAGCTTGTTATTCCGCGAGAAGCCGTATGGACTCGAGGTGTATATCATCTTTACGTTGTGCGCGTGGAGGACCGCGAAGCATTTCAGGCCCATCTGACAGAGGCGGGCATCGGCACCGGTATCCATTATCCAATTCCTCTGCACCGGCAAAAAGCGTACGAGCATCTAGGTTACAGGACTGGGGATTTTCCCGTCACTGAGCGAGTCGCGCGAGAGATTCTCTCGCTGCCGATGTTCCCTCAACTCGACCACCGCCAGCAAGATGAGGTTGTGAACAAGACACTAGAATTCCTGAATGCTAGGGCAACGTTGGCCACATAAGCCGCCCGTGGGTAGAAACCTTCTCGCTACCCGACGCTTTATGGAAAGAGAATCAAGCCGTCGCTGAATTCGTTTGGTGAGCCACTTGGTATAGCCGTTGTTCCCCATTTCTGTAAATTCTGTTCGACTCAACATGTTTCGCGTCGACCGTCTAGTCAGTCTTTATCTTTCGCATCCGTTCGTTCTCACACTCGGGCCGAGTGCAGGGTCGCGTGTGCCGATTCTGATGTATCACAGCATTTCCGACAATCTATTCGGAATGTCTCATCCTTATTTTCAGATCAATACTGTGCCGGAGGTTTTTTCGCAACAGATGCGGTGGCTGAGAAACTCGGGTTATCGGACGAGTAGTCTTCCGGAAGTATTGACAGGCTTGCAGGCCGGAGAGGATCTCTCAAAGACAATCGTAATTACATTCGACGATGGCTACAGGGATTTCTATACCGATGCCTTGCCCGTCCTTAAGCAGTGCGGGTTTACCGCAACGATCTTTCTTGCTACCGACCGAATCCAGCTTAATCCAGCACGAGTCGAAGGAGCGGACTATTTGACCTGGAAAGATGTGCGGGAATTGCATGGCGAGGGGATTTCCTTTGGCGCTCATACCGTGACACACCCCGACCTTCGGTCTCTTCAGCCCGATCAGATCGAATACGAGCTCGGACGCTCAAAAGAGATTATCGAAGATCATCTCGGCGTTACCGTCGAGTCATTTTCTTACCCGCACGGATTCCCCGAAGAAGACAAGGACTACACGCGCTATCTCGAAGATGTGCTATGCAATCTCGGCTACGATCACGGCGTATCCACGAATCTTGGCCGTGCCAGTCGGAAGAGCAATCGATTCTTCTTGCCACGTATTCCCGTAAACAGCTTAGATGACCCTTCGTTCTTCCAGGCTAAGTTGCAAGGCGGTTATGATTGGTTGCATTGGCCCCAGTTGCTAAAGAAATACTTTTTTCATCGAACCGTAGCCCTCCGGGAAAGAGCACTGGACAATAAAGAGACTTCATCCAGATGATGATGCGCAGAGAAGTAGGCGGTGGGCTCACCAAAAAAAAGGAAATAATCGTTCCTCTCGTCCTCGAGGCATGAGCCTGGCGAAAGAATGGTTTGATGGCATGGTGCGGGCACTAAGAATTCTGTCGAAATTCAATTTCATCTTGAAGGAACGGAACGCGTAGGAGTAAGGATACCGAGCATGAACATTTGCGAGAGGGAGCTTCGGATTGAAGGACGACTATGCCGTATCGCACATGTCGACGCGGACGACTACAAGTTTTTAGCCGATCCCCAGAAAGCGATAGCCGAACTACGCCGGTCCAAAATTCGGATTGACATTTTTACGTTCATCCAGAAGCTACCTGATACTGAGCCCAAGTACCCCTATCCATTCGAGTGGGACAATATGGCAGTCCTTCCCATCTCCACCTTTGATCAGTGGTGGGACAAACAAATCGGTTTCAAGGCACGCAACAAAGCGAAACAAGGGGAAAAGAAGGGACTGGTAATTCGGGAGGTACAGTTCGATGACGCATTTGCCCAGGGTATCTGGGAGATTTA
>QHYM01000301.1:0-13156 GCA_003223295.1 Acidobacteriota bacterium | reverse complement strand
TTTGACGCACAAAAGTTAGTGGGCTTCATCAAATTGACATTGGATGATTCTGGGACGCAAGCAGGAATTATGCACATCCTCTCCCTGTTGCAGTATAGGGATAAGGCGCCGACCAATGCGCTGCTCGCACAAGCGGTGCGGTCTTGCGCCGATAGACATATTTCTTATCTGGTCTACGCAAAGTTCGCATACGGGAAAAAAGGGACCAGTAGCTTGAGCGAATTCAAAGAGCGAAATGGGTTTCAAAGGGTTGACACTCCACGATACTACGTGCCGCTGACTCGTTGGGGTTCGGTCGCTTTGTCGATGGGACTTCATCGCCGATTGGTCGATCGCGTGCCAGAATCGATCGCAGCAAGGCTGCGAACATTGCGAAGTTCGTGGTACCAAAGGAAGTTTCATTTGAAGGCGGAATCGCTCTAAGGAGAGAAGAGTTGCCGGGCATAGTTGGCATCATAACGAATCGTCCGAGCGCAAGCGCGGAGTGTGAACTGCAGAAAATGATCGAGACGCTTCGCCACGAGTCATTTTATAAAAGCGGAACCTGGATTGACGCGGAGCAGGGGATTTATGTCGGTTGGGTGGCTCGGGAGGGATCATTTGCCGATGGCATGCCGGTGCACAACGAGCGTGCGGACGTGACATTGACTTTCTCCGGTGAAGAATTTCCCGATCCGGGGCTGATCACGGCCCTTCGGGCTCGTGGCCATGACGTCAATCGACATGCGGCATCGTACCTGGTGCATCGGTATGAAGAGGAAGAGGACTTTCCAAAAGCATTGAATGGTCGCTTTCATGGGCTAGTCGCGGACCGAAGGAGCAAAACCGCGACGCTC
Source organism: Acidobacteriota bacterium (assembly GCA_003223295.1). Lineage (GTDB taxonomy): Bacteria > Acidobacteriota > Terriglobia > Acidiferrales > UBA7541 > Acidiferrum. The sequence goes on along the minus strand of QHYM01000301.1, from coordinate 12,320 downwards.
TTCAATGACCGGTATGGATTGCAACGCCTTTACTATCATCAGGCTGGAGATGCGTTTTACTTTGCGGCGGAAGCAAAAGCGATCCTGAAGGTGCGCCCCGAGCTGCGCGTCATGGATCCGCGTGGTCTTGGAGAATTCATCGTATGTGGTTGCGTGCTAGAAAACCGAACGCTCTTTCCGGGCATAGGGGTTCTCCCGCCGGGTGCAGCATGGTCTTTTCGCGCAGGAAAGCTTGAGAAAAAAGAAGCCTACTTCGAGCCTCGCGAATGGGAAGGACTGCAGCCACTTAAGCCGGAAGAGTATTACGACCGCCTTCGGGGCGTTTTCGTGAAGAATTTGCCAAGGTTTTTTGAAGGGCGGGAACGTATAGGCGTTTCGCTCACGGGCGGCTTGGACACCCGCATCATCATGGCATGGCGCAGACCGCAGCCCAACTCACTTCCTTGTTACACGTTCGGCAGTATGTATCGAGACAATCAGGATGTAATCCTCGCGCGGTGCGTTGCGGAGATTTGTGGACAGAATCACGAAGTCATCACCACTGGGCAAGAATTCCTTTCGCGATTCGCACACTACGCGGAGCGGACCGTTTATCTTACGGATGGTTGTGTAGATCTGAGTCGTTCCCCGGACCTATACGTGAACGAGAGAGCCCGCCTGTTTGCTCCGGTACGGATGGTAGGTACTTACGGAAGCGAGATGCTGCTCCACGCAGTGATGTTCAAGGCCGTGCGTCCTAGCAACGCGTTGTTCCACCATGAGCTCCTCCCCCAAATCCAAAGGGCAGAGGAAACTTACAACGCCAGCCGCCGGGGGCACCCGGTCACGTTTATCGCTTTCCGCCAATCACCGTGGCACCACTATGGGGTGCTTGGGCTGGAGCAGACTCAGGTTGGCGTGCGGACGCCCTATCTGGATAACGAACTAGTTGAGACGGTGTACAAATCTCCAGGGCCAGTGACAATCAACGAAGAAGGCAGATTGCGGCTAATTCGCGAGGGGAACCCGGCCCTTGCTAATCTGCGCACAGATCGTGGTATCGGCGGTCTGAATAGCGCCTTCACACGCGGCTTCCTCGAGTTCCTATTCAAAGCTGAATATGCCTATGACTATGGTATGCCCCAGTGGATAGCCCAAGTGGACCACTTGCTTGCTCCGCTGCACCTAGAGCGCCTTTGGCTTGGCCGCCACAAGATCTTTCACTTTCGCGTGTGGTATCGCGACCAACTTGCAGACTATGTGCGTGAAATGCTCCTAGATTCGCGTTCACTGGGACGTTCCTACGCCAATCCAAAAAAAGTTCGTGCGGTCGTCGATGGCCACCTTAAGGGTAACCGGAATTACACCACAGAGATTCATAGACTTCTGACGCTGGAACTTGTGCACAGGCTGTTTTTGGAAACCAAATAACGTCGATGGCAGACGAACAAACGCCGGCGGGCCAACGAAAGAATAAATCGTGAGCGCCACCCTTGCAAGCCTGGTTTGCGCCGTTGGAGTTCTGGGACTTTTCTATCTCGACCGGGATAAAAGCCTCCGCACATCCAAAGCGCTCTGGATCCCAGTGCTCTGGATTTTGATCGACGGGTCAAGACCAGTCTCGATGTGGCTTGGTATGGATCCGACTACGCCCTCTGCAAGCCAACTTACTGCTGGCAGCCCCATCGACCGGCAGGTCCTAGCGATCCTTATCGGAACTGGAATCATCGTTCTATTGTTTCGTGGCGGCCAAGTTACAACTCTACTAAGGAAAAACTGGCCGATCATTCTTTACTTTTCTTATTGCCTTCTAAGCTTGCTTTGGTCCGATTTTGCCGCGGTCGGCTTCAAGCGATGGATCAAGGCCATCGGTGACTTGGTGATGGTCTGCATAGTGGTGACAGACGCCCAGCCTGTCAATGCGCTTAGGCGTATCATCACCCGCACGGGATTCATTCTTTTGCCTGCCTCCGTGCTGCTGATTAAGTATTATGGAGACTTGGGCCGTAGTTATGACAGGTGGTCCGGGGAGGTATCCAATACCGGCGTGACATACAACAAGAACCTGCTTGGTGTCCTGACTTTTGTTCTGACACTCGGCGCCTTGTGGTTCGTCCTACGGACAATCCGAGATAAGAACCACCCCAACCGCGTACGGCATCTTGTGGCTCTGGGCACCCTCCTTGCCTTTGGTATATTGCTTCTAACGATGGCGCACTCGGCTACCTCTGGCGTATGTTTCACCCTAGGCGCGCTATTGATCGTTGTCACGAGTATAGAACGGTTCGAAAAACAACCGAGAGCCATACATTGGTTCGTGCTCACGGTCTTAATTATTGGAGGTTTCACCGTACTCGTCGCGAGTGATAGTGTCGCGCACGCAGTAGGGAGACAGACAAACCTCACCGGGCGCACTGAAATCTGGCAAAGCGTGATCCCCTTGGTTCCCAATCGGATCGTGGGCGCTGGCTTCGATAGCTTCTGGCTCGGAGCGCGATTGGAAACGATGTGGCGCCTCTATCCCTCCCTCTACCTTAACGAAGCCCACAATGGCTACATCGAGGTATATCTCAACCTGGGTGCAGTGGGCGTTTTCCTGATCGTGCTGCTTCTGTTGGGCGGTTATCTGAATGCCGTGAATTCCTTTCGTTACGAAGAGGCGTTTGGCGCTAATTCCTTGCTACTCGCATATATTTTCACCGCGGCTTTCTACAATATCACGGAGGCGGGTTTTCGGGAGATGGATGTGATCTGGACCTTCCTTGTGTTGGCGATAGTGGCAGCAAACCAATTTTCCAAAGTACGCGCAAAAAACGGGACGAGTGAAGTGGAAAAACTGTCAGCTCTGCAGTCGAGACGGAGCCACACTTTGCCCTCGAACGACCTCGCACCATGGTTAAACCGTTGAAACCTTTCGACGCAACAGGCAAGTTCTGCTCGATTGAGGCGGGCAGTGAACTTCGGCGAACGGCAGTCCGCGGCGTTGGAGTGACGATTTTGGCACAAGCAACATCGTTTTTCATTCAGATCGGCGCTGTCATGATCCTCGCGCGGCTGCTCACACCCGCTGATTTCGGCATCGTGACCATGGTCACGACGTTCAGCTTGCTGTTCTGCAGTTTTGGACTAAACGGCTTCACAGAGGCGATCCTTCAACGCGAGGAAGTCACCCATTCGCTGGTAAGCAACATCTTTTGGGCCAACGTCGGTATCAGTGCGTTCCTTACGGTAGCGTTCATTGCGATCGGACCTTTACTGGCGCATTTTTACCATGACTCACTCGTCGCGGGGGCTGCGAGGGGCATGTCCCTTACCATCCTGATTAGTGGTTTGGGGTGGACTCACCTAGCGCTCCTGAGCCGCGCCATGGAATTCAAGACTGTCTCGGCTATAAACGTCGCGGCCCGTTTCATTTCCGTGATCAGCACGATCGCATTGGCGGTGCTAGGGTGGGGCTATTGGGCGTTGGTTGTGGGTCAAGTGGTTGTGTCGATTGTGATCGTCATCGGGTCATGGTGGATGTGCCGGTGGACACCGAGCCTACCGAAGCGATTGGAGGGAACGGGATCCGTGGTCAAATTCGCGATCAACGTCTACTCCCACTACGCGTTCAACTATGCCACGCGCAACACTGATAACCTCCTGGTCGGCTGGCGCTTTAGCGCACAGGCACTCGGGTTTTATAAGAAGGCTTACGACCTTTTCGTTCTGCCCGAGTCACAACTGACCGCACCTGTCTCGGCGGTCGTGGTGACCATCCTGAGTCGTCTCAAGCAGGATCGCGATCAGTATCTGCGCTCTTTTCTGTCCGGAATCTCTGTCTTGGCATTCCTAGGAATGGGGATCGGCATCGACATCACGCTCGTGGGTAGGGATGTGATTCGTTTTCTCCTGGGTCCAGGTTGGGAAGAGGCTGGCCGCATCTTCGCGCTGTTTGGCCCGGGCATCGGAGTGATGTTGCTCTATAACACCCACGGCTGGATTCACCTTTCCAGTGGCCGTCCCGACCGTTGGTTTCGTTGGGGCGTGATCGAATCGGTTTGCACCGTCGGATTGTTCGTGGTGGCTCTCCCTTGGGGACCCGCGGGCATAGCTTTGGCCTGGACGGTCTCCTATTTCGTTCTCTTAGTGCCCGCTATCTGGTACGCGGGGACTCCCGTCGGCCTTTCTGTGAGCTCCGTGTTGGCGGCTGTTTGGAAATTCTTCGTGGCTTCGGCCGCAGCCGGTTGCGGTGCCGCCATGCTGGTTCACCGTTTGAAGCCCCATGTTGTAGACTCAGCTGGGGTGCTTGGCGCCCTGGTCGAGTTTTTCTGGGTCTCCTTAGTTTTCTTTGCTTTGTACCTTGCTGGAGTCGTGTCCCTCCACGGTGGACTCGGACCGGTGAACCAAACCCGCAACCTTGTACGCGACATGCTACCACACCGCAGGAAAGATAATTTGGCTCGCAGGACTGAAATCCCGGTGGTGGCGGTTCCTGTTTGGCCCGGAGACGCTGGCTCTGACTATCAAGATTAAGCGCGACGAGGCCAAAGAGCATCATAGTTAGCAACGTCTCATCCGGTCTTGCTGGATCCATCCGAACCCGAGTGGGATTGAGAGGACGCATGAAACCATTTATACGGCAGCTTAAGCGCATGCTCAGCAACACCGGAATCTACCATCGACTAAGAGCCTCGAGGATACATGATCTGTATTGGAAGATAAGGGACCAGAAGTGGATCGTGTCTAGGGACAAGGAGGTTGAGTTCTATCGGAATCTCCTCGTTGGACTGCGCGACGACGACCTGATCTTCGATGTCGGCGCGAATGAAGGTTTCAAGACGGATGTGTTCCTGCGATTGGGAGCAAGAATAGTCGCGGTGGAGCCTGATGAAAAAAATCAAACAATCTTGCAGGCAAAGTTTGTAAAACTTCGAATTGCTCCAAAACCCGTGGTAATCGTTGGCAAGGCCGTAAGTGACAAAAATACGGTGGAAACGATGTGGATTGATGGCGACGGATCGGCGGTGAATACACTCAGTCAGAAATGGGCCAATACGTTAAGACAGGATAAAGCCAGGCACAAATATGGACACTGCGGTTTGGATTTCGCGACACGGAAGTCGGTGCAAGCGACAACGCTTGAAGAGCTCATAAATGAATATGGACTTCCAGTCTTTATAAAGATCGACGTTGAGGGATATGAGTTAAATGTGATACGGGGATTAGGACGTCCCGTTCCCTACCTTTCTTTTGAACTGAATCTCCCGGAGTTCAGGGCCGAAGGGTTACAGTGTGTTGAACTGCTTCGAAAGCTTGCTGCCGATGGAACGTTCAACTATGCAGTCGACTGCGAACACGGTTTGGCACTGGGCCAATGGCTAACTGCAGACAGCTTTCGGCAGGTCCTTGAGGGTTGCACCGAAGGGTGCGTCGAAGTGTTCTGGCGTGCGTAAGAGTGGATATTTTAGGACGCGCGCCAGGTCCAGTGCCAAACGTTCCCACAGTGGATCAAGTGACCGTCACCAACGGACTTGAAACAACTCGCTTTCACTTGGTGTGCAGTGGAGCCCGTCCCCACGTTAGAGAAAGCGCGACCGTTTCCGATCCCCGACTCCGCTAGCGAGTTGCCGCGTAAGTGCTGGCCAGCTGGCACCTACTGCACAACCGCGGTCAGTCCGGTAGGCGGTGTGGGACCCGAGCCGGTGCTAGTGACGTAGCAACTCGCTTCATTGAAGCTCAATGGCCCGCCAGTGCCGTCGGAATTGCCGCGCATGACGTTCAAATAGCAGTCCATCGCGGGGTTCGAGTAGACGTGGCCGTTCGCCCATGTGGAAGTAGTCGCTGGAGAGCCGCATTGCAATGCATTCGTCACGAGCGAGCGGGTGTACGTTCCGCTAGTACATTGCAGAAGATTGCCGCCCGTCACATCCGGCCCGATGATCGGCCAGGGCTTACCTGAGGGCCACCAAGCGGGTTTTGCCGAGTAAAAAAACGATGCCGGCAACGTGTTGGTCATCGGACACGGTTGATAAAGTAATGCTTGATACCAGACAGCCTGCGCATGCCAAGCCGTGCCTTCTGCAACTTCGGAGCAGTTGTAGCGAGGGGAGCCGAAGCCGGTCACCGCGTCGGCGTTGCCCCAGATCATTGCGGTTCCTTGTGTATTCGGGTCAGCGCTACTGACAGTTTGGCCGCCAAACTGATAGATGGAATAGGGACCACTACCGATGGCGAAACCGGTAGAACTGTAATTCGTTTCCACGCCTGGCGTGCCCAGGATGTTCCCGATGAAGTTCGAGAAGCGGTGAAAGACGGAATCGTTCTCAGGCGACAGATTCTGCACGCATTGCCCATAGACGCCGGTATAGATAATTGAATTGGCGCATTCAGGATACGTCCCCCAAAAGTTGTTTCGGAAGTCCGTTTCGAGGTTCGCTGTTCCGTGGATCGAGTCTTGCGTGTGGCCGTTCATGATGTTGCCTTCTGTCAAGTTCTTGGCGATGCCCGAAGTTGTAGGCCCAGACGTTGTTAATGCTCCCGCTATTCTGAATTAGAGGTGTACTGACGCCTTGGACGATATTATTGATCGCTAAGCAATCGGAGCAGGCATCAAGTTCGATGCCGTAGACGCCGGTTGAACCCACGATGCCGCCAAAGACGTAGTTGTTCTCGATCGTGATGTGGTGGCCAACTTCTACTCGGATCAAGCCTCGGTTTGAGGGGGAGCCGTTCGTGACAGCTACTCCCTTAACCCAGCAGTTTTGCGCAATGAGGAAGTTGATAGCCGCACAACCTGAACAATTTGTCATGTTCAAGCCGAGATCCTCAATTCCATCCCCTTGAGGCTGAGTAGCGGGCCACCATGCGGAGGTCGAAAGGCTGTTTCCGGCATAATCGTATCCCCAGTTCTGCATTTCAAGACCGGGAGAGATTGTGACCGTTACGTTAATGCCAGAGCAGGCTGAACCTACGGTGTTGACACCATTACAACTAGTTACGGTGACTTCTTGAGCTTGCGAGTAACAGGGAAAACTACCGTGGCAGGATCCTCGCGCAACGTTTACACCATTTCCCTGGGATGTCCACGGACCAGCAACTCCAGGCGAAACGGCCGTTCCGCCCGAATTGAGCTGCGCCACAAGAATACCGCCATAATCGACGGTAGGATCGAGCTGGTCAATGACGATGTCATTGCCAACCGCTAGATTGGCTACCGAGGCGAGGATGATCGTATTAGTCCCCATCGGATATTGATGAGTGAGGGTGAACGGATTCGCGCCTCCCACGCCGCCGCCAGGAGTCCAAGTTGTTAGGTTCGTGGCATTGCCTTCATAGGTGCTCTCAGCGTTGTTAATAGTCCATTCGGCTGTGGGGCTAAATACCGTCTGGTTTGCGCCAGCGCCTCGTCGGAATTGATTTGCGCTGTCGTAGCGCTTGAGGTCAAATTCGCACATACCGGACTCGTTCTCGCGGGGATTCCGGGCTGGACGCCAGCCGAGCTCCACGTTGAGCCTCGCGGGGGAGCGACAACATTAGCCCAAGGATCGGTCTGCGTCCAAAACAGCGGAAAGGGAGCGGTCGTAAAGTTAAATATAGCATTCTGGTAATACGACGTGGTTCCTAAGTTCGTGGAGTTCTCGTTGTTTCCGATGCTAACGTAGGTCAGTGTACTGCCGTAAGAACCGGCCGTTAGTATGGCCGTCTGATTCCGAATGATGTCCGCCGCGAGGTTGCCACTGGCGGAAAGCGTTGTGCAGCCGGTGCTTGTCACGCAGGGAATCGGCGTGCCGTCCGCGGTATATACGTGAAGCAGCATCGTCCCAGCAGGCTGACCCGCAACTGTCGAACTGCTGTTGTTCCACCAATATGAAAACCAGTAGGCATGCTGCGGCTGAAGAAAAAAGTATCCGCTATGTGCGGTGGGCTTGCCTTCCAGTCGCGCGCAGACATACCCAGACGGCGGTGCTTGAGTCGTGCATCCGCTTCCTTGGGATATTTGGAGCATGGCGTATTGGCCCGTGCCGCTAGCAGTGGCCCACAAACCGTAGCGATCCCAGTCGCCGCCGCCGCCGGCGTTGCTCGGAGGACCAAGGTAGATGCACACCGCCGCAGATGCGACCTTAGCCGCCGCCGCCGCGCCCGACAAGTTAAGAATTGTATTGTTAAAACTAGCGGCATCATTAATAGCAATATTGTTATAATTTTGCGATTGCGGCGGATAGACCGTGCTGGTGCCGTTGATGGAGATCGATCCAAGATTCGAGCATAGTCCCTGGTTTGCGCCGACCGTGAAGGCGCTGGTGGTCGAAATGGAACTGAACGTGGTATCACCGACCGTACCTGCCGAGACAATCGCGGAGCTCAGCGCGGTGCCTCGCGTACTGGTATTCATGTTAATAAGATAGTCTACGTTTATGGTGGACCAAGATTGCCCCAAAGTCGGGATGGCAGCGAATGTCCACAACAATAGTAGTCGTAGCAGTCTCATCTCAGTACCCCACGGGAGGCAAGTATGCCGAGAACATCGAAGGCATTGGCCCCTCCTTATAGTCTCATCTTGCTTTGAAAGCCGAATCTACTGTCCTGGTGGACAGTTTTGGGCCAGTCTTCGATACAGGGTTGGGAGTTGAACATCAGAAAGATGATAAAAACCACTGAAATTTCACGGCTGTCCTCTGTTGTTCAAAGACTAAGAAACAAGGCGCGACTGCCTTTGCCTATCTTCCGGCTGTTGAACCGGACAAAGGAACAATTTGAATGCCCGGTATGCAAGTACACGGGTCCGTTTGCCGATATCCATGGTTTCGCTGGCGATCGGCAGCACGCGATGTGACGCACTGGAAAGGCACCATCTGCAGTATCTGCTTGTATCTGATGTCATGGCTCGTATAAATGTTCTGAGAATGAAGATGCTGCACGGATGGCTCGCTAGTGATCTATCGGACGTTTTTTTATATCGCATGCCCATGAACGTCTTACGGAGGGTTGTACAATAGCTGGTGGTACGCTGCTAAAGCTAACTAACACTTACAATGCGGAATTTGCACTTTGCATTCACTCTTGCAAGAAACGCAGATCTGGTCGGGGAAACAAGCCTGGAGACGCAAGCGGATCTTGAGGTTGCGCTCCTCACCGGATGCCAAGACAAATCCTATGCTCTTGGACTGGCAATGGCACTTTCCTTAAGGGGCGTGCGGGTAGACGTTATCGGGAACGATCGCGTGTACAGCCCGGAGTTCCAAAAGACCCCGAGCTTGACCTTTCTCAATCTAGGAGGAATACAACAACCGGAGGCCACATTTTGGAAGAAACTATTCAAGCTCCTCGGATACTACGTTCGACTGATCCGCTATGTGACTTTCGATGGCCCTAAGATCCTTCATATCCTCTGGAATTACAAGTTCGAGCACCTCGACCGGACCTTCTTGATGGCCTACTTTAAACTCCTTGGTAAGAAGGTCGTTTTGACAGCGCACAATGTGAATGCGGCCAAGAGGGACTTGGAGGATTCGCTACCGAATCGGCTGACCTTGCGGTGCCAGTATCGCCTCGCTGACTGCGTTTTTGCACATACCGAAAAAATGAAGAGCGAAATAGTCGAAGAATTCGGCGCAAAAAGTGACGCAGTGAGAGTGATTCCCTTCGGGATTTATAACGTCTTGCCGGACACCGACCTGACTCCGAGAGAGGCGAAGAAGAAATTGGGCATCGGAAGTGAAGAACGAACCATGCTTTTTTTTGGCCGAATCGTGCCGTACAAAGGCTTGGAATATTTACTTGCAGCATTTCAAATGGTCTACGCTCGCCATCCGAATTATCGGCTGATTATCGCCGGTGAACCGATGAAGGGATACGAGCAGTACATGGCAAAGATAGCACAAACCATCGAGAGAGCGTGTTATCGAGATCGTGTGATCCAGAAATTGGAATTTATCAGCGATGAAGAGACAGAATTGTACCTTAAAGCAGCGGATGCCCTCGTCCTGCCCTACAAGGATATTTTTCAGAGTGGAGTGCTGTTCGTGGGTTATACCTACGGATTGCCAGTGATAGGAGCGGATGTGGGTTCTTTCCGCGAAGACATCATCGAAGGAAAGACTGGGTACGTGTTTAAGCCCGGTGATTCGGCGGATCTGGCAAATGCGCTTGAAACATATTTTGAGAGCGATTTGTATAAAGAATTGGAACGGAATCGAAAGGAAATTCGTGACTATGTAGCCGCGCGACATTCGTGGGACGAGGTTGGCAAGACAACTCGCAGTGTGTATGAGGAATTGCTGAAACGATAAGACCAGCGACCCAGGAGACAATTTTGAGGTGAACAATGGGACAAAATACACGTACCGTGCCATACGTCCTGATCACTCCTGCTTGCAACGAGGAGAAACTAATTGAAAAGACGCTTCAGTCTGTCGTGAAGCAGACAGTTCTGCCTGTCAAATGGGTAATCGTGAATGACGGTTCCACCGATGCGACTGCGAGCATCGTCAGCCGGTATGTAGAGAAACATGATTGGATAAAACTGGTTAGCTTGCCGAAGCGGAAAGGTCGGAATTTCGCCGCGAAAGTGCATGCCTTCAATGCGGGCAAAGAGGGGGTTAAAGATGTCATGTACGAAGTAATCGGCAACCTAGATGCAGATGTTTCCTTGGATGAGGATCATTTTGAGTTCCTGATGAACAAGTTCAGGGATGACCCCGAACTGGGAGTTGCAGGGACCATCTTCACAGAAAATGGTTACAGTTCGGCAATTGACAGTTTTGAAGGTCAGAATTACGTTTCCGGGCAGTGCCAGATGTTCCGGCGCCAATGCTTCGAGGAAATTGGCGGTTATTTTCCGAGCAAGAACGGTGGCATTGACTGGATCGCGGTTACAACAGCTCGCATGATCGGGTGGAAGACGAGATCGTATCGTGAGAAGTCATTCTTGCATCATCGGGTCTTGGGAACGGCCGATCGCGGAATCCTGGGCTCAGCCTACGCGTACGGCAAAAAAGACTACTACATGGGAGGACATCCGCTGTGGGAGCTCTTCCGGTGCTGTTACCGGTTAATCAAGAAGCCATACATATTAGGTGGTATGGCACTCTTCCTAGGCTATTTGGTTGCCTTTGTAAAGGGCGAAGCGCGCCCTGTCTCGGACGAACTCATGAAATTCCATCGCCAGGAGCAGATGCGAAAGCTGAAAAAAATCCTGGCTTTCGTTTGTACTCTCAAACGCATCGATAGTTTCGAGCTGATGCCTACTGAACAGTCCGCTCGTCCGGCTGCCCTCCGAAATAAACCGATCTGAACGATTCATTTCATCTGCGGGAAAAGCAAGTCACGGAGTTGGAGTTCCTAACCGACGCCAGGAGAAGCAGCATCCGCGGAACAAATGCTAATACCAAGCGGTGGTGCCGTGATGAAGTTTAATGGGGGATGTGATGAGTTCACATTCGAAATCAACCGTTGAGACGGAAGTGGCAGTTGGGGCAAGCCCTCTGCAATTAGAGAAAGTTCAAGCAACTATTCTGCGGTTTATTGAATGGCTGAATAAATACGGAGAACTTTCTCACGACTTCCAGAGCTTTTTCTCAAGTGATCTGGGGCGGGCCGCCAAAGCGCTATACTACAAGAAGCCTTTGTTAGGAACAGTGGCAGTCTGCCCGATGGTATTTTGTGAGGCCTTTGTGCCCTCGGCTAGGCGGCTGTTCTGGAAACCGCAGCGATTCCCAATCGCTGATGCGCATTATGCAATGGGCTTTGGCTTGCTCGCGCTCATTTTTGAACAGGAGCAATACTACAAGCGGGCGGTCCACTTCCTTGAGGTTCTCAAGGAAACAAGGTGTCCAGGGTACGACCATTATTGCTGGGGATACCCATTTAATTGGGAGACGCTGCGCGGTACGGTCCGGGAATTTACACCACTGATCACCACGGTGCCCTATGTGTACGAAGCCTTCAAGCAGGTATACGCAATAGACGGCGATCAAAAGTGGAGGGAGATCATGTTGTCGATCGCCCAGCACGCCCTTTTGGACTACAACGATCTCGAAACGTCCCCCACCGCCTCGACCTGCTCCTACGCTCCTTCACCGGGCAATTCGATGAGAGTGGTCAATGCGAACGCATATCGAGCGTTCCTGCTGACAAGCGCTGCCGTAGATTTCTCCGATGACAAATGTCTAGCCGTAGCGGAGCGAAATCTGAATTTCGTACTTGAGTCGCAAAACGCAGACGGATCCTGGTATTACACAACCGACGGGACGAGGGATTTTGTAGATCATTTCCATACGTGTTTCGTGATGAAAGCTCTGGCCAAGATTGAGGCTCTTACCGGACATCAGGGGTGCACAAGGGCACTTCAGCAAGGAGTG
>QHYM01000300.1 GCA_003223295.1 Acidobacteriota bacterium | reverse complement strand
GGCGTGAATCTTACGTTGGTTCTACCGGACCGGTCAACGAAGCCGGTATGTGGGCGTGAGCGAAACGGATGTTTTATGCGGGGACTGTTGACTATAAGCCGCCGACGGTCATCTGGCTGCTGCTGCCGATGGACCGAAGGACTTAACGGCTGCGGCCTCGTCGTCCGTGATGTCGAAGACGGTGTAGAGCCTCGTAATTTGCATCACATCGTGAACCTTGTTCGTGAGGTTGAGCAGTTTCAGCTCTCCGTCCTGCCTCCGCACACTCGTGAAAGCACTGACGAGATGGCCCAAGCCTGCGCTGTCGATGTAAGTGACATCGCCGAGATTCAATAGAATCTTCTTGTGTCCCTTGCTGAGCAGATCGCAAACCAATTCGCGCAGGGCAGCGCTTTCTTCGCCGAGCACAATCCGGCCGCTGATGTCAACGATGGTGACGCCGCCTGCTTGCCGAGTGCTTGTAGTCATGTCCATGGCAACCTCCTGAGGCACACTTTCATGCTCGAAGACTTCACCGTCGCAGCAGAGCATGATGCTTTGGTCAGCCTTGAGCAACCCTACAGTAGCGCAAATCGTGGTGTGGTGGCGAGAAATCCCTTTCACGCACGTGGTGTTCGCGAGGGACCTCTCTGCCGATCAATTTATGGGGAACTTGTTTGCCCGGAAGGGTTTGTGCGTGAGCCCGTATGGGCGTGAGCAAAGTGTGGGGTTGCCTCTTGACCAGATTATTTGTTAATTCGATGAGTTATTCCGTGCTTAAGCTTGTTCTAGACGCGGCTCCGGCTCGGATGCATCCTTTTTGTTCGGGTTGAAGTAGAGCCAGCGCACCAGAACGTACCAGACGCCGGTTCCAGAACTTCACTTTACCGATTTAGGGCACTAACACGTTTTGTTCGGTGTGATGCTCGTGTTCAGGCGTGTTGTAGCAATTCCGTTCGATACTTCGGAGCAAGCGCAGCGGCCTTCGCCTTGAACTCTGATTGTGCCGCTCCATCCAAGTCTGGCGGAGGGGTCGTACGGGTTGGGACTGGCACACCGATCTCCACGAAGAAATCCTCCTGGCCAGCGGGCGAACAGAGGCAAAGCATCCACGCCGGGTGGGTAGATGAATTGTGGAACTGCTGGGGAGCGTTCGCCGGAACATGGATCGTCTGACCCGCTCGCACAACTTGCTTCGCTGCGCGAAATACAACCTCGAGTTCCCCTTCGAGTAGAGTGAAAGCCTCCAGGAAATCGTGGCGGTGAGGAGGTGGCCCTCCACCGGGAGGAACGTACATGTCGATCAGACAAAACCGGCCAGCTGTCTCCTTGCCCGTGAGGAGAATCCTGTAAGTATACCCCACTACTCCGATTTGCGAGATTTTTTGATCTGTCGGCTGTACCAGGACCTCAGGAGGCGAGCCGTCATGAACGTTCCAGGTGGTTCTCTCGCCTTCAAAAGACGCTTCTTCGCTGCAATGCTCGCTGTCGGTGACTGCAGAAGACAAAAATGCCGGAGATACCCGTGGCACCTCCGGCATGGGGACGCTCAGCGCGTCATTTCATCAAGGATACGAGAGCACGCAGCCGCCCGCACCGCTGTTGAATGCATTGCTCCACAACGATTGCACTGGGAACCTGCCCGTTGACAAGGTGATGTCCGCCGCCGCGCCCTGCCCCGAGGAGATCCAGGCGCACTTGTCTCCGTTCTCCGCTCCGCCCGAGTCCAGCCAACCCCCGTTTGGGAACTGGTCGGTCATCGTCTCGGCCATCTCGTGACCGGCGACGATAGTAATGCCGGCATCCGCGCCCAGGCCGTTGAAGTTGGCCCCGCAGTTGGCACCGGCGTTGGTGATGTAGGGCAGGTTCGTGTAAGCGACGTTGCCTACCGTGGAGCTGGTCGCGCTGTGGTACGCGCAATATTGCGTCCCAAATCCCCGGGAGTTGTGTCCCGACGCCGTGGCGATCACGTACTGTACGCTCGCATTGCTGGCACCGGTAGTGTTGCCGAAGTGCTGCGCGGCGCGAACGGCCTCGGCCGCGAGCTGCGACTGGCGGGGATGTGACGGTGCGAGGCTCCCGCTGTCAGCAAAGACTCCCGCGAAAATGCCTGACGGATTACCGGCCGCGGCGCCTGAGCCGTTGCAAAATACTGTGCCGCTCGGCACGCTCTGACAGTACTGGGTGACGCTATTCGCCCAGGAGCTTCCTCCGACCCCCTGATAAAAGGACTGCAGAAGGGCCGACTCGCCACTCGGATCGTTGTTGTTCCATTGTGAACCCCAGAGGACTAGAAAGACTTTGGGGGCCGTCTCAACGCCGATGCCACCGATTCCGCCATGGTAGGTCAGGTCATTTGCGGTGCTAGCCGCTTGTACCTGGCCGGGCCGCGCATGGGGGTTGGCCTCGCGAAATCGTTTCATTTCTTCAGCGGTTGCGTGGATCATCACCGGTGGCTGCCCTTCTTCGATAATCCTCCACCCGCCGACGGTACCCTCAAACACCATCGGCTTGTTTCCCTCCTGTGCTTTGTTTGGCTCCTGTGCGCGTGACGACGGGCTCACCACCAGGAACCCCAGAATAGCGAGAAAGCATGCTAGAGCGTATTTCCGGATCATAGGACTCCTTCTGCGTTCGGACTCGGTTTTCAAAGATCAGCGAAAAAAAAGCGGACCGCCCCGTTGTTAAAACTGCATGTTCAAAAGTACCTGGTGCGGTCGAGGACGCACGGAGGCTAACCCCGTCATTCAAAACAAGTCAAGACAATTTTCCTTAATGGTTACGTCAATTGTTATTATTTCGAGGAATGAAAGTTCCACTCCAGCGCGCGGGTCCTGTTTAATCTTCTTCCCGGCCGGATCCCGCTCAGTACTTGGAAGCGGTGGGCCTGCGGCGGGACGAATCCGAAGTCTCGGCCTTTTGCTCCTCCTCAAGAGTCTTCATTCCCTTAATCACGACAACCACGTTGCTGACTTTGTGCGCTACGAATTTGTAGCGATACATGCTCTCGTGTCCGTAGTGAGCACCACTCATAAAGACCCCATGAACAGTGAGATTGACAGTGCCAGCACCTTTCGGCGCTCGCTTCAGGGCGTTCACTGAGGCGTCATCCAAATCAATGGGAAGTTCAAGCCACGCTTTGCCATTGTCCAGACAATCCAAACAGTAGAGCATTTGCCATTCAAATCCGTACTTGTAGGTCGCCCGAACGGTCGCCTCCTTCCCGTTGTACAGCTCCGGATTTCTGACCAACTCGCAAAAAGTGACTTGAGGCTCTGGGCGCGCACTGACAGAGAGGAAAAAACCGAGGACGATAACAATCGCGCTTGGTATTCGCATTTGGCAAAGTTATA
Organism: Acidobacteriota bacterium; assembly: GCA_003223295.1. Classification (GTDB taxonomy): domain Bacteria; phylum Acidobacteriota; class Terriglobia; order Acidiferrales; family UBA7541; genus Acidiferrum. The sequence continues at coordinate 3,724 of QHYM01000300.1, read as the reverse complement.
CACTGCCTGATTGTTTTGTCCAACTCCTTCCATGAGAAGGCCGGTGAGTGTCAAGTCTATTCTTTCATTTTTTCTCTCTTCTTTTTTCCCAATTGTTCCCATTGAGCCAAGCCGCCTCTGTCGCCACCCTTCCATCCGCACTCTTTGGTGAGCGATTGTCGCTCGGTGCAAGGTGGGTGTACTTGACCCAGTAGGTGCTGCCGCCTGATTATCGACCTTACTCCCCTCTTTAGAAGGGAAGTTGGGCCAGGAGTTAGTCGCAGTCACCTGATCTCGGCGGTCGAGCTCGACTGTTCGGTACAAACTCTCTATGCCACTACTTTCTATGCCACGGCGCGCATTACCTTCTGGGCCGACCTAGAAGAGGGATGAAGTCAAAGGCGGATCAATGCATCGTGGCCGCTGCGGAATAACGTGCAAGGGGAATCCGCACCGAGCCAACGGCGTCGGAAGACTTGTCATGAAGAATGACGCAGAGGAGTGTGGCGCCGGACTTAAAATCAAGTTGCGCAGTCAGCTCCCAGCCCCTTTGTGAGACAGCGGCATATTCCTTGGGGTCGAGGTCTGCTTCGACGTCTTTTTGGGTTGCATCGAGAAGCTTGTTCTTCTCGCCAATCTGCATGAACATGACTTCGAAGCTGCCCTTGCGATGGCCGTTGTCCACATCGGTGAGCATGGACTGCGGGTTGAGATGGACTTTGGCGTCGATCCTTGACCCCTTGGCGCCCGAGGTGGTGGCGATATGGACGGTCAGGGGAAGCTGGCTGGACTCAATGGGGCTGGCGGCAATCTGGCTGAGAAATTCAAAGCGGTTCTTTGGCGGCACAGGGCGCGGGTCAGGCAAGGCAAAATAGCCGCCGCGAGCTAATACCGTCACCTTCGGGCGGTTGACGTTCACCTGAATCTTGCGCCATTCGCCCTTCCAACGATTATGGTCAGGAGCATAGGCAAGGTTGTAGGTGAAACGAGCGTCGTCTTCCGCGCGCCGGATGCCGGTTTCCAAGTCGTTGCGGTTGTAAAAGGCGCGTCCGCCGGTGCGGCTTGCGAGTTCAAGTAAGGTTTCGTTGGGCTCGGGGGTCCGGTTGATTAGGCCGGTCACAGGCCCCGAGTCCACCGGTATGCCAATACCGCCAGTGTTGCGGAAGCCAAGATCGACCGTCTCGAGGCCGCGGGAATCGACGGTGTATACAGCAATCCCGGCATCATTCATCAAGCGGATCAAGCGTTCAACGTCGTCGCGATCACGGACCGGCGGCAAGTTCGGGAAGTTAATGCCCGGCTTTTCGGGCAAGTCTTGCATTAGCCCCGCCTGGTCATCGAGGGTGAGCCAACCCGTGCCCGCGGGGGTTTAGTCGCTTACCCAAATGAGCGACTTGCGGCCGGGTGCGGCTGCAAGCTGCCTGCCTATTTCCAGAAGCGAGGCAATTGTCACTTGTCTCGCAAGAGTGAGCTTGTCTCTCCGATAGGCTGGCGATGCTCTGCGATCCAGTTCGAAGCGATACCTATTGTCCTTGCCGGAGAGAAAGTGGTCTAGGTCTGGATCGCCGGTGCTCTCCTTGGCCGCATCGCGCGCCTCCGGCGAATGAGAATGCAAGTCATCGTAGCGGCGGATGGCAGTAAACAGGTCGGAGGCATCGCGGTCGAAACCGTGGACGACCTTGAGGTCGTCGGCTAATAAGTAAATTCCGATGTAGTCTTCTGGCTCGATTTGCCGAAGAAACTTGCGGATGCGATAAAGTCCGTAGCCCTGGGAAGTCCAATGCGAGTTCAGCGTGTCAAATAACAGAATGGTTGAGCTCGGCGGCGCTCCATAATCGGCTGGGCGGTTCGTATAGGTATCTGGGCCAAGCAAGGAAACTGTGGCAGGAGGAAGCGTGTTGTCGATGGCCGAGAAGAAGGCAATCTTCTGGGGCTGGCCATCGTCAAGAAGAGTGAAGTCGTCCTGAGTAAGATCCTTGACGGGTTTGCCCAACGCGTCCGTCACCACGACATTGACGTTCACCAGCCTGGTCGTGACTCGCAGAGTGGTTTCTGCATTCTGGCTCTGTGAGCGAGAGGATGGGCCGATCAGAGCGGCGGTCACCAAAGCCATGCAGATTCCCGTCCGGGAAGGCTGTCTGTGATGGATCACAGCTTAACTCGTGCAAGTGTCGCTTGCGTTCAGTGAAAGGGAGCCCTGCGTCAATGAGGGCCCCTCCAACTATCTTAGTTAGATGTCAATTTGCGATAGCCGGTTTCGGTGCTTGCAATAGGACGATTTCTTGATTTGAAAGGACTTATCAACAAGTTCCTGGAGAGTCGCGTAACCGGAGATCAATCCCCTTGTACGATTCCGCGTTAATTCAGGACTCGAAATCGGAAAACGGCAATTGCCTCCGATTGCAAAGTGCGCGTAATGTCAGCAAAGAGAGGTAATCGTCGGAAGACGATCTACGATGAAGAAATGCGGACTATAGTGCAGGATCTGCAATATTCGGTCAGACAGCTTGTCAGGAACCCGGGGCTGGCGCTGACTGCGTTAGTGTCGCTTGCACTGGGGATTGGGGCGACGACGGCGGTGTTCAGCGTGATCTATGCGGGGTTGATCAACCCATACCCGTTCACGGCGGCGGACCGGATTGTTCGGCTTACGATGCAAAGCAAGGCGGGCCAGGCGGATTGGATCAATCTCAATGGGGCGCAGGTCCGTCAAGTGCGGCAGCTCGCAATTGTGGAAAGCCTGCTGGCCATGGATTACCACGCCATGATTCTGACTGGGCACGACATTCCGGAGAATGTCGACGCCATCGGGTTAATCGCGAACGGTTTCGCCGATCTCGGAGTACCGCCAGCTCTAGGGCGGGGACTCTGGCCGTCGGACGCCGTCGAGGGACAGGACCCGCAAGCAGTCACCGTGCTGTCCTACAAGTTTTGGCAGACACATTTCCTTTCAGACCCGGACGTGGTCGGGAAAACGATTCAACTGGACCGGAAGAATTACCTCATCGTAGGAGTTGCAGCGCCGCGATTTCGCTGGTATAGCGCGGATGTCTACCTGCCACTGAAACTCACTCAGGATCCGGGGCTGACGTTCATCATCAATCTGCGGCTGCGAAAGGGTGTGACGCACGAAGCGGCGGATTCTGCGTTGCAGCCTCTGATGAATCAATTCGCAAAGGACATGCCGAAACGCTTTCCCGAGCACTTCCGAGTGCGTGTGGAGGGGCTGAACGAATGGGTTGTTCGAAGCATCGGCGGAACTTTATATCTGCTGCTTGGCGGCGTGGCACTGCTACTGGCGATTGGTTGCGGGAACGTGTCTATTCTCCTGTTGGCGCGGGGCACGGCCCGGCAGCATGAATTCGCTGTCCGGGCGGCGGTCGGAGCGGTGCGGGGGCGCATTGTGCGACAGCTACTGACTGAGTCTCTCCTGCTTGCCGTGATCGGCGCGGTGCTGGGCGTTTTTGCATCTTATGGACTCTTGGCGGGTATTCGGGCGTTATTGCCTCAATATGCCTTTGCACCGGAGGTGGTGATTCGCATCAATGTTCCGGTGCTCTTGTTTAGTGTTGCGGTGGGAGTGGCGACGGGAGTTCTCTTTGGATTGTGGCCGGCGTTGCAGCTTTCGCGGACGCAGGCAGGGCAGTTGGCACAGACAAACTTGCGCCGCGTCGCGGGAAGTGTGTCGGGACGCAGAACGAACAATGTGCTGATCGCGAGTCAGGTTGCGCTGACCTTGTTGTTG
>QHYM01000299.1 GCA_003223295.1 Acidobacteriota bacterium | reverse complement strand
CGCCTGAACGTCCGCCCAGAATCGATACCCGGTCGAGGGCGAAGTAACTCTTAGACGCAATGAAAAATCGCCGCCGATAAGGATCTTGGTTGCCAAATCATTTTGGTTGCGAAATCAAACACTTCGTTTCTCATGGAAGATTTCTTTTTCTACCAGTTCTGAAATGATGTGGCCGATCAGGATGTGGCATTCCTGTATGCGAGGGGTGTCGCTGGATGGCACGCAGATGCAGTGATCCACCATATCCCTAAGATTGCCTCCAGTACGGCCTGTCAAGCCTACCGTGTGCATCTTCATGTCCTTCGCCATTGACAGAGCTCGGAGGACGTTGGCTGAATTGCCACTCGTGGAGATGGCAATGGCAATGTCTCCTGGGCTAGCCAGGGCTTCCAATTGACGTGAGAAGACATAATCAAACCCATGATCATTTCCAATCGCCGTGACACAAGAAGGATTCTCTGACAGAGTTAACGCTGGTAGAGCTGGTCGGTCGAAAGCAAAGCGCCCGATGAGTTCCGCAGCGATGTGCTGGGCGTCTGCCGCGCTGCCACCGTTGCCGAACAGGAAGGCCTTTTTCCCGTGTCGGAAAGCATAAACCAAGACTTCGCTGACTTTTGCAACTCCCAACACGGCTTCTGAACTGCTGATCAAAAGCTGCTTAGTGGCGATAGATGCCTGAATCAATTCACATACGCGATGCTCGAAACTGCTCGTCGATTTCATCATTATATTCTCGACATCCGTATGCTTCACGGCTAAATCTCAGCAACCTTGAATGCGTTGCCCCCACTATCGGTAACCGCAGGTATTCAGCTCTCCTCCCGCGCTTCTTTGATTGTCCCATTCAGGCTGCCTGAGGTGGAGCTCGCTTGGAATCATTGTAACCCAGCATCAGCGTTGTGATCGTTTCGATAAGCTGGCCAGTCCTGCGTCGAAGCTCGGACCTTGCAAACTGGTCTAGACAAGAGTGGCTGCGCACTATTGGAGCCCGGGTTCGAAGCCGAAAATGGCCTTCAGTTCAAGGCCATTGATGTGAATGTTCCCGGACCTAATTCGTTTGGAGACACGGCGCGCCCTTTCGATGTCTCGCGATGTGACGTAGCCAGACAATCCGAAAGGAGTGTCATTCGCAATCCTAACTGCATCGTCCTCATCCTCGTAGGGGATAATGCAAAGAACTGGTCCAAAAATCTCTTCGCGGGCAATGGCCATTTCGTTGTTGACATCCGAAAACACCGTTGGCTTCACGAAATAACCTTTACTGATACCTTCGGGGCGACCTAGACCGCCCGTGATCAGCTTTGCACCCTCCTGAATCCCTTGAAGAATCAGGCGTTGGACTTTTTCATACTGAGCTTTGGACGCAAGCGGACCAATACCGGTGTCCTCGAGGAATGGGTCACCAATCTTAGCAGCCTCCGCGGCCGATTTTGCTGCTGCGGCTGCCTCGACGATATTCGACCGTGGGACCAGCATACGACTAGGCGCGTTGCAGGACTGGCCTGTGTTGCGAATACAAGCTTGTACGCCCTCTCTGACTGCCTGATGGAGGTCCGCATCATCCAAGATGATATTGGCTGACTTACCGCCGAGTTCTTGTGTGACTCGCTTTACACTGGGAGCGGCCGACAAGGCCACGGCGATACCACCCCGTGTGGAACCAGTGAACGACACCATAGTGACGTCGGGATGCGAAGCGATCGCGGATCCTACGATCGGTCCCTCACCATGCAACATGTTAAAGACACCGCGCGGCAGACCCGAATCATGAAGAATCTGCGTGAATAGAGAGGCAGAGAGAGGCGCAATTTCACTGGGTTTTAGAACCATCGTGCACCCGGCCGCCAGACCGGGCGCCACTTTGCAGGCGATCTGGTTCATAGGCCAATTCCAAGGGGTGATTAGGCCACACACGCCAATTGGCTCCTTGCGCATGAGTGTCGAGCCCTGGAGCCGTTCGAATTCGTAATACCCCAGGATCCGCGCGACCTCTGAGAAATGCGACAATCCCACGGGAGCTTGCGCCGCTCGCGAAAGCGATATCGGCGCTCCCATTTCCTCGGAAATGGCCTCCGCCATCTCATTTTTTCTTGACTGATAAACATCAATGATCCGTCGTAGTAATGCCAAGCGCTCTTCCCGAGTCGTCTCCGAGTAGGATTCGAAGGCTCTCTTGGCAGCTGCCACGGCCTTGTCCACGTCAGCCGAACTGCCAAGTGACACCGTAGCGATAGGTGCTTCATTGGCAGGATTGATGACGGTTAGGTCGTGGGCTCTGGTCGGACTGATCCATTTCCCATCAATGTAGAATTGGCGGCAGTCCTTCATTTGGTTCCTCCATTCACAGGCAAAGGTGTAGTTACAATACCGGCGTCAACGTGATTCACTTGAAGGTCCAAGAGCTTCAGGCAGTCTTTTAGTATCGAAGCTTGAATACCTCCACCATTAGCTGCTTTGCAGCTTCGGCCGCCTGGCGGCGTCGAAGCAACCGTGCACGCCGCCGAACGTACAGGGTCGCTCAATCTATCCGGCTGACCTGTTCCTCAGTTGAAGATTTCACGCTCTTTCCTCCAAGCGAGCAAACCCTCATGGTTACGGCATCGGCCGTGAACCTGAGCGACGAATGGAATGGATGATCGAACGCGTAAAGCGCCGGCGCGCTTTGGGAGAGGTTTCCAATTGTGAAAGCCAGAGCGAACATGCCTCATGCTCCTGCTTCCCAAGAGACCAAATGAACAGGAAAGTCCGCTGAGTGATGTGTCTCGAACAGGGAAGAAACCTCGAGCAATGCTCGCGCGTTTGACAACGGTAATCGCCATCCCCCTGGACAGTGAATGGCATGAAGAAGCTCCTGGGGTCAGCATTTCCTATGAACTGACTCATCTCCCAGCGACGATATATCTGCACAGGTGACTTCAGCAAGGTAAACTATGTTGTCCGGAGGACTCATGCTGAGTGTAGGTTTGATTGGGTGGAGAGGTATGGTCGGTAGCGTTCTCATGCAGAGAATGCGAGAAGAGAACGACTTTGCCGGCATCAAGCCGGTTTTCTTCTCCACCTCCAAGGTCGGAGGCCCAGCCCCAAGAGAGGCCGGCGAGGGACGTGTACTCATGGATGCGAGGGATGCACAAGAGCTTGTCGCATGCGACGTGCTGATGACCTGCCAGGGAGGGGAGTATACAACTGAAATGTACGGCCCGTTGCGAAAGAGCGGATGGAAAGGATATTGGATTGACGCCGCTTCGACGCTTCGCATGAGCGAAGATACGGTCATCATTCTTGACCCAGTAAATGCGGATGTCATCCGAGGTGGCCTAACGCGTGGGATGCGAACTTTCGCCGGCGGGAATTGCACAGTCAGCTTGATGTTGATGGCTGTGAGCGGGCTTTTTAAGGCAGGGTTAGTCGAATGGATGACAACCATGACTTATCAAGCGGCCTCAGGTGCTGGAGCAGCTAAAATGCTCGAGCTGGTGAAACAGATGGAGTACCTCACGGAGCCGACTCGCACCGCACCGTCGCAGAGTGCTCTGGAAATTGATCAGATGATGATTCAAGTGCAGCGGGATGCAAGCCTGCCAACGCAGGAGATCGGCGTTCCTTTGGCGGGAAGCCTGATACCCTGGATCGACCGGGACATGCCGGGCGGACAGACCCGCGAGGAATGGAAGGGCATGGCAGAGACGAACAAGATCATGGGGCTGGAGCCCCAGGTACCCGTCGACGGAATCTGTGTGCGCGTTGGAACGATGCGGTGCCACGGTCAGGCCCTTTGCATTAAACTTACCGAAGACGTACCGCTTCAACACATCGAACAAATACTTGCCAGCAGCAATTCTTGGGTGCGAGTGATTCCAAACGACATGGGATCGACCTTGCGTTGCCTTACTCCTACGTCGGTTTCAGGAACACTGAACGTGCCGATAGGCCGCCTACATAAATTGAAACTTGGACCCGAATATCTGGGTGCATTTACTGTAGGTGATCAGTTACTGTGGGGCGCAGCAGAGCCGATGCGCAGGATGCTCGGTATCCTCCGCGAGTACCTTGGATAAGGGAGACGGGAGCCGACAGCTCTGTTTGCGCCGAGCGTTTCCCTGTCGCGCTCGGAGGCGCCTGATCATGGAAGTTGGTGGACGGGGCGGCGCTGCGGCTAACCAACGCTTAGCGGTGGGGTATCCGCAAACACACTTCCGGCGACGCTAGGAAGCCGATTCCGCAGCCCTCCGCTGTGTTTCGTAAGGCTAAGATGCAGCAATTTCCGGACATGCCGGGGCGCCCAATTTGAATTCACGGTGTACAATCTCAAGAGCCTTCTTCATATCATTCTTCGCTACGAGAAAGGAAATGCTGCACTCCGAGGATCCTTGCGCGATCGCGAGAATACTCACGTCATGGCGGTCAAGGGCGCCAAACATGCGCCCGACAATTCCGGATATGCCGCGTAACTTCTCTCCTACCGCCGCAACGATCGCAACATCGGAATCGACAGTGATGTGCTCCTCGGTTTCGAACGCTAAGTCTGAAGCAAACTCGCGGCGCAACCCCTCCGCTACGCGGTCGGCTATGGAGGATGAAACTACCAAACAAATGCGGTTTTGCGAAGACGATTGTGAAATGAGCAGCACGTCTGCTCGAACGGCCGAGGTCGTTTTGAATATCCGGCCCAAGACGTCTGGTATGCCAATGAAACCGGGCCCTCCGACGATAATCAATGTCAAGTTACCAATTGCACTGAGGGCCTTCACGCCTCCTCCGTTCGGGTGTGCATTGGGAGTGATTTTCGTTCCTCGCCTTTGAGGCGCGAACGTATTGCGTATCCAAATTGGAGTACCGGATTGAATCACTGGTCGAAGAGTTTTTGGATGCAGGACCTTGGCACCGAAGTATGCAAGCTCGGCCGCCTCGTGATATGAAATTTCGGGAATTGTGCTCACGCCGGCCACGAGGCGCGGATCAACCGTCAGCACGCCATCCACGTCCGACCATATGACGACCTCATGTGCGTCCAGCGCTGCACTCAGGATCGTCGCGGAATAATCTGAGCCATTGCGACCGAGAGTTGTGACGAGGCCCGCTCTGGTGGCACCAATAAAGCCGGTCACCACGGGAACAATCCCCCGTTGTAGGACGGGGCACAAGCGTGTTTCGCAGCGTTCGCGCGTTAAATCCGTCAAAGGCTCAGCTGCGCCGTGAGACGCGTCAGTCACGATGAGCTCGGTGGCATCAATCGCCTTGCTTGCGACTCCGCGCTCTGCGAGTGCAGCTGCAACCAGAGGAGCAGAAAGGCGCTCGCCAAGACTTGAAATTGCGTCAAGCGTCCGCGGTGTCAACTCGCGCAAGAGGATCGCGCCTTTGCTCAGGCCATCGGCCTCCCGGAAAATATCTTTCATGAGTCGGGTTAGGCGCCTTTGCTGCGCCGCCGAATGAATCAAAATGCTGGCGGCCGCTTCGTGCTGGGCACGTAGTTCCTTAAAGATCCGTGCCACGGTCTTGCGGTCTCCAGACTCAGCGGCTTTGGCTGCCGCGACCAATTTGTTCGTCACACCACTCATTGCGGAGACGACCACCACCACGTTGCTCTCGCGCAGCTCCGCTCGAATGATCTCGACTACTTTTCCGATGCACGCCGCATCACCCACAGAGGTCCCGCCAAATTTCATCACGCGTAGCGGCCTTCTCCGGGGACGCTCCGTTCGCCTACGGTCCGGGACACTGCGGAAGGCATCTTGCTGCACGATTCCTGGCTGCCTCAGCGAGGAGGAGTCCAGAGGATACTGAGACTGCTCACTGGCTGATGTTGCGCAATGTTTTTGGGCGACGGGGATTCCCATATGACTATTTCCCATGTGTATCCAGATCCTTTTGCTCTTGCGATTCTTCAGCTCTTACAAAGCCCCGGAATTGACAGCCAAACCCCGCGAGCCCTCGGAAAGGAATTCCCCTCGGCTTCGAGCCCAGCACATAGCCCATCGGGAAGTGACGAGAACGGAGCCTGCATGCCACAGGCGTGCCAATCATGTCGCAATCAAACTGCCATAATCTCAGGGTCCAATAGCTCAGAGGGTTTACGAGCCTAGCTTTAACATACTGATTGCAAAGGACTTAATGTTAAATGTGATACAGGAATAGAGAACCTCGCCGGCTCCCACGACCGAGTAACCGACGAAGGCTGAAAAGTGTTACCATCCTGTGCCCTCAAGCTTCCAGCTTTGGCGACTCTTAAGGGCCGCCCGCAAGGCCACAAGGCTCTTATTCTCCACGCGTAACGAGGGTACCCACCGAAGGCAAAAGCTACAAACGGCCCGGCAGCCTGCTAGACTTCCGCAGGGCACCCGAGGACCCGCAGGACCTCTTTGCGTTCAGACGGATGGCCGAAAGCGTTCCTGGAGAACACAGGCGCTGAGCAGGATCATGAGAACCTGATCGTTCGCTACTCCCGACCCTTCATCCATGGTGTGCAGGCTATCGAGGATGCCGACTACCTTCTTCTGATTGAAGAATGGTAGTGAGGCCAGAATGGGCCCGCGCAGCGTGTCCTGCATCAGAGCACTCAATCGTCCTTGCGGATTGAGAGCAGCCGGCGGACTGAGGAACGCATGCTTGGGCCGGCGATACACGGTCTCCGTAATCACGTCCCTTAGCGATTCCCGAAGAACATACTTCTGCGTTGCACCGCGGATCTTCTGCGTAACGGGTTGAGAGCAAATTACTTCGACCAGTTGATGGTCGAGAAATGGCACTCGCCCCTCAACAGAATGAGCCATCTCCATGCGGTCACCTAGTAGCGTCAATAGGTAGTTCGGCAACCTGGTCTTTGTCCAAAGGTAGAGCGACTGATTTAGGGGATGCCTTCCAGCCAGCTGGCCCTGGACGTCGATGTCGTCGAAAAAGCTGCGAAATCCTTCCCGGGCCTTGAACCCCTGGAGGAAGTCGTCCGCGAGAACCGCTTGCATCTTGAACGATTGGGTAGATGAGGTATCGATCCACCCGGGGACGAAACCCAGGAGCCGCTTTACGCCCTCCAGAGATCTGCCGTTTCCATTCGAGGATGTGGAAGCAGGTAATCCAAGGCGGAATTCTCCGAGCTTGGGAGAATGCGAATTAGCCCGGGGTTGTTGACCGTTCACGTTCCCCGCAACCATGTCCCGGCGGAAGTGGAGATAGCCGCCCAGCATCTCATCCGAACCCTCACCCGTCAGGACCACTTTGTAGCCTGCCTGACGAACTGCGCGGCTCAACAGGAATTTGGCGACCCCGTGAGCGTTCACGCAGAAGGTTTCTGCCTGCTGGATCGCAGCTGCGAAATTATCTGCAATATCATCCTGCCGAACGGGAATGGGAAAAAACTCGGCCCCCGCCTTGACGGCCATTTCTCTGGCGACTTGGCTTTCGTCATATTCAAGGCGATCAAAACTTAGCGTGAACGCCCGGATCGGCTGAGGATGGTGTCGCGCGGCGAGCCCAAGGATGGCACAGGAATCAACGCCGCCGCTAAGGTAGCAACCGACCGGAACATCGGCTCGAAGACGAAGCCGGACGGCATCCTCAAATGCGTGACGGAATTCCTCGGCATATTCGGAATCTGGGCGTGCCGCCGCGGCTTCCGTTTCTTTCGGGTAGTCGAGATCCCAATACTTGTACAGTTGGACGCGCTTCTCGGTTGCCACCATGTAATGGGCCGGAGGAATCTGAAAGATTTCAGAAGCGAAATGCAGCCTGCCCTCATGGAGCGCATAGAACAGCGGCTTGATCCCAAATCGATCGCGTGCGGCGAAGATGGTCCGGTTCACAGCGTCCCAAAGCACGATCGCGAACTCACCGCGTAGGTGCTTCAGGCAGTGAGCGCCAAGCTCTTCATAAAGATGTAGTGCTATTTCGCTGTCGGAGCGTGTTCGGAGCCTATGACCTGCCTGTTCGAGTTCCTTCTGGATGGCCTCATAACCGTAAAACTCTCCGTTCACAACGATTCGAAGGCTCTCATCCTCATTGGCAATCGGCTGGTCCCCGGTCGCCAGATCGATAATGCTGAGCCTTGCGTGGCCGAGACCAACTCTACGATCCTCAGCGATCCAATGACGCTGACCGTCCGGGCCACGATGATGCAAGCTTTTGGTTGCCCTCTCCAGCGCCTCGGCTGGTATCGGACCATCCTGGGAGAAAATAGCAACTATTCCACACATCTTAACGCTCCGTGAAAGACTCAAAACCGGAAAGAATTTATGCCTGAATAATCGACAGCCAGCTAGGGTATAAAGCGTACTCCGCCAAACCCATTTTAACTGTGCAATCCTATGCCCAAACTTGTTCTCTAACTCCTTCAGTATGTAACATATGCTTCGCAGTCGAGGAAACCCATTTCTCCCCCAGCAACAGTTGCCCACTTGGGTGCCGCGACTGAAAACCATGGGGACCAGGCCCGGTGCGGTTTGGCAGGTGACTCTTGGAGGCTCCTCCCCCGATGGCCAGGCGTTCACCGCTTTCCGACTCAACCCACTGTGAACCAGGGTAGGGAGTCAAATGCCGAGCTCTTTGTTTAAACCAACCGCGAACAATGGCTGGTGTCTACTCTCGGCACTTCCGGATAGTTGCTGCCCTAGCTGCGGAACTCCGAATCGACCGACCCTTGATGCCCAAGGACCGCGGAATTCTTGTCAACGGAATAGACGACCCGCTCACCGTCAAGCGTCGCGTAGGCAATGCATGCCCGCTCACACTCCGGGCCCTCAATTCGGTAGCCCCTGTTGTCCCTTATCAATTTCATTGCACTACGAGCCCGCCACCACCGATCCAGCTGTGCCGGCAAAGCTTCCCAGATCCCATACTCAGCACATAATCCTCGAAGGTATACAAGGAGTGCTTCGTAGACGGAGTGAGCCCTGCGCTCAAGCAAATAGTCGGGCTGGGTGATAAAGCTAATGAGCCCATTTCGTCGCCGAATCAGGCCAGCTCGAGAATTTTACCAATGAAATAAGGCATCACCGTACAACAGCCACCACGTTGAGGTTCAAGGTGGGCCACATTCGGAACGGACATGTCGTAGGAAAACTCTAACGCCTCGAACCAGTCCTGGTTCCGATACATGGCCCCGGAGCGAAATCCGCGTGCCTCGTATTTCTTGGCGTATTCGTTAATTTTCTTTGCGCGGCGCAAGAACTCGGTCTTTTCCTCAAAGAGGCGCCCGTCATGGTTCAAATCATGGACATTAAATTCAAACCCGCGTGTTCGAATTTCGTTGACATAGCTGTCGGGCACTTTGTAGCGCCTCTCGGGCACAACCTGAAACGATGCACGAAACCCGTGTGAGACATCGATGTCCATTAGCGAAGGACAAAAATCTCGGCCGGCTGCAGTTTCAACGTCGTGCGTCAGCATTAGGCAACTTGGTGCTCCATCAGGCCAGAACCAAATGAAGGGGACCCTGTCGCGTCCTTGAGCAATCATCGTCATCCGCATGAGGCTTTCGTGCAGCGAATCCACCGTGAAGTCGACGGGCCAATGCGGGAATTGTAATGTTCTCCAATCCCTCAGGTAGGCTCTCTGAAGATACCGGCGAAACCAGATTGGCAATAGCTCTCGAACGGAATAATAGCACCGCCTGATCCAGCCCCGCTGAGTGCCCCCTTTCGGTCCGCCGCTTAACTTTCTGAAATACCGCTCTCTCCTCAAATTTTCGATGACCTTGCCAATGTCGAAAGGCAAATGAAGTTCCGAATTGGCGATGGTAATGGCTTTGGAGACATCAAAAGCCTCTGAATTTGAGATATCATTCGCGACGCCTCGCGAGCACTCCCCATAACACACTAAATTGGGGCCAAAACGAAAGAAACCAGCACCATTCTTGAAGCCTTCGGAAGGGTAGGCAACGCGCGGGATCAGGGGAGTCCCATAGTATTCCGACAAAATATTACGCATAAGTAATCACTTGTGAATGCAAGTCCACATCGCAAAGTCTAGAGCTACTCGACTCGCGCAAAATATCCTTCGAAAAGCCATTCCAGCAGGACGCTACGCTTCCCGGTATTTGCAAGGATTATATTCTTTTCATCCAAGATTTAAACGACCTAATTTCTAGCTTGGATACAAAGCATCCATCGCGATAGCGCAGATTAAGGTCAACCTAGGATGTGTGAAAACAAGGGAGTTTTGTAATAGTTGGAAGAAACCTTCAGAACAACTTGCTCAATCCGGTTTAGGCCGTGCCATCATCCCCTTCGCTTATCAAACGCTCTATCGTAGGCAGCAAGCAAGTTGGGGACAGAGTGTTTCCAAGCGAGCTCTTTCTCAACCCGGTTTCGGCCGAATTCGCCCATCTTTGCTCTTTCTTCCGGTCGATCAAGTAGCCAGAGAAGCTTTTCGGCAAAATCATTGACGTAGCCTTCGCTGTACAGAGATGCTTCCTGGGCGCTGAATCTCCCTTCCTTGGATGCGAATTGAACGATAGGCTTACCCAGGGCCATGTACTCCATGATTTTAATCATTGTAGAAATATCGTTCATTTGGCACGGTTTATCCGGATTTACACACACATCCGCTGTCGAGAGAATGGCCAACAATTCTTGATCTGAAACCCATCCGGTAAAGTTAACCATCCCAGTGACGTCCTTCTTAGGTATCAGCTCCCGGAGCGCTGTCAGTCGAGGCCCCCCCCCGACGCAGGTGAAGTGAACGTCCTGCCTCCCCAATTGTTTGACGCGTAAGGCCACATCAAGAAGAATGTCGAGGCCATCCTGAACATCCATGTTTCCAACGTAAGCGACCAAGTAAGTTTTTCCGCGCTTAAGAGCAGGATCCGGGGAAACGGCTTTGAAACTCTCTGTCGGCCCGTTACGGACAATGAACACATCCTCCGGAGCCATACCACCTCTCGATAGTGCCAAGTCTCGATAGCTGGCGTTGGTGGCCATGACTACATCGCTAAAGCGATAGCAAAGCTTTTCAACAGCAACTAATGCCTTGTAGAGGGGTCCCTTCTTATCATATTTCGATACGTATAGTTCCGGGTTCGCATCGTGATGGTCAAAAATGTACTTCACTCCCAGAAGTCGGAAAGGCAATGCAATCAGGAAAATAACGTCAGGTGGGTTGCAGCCTTGGATAATATGGAACCCGTGCCGCAGGTAAACCCATAGGGCATAAAAGAACTCCCAAAACAGCGCTCCGCAGTACTCCAACAAATAGCCAATGCGAGTGCCTCGGTGTTTGACTTGCGGATGCTGATAGACGAGAATTCCTTCGATCACTTGATGTCCTTGAGGGCAGTCCCTGTCTCGAGGACATAACACAATCACTTCGTACCCGTTGTTAAAAAGCGCTAGCGCTTCGTTCCGAACCCGCGGGTCAGCAGGGTACGGTGCATTCTCGACAATTATGAAGGCTTTTCTTTTCATAAACCGGGCACACTCTTCCCTAGCACGACTCTAGGCACCTTTGAGGCCAAGTGCTCATTGCCCACGCTTTGAAGCGCTTACGAACAACGCTATACGTAGGCTGGTATGCTCGCTCATTAGCTGAGTGCAGGAAATCGTAGACATCTTTGAATACTCACCAGCAGATACCATCATACTGGCCATTCTCGCTTCGCGGGTTGGTAACCCTAACGAAATCCACGACGCACTGATGATGGCGCAAGCGCTGGAGCACGCTATGAAAGTCGGGGTCATTATTGCCAATCACGATCGTTTGCCCGTGATCAATAACTGCACCGATATCCTCGACCATGAGTTTAGAAATATGCGGAATATGATTCAGGATGAAGTCCCTGTTTGCTCCGACCAAGCTAGCCACATGAACATTTTTGTCATAAATTCGAAGATCATAGCCTTTCCCGATGAGTCTCTCGATGATTTCGATCATCGGGCTCTCTCTCAGGTCGTCGGTCCCAGCCTTAAAACTGAAGCCTAGGACACCAATGCGTTTGTTCCCCTTGCCCATGATGAGCTCCAGCCCCTTGAGCACTTGGAGTTCATTGCTGGGTAGTATTGAGCACAAGATGGGTAGCTGCAAATCATGCAACTTCGCTTTGTAAGTCAGGGCGCGGATATCCTTTGGCAGGCAGGAGCCTCCAAAGGCAAAGCCTGGCGAAAGGTAGGCCGGAGAAATATTGAGCTTTTTGTCTTGGCAGAAAATCTCCATGGCTTGATGTGAGTCGATGGACAGGGATTTGCACAGATTGCCAATCTCATTTGCGAAGCCGATCTTGAGGGCGTGCCAAGTATTATCGATATATTTCACCATCTCCGATGTTCGTAGATTGGTCCTGATAAGAGGAGCGTCCAGATCCGCGTAGAGGGCAGCCAAAGTGTCACCACTGGCTTTGTCCAGCTCGCCAATTACGATTTTTGGAGGGAAATTGAAATCCATCACGGCCGACCCTTCACGGAGGAATTCAGGATTATTGCAAACACCAAAATCAAGGCCAGCCTTTTTTCCAGAGAATTCCTCCAGAACGGGGATCACCAACCCATGCATCGTTCCTGGCAAGATAGTGCTACGGACTACGATGGTATGGCGGGTCGGTTTATCCTTGAGCGCTTGGCCTATCTGTTCACAAACGCGTCGAACGTAAGTAACGTCGAGGTTGCCATTGATTTGGCTCGGCGTGCCCACGCAAACGAAGGATAGCTCTGTCTCATGAATCGCTTGGTGCTGGTCCTGCGTTGCTCGGAGACGACCTGCTTTGACGGCTTGGCTTATAATCTCTCCGATATTCGCCTCAATCACGGGAGACTGGCCCGCATTTATTAGCTGCGCTTTTGCCTGGACGGGATCGACCCCAAAAACTTCGTGTCCTGCCTGCGCGAGGCAGCCACAAGAAACCGTGCCAACATAACCCAAACCGAAGATGCTGATTCTCAAGACAAGCTCCCTGCTGGACAGCCAGCGTATGCTAAATGATATTCAGTGGCATTACTGCAAATGTGACCCATCGAATGAACTGGCATAATTTCCAAAGTGAGGATTCTATACAGACTTGGTTTTGATCTAGTTCCGCCGCTCTTCGCCAAAATTACGCAAATAAAAAAACAACCGCTCTTCGGGACGTTCCCACGATAAGACCCCAGGAGAAATTACCAAGAGCTTTCGGACCGACGTGAGCCGAATGGCTTACCACCTTCTCTCAACCGACCTGGATGCCCGCAACGCGTAAATCGATGGGGTGCGGATCACGGGAATAACCATCCGCTGCTTCCTGGCCGATCAACTCATCCCTCTTGCATGGTCTCGAGATCTAAGCCACTCTTCAAGAACAATCAGACTAAACAGAATCTTATGATTGTCATTGTCTCCGGTTTGGTGTTGGTCGAACAACTTTCGTACGGCCCGGGGTTGAAGATAGTTGTAAATTTGAGATTCTTGGTCCAGCAAGATTTCCTCCATCTTTTGGTGCCTTGCCGACCGGAACCAGTTATCGACAACGTTCATCGCAAAGCCGCGTTTTTTCCTCCTCAAAATCTTTGCCGGAAGAAGAGTCTTGCAAACCTGGCGATGCAACCATTTTCTCGATCCATTTCGAACCTTGAAGCTCGCTGGCAACCTCTCAGTGTACTCCACGATGTCTTTGTCAAGGTAAGGTACGCGGGCCTCTAGGCTATGAGCCATGGAGAGTTTGTCTGCGTACATCAAGAGCTCGTCGGGAAGAGTTGACCGGAGTTCTAAGAATTGAAACCCACCAAGCTCATCCGTCTCGCTGAGCAGCGGAGCAAACTCACGCCAGCAAGACAGGATTTCATCGCCAGTCCCCGGCCGGATGAGGCCGTCCTGAAATAATCCATCAATCTTTTCGGCCGGTAGAAGTGACAGTACATGTTGATATCTCTTTAGCCGATCAGGGATGGCCAGCGACTGCACACCTCGTTTCAAGGTTTCATTTCGGGGCAGCGCGGCAATGGCTGAGGTAAGCGGAACGCGCATCCATTGCGGCAAACGTGCCCACAAATGGCCATAACGTATGCCAAGGTGACGATTATAGCCACCAAAGAGCTCATCAGGGCCTTGCCCAATTAAGGCCACCTTGACGTCTTTTCGGGCACGCTCACAGACAAAATACATGGGAACGATCGAAGGCGTTGCAACGGGTTCTTCCATGCAAGCGACGATCCGGGAAAGGGTTTCCTCAAATGTTTGCCGATCCAACAACACGGCTGAATGCTGGGAAGACAGGCTGGCTGCCGTGTCCGCTGCATCTGCTAACTCATCGTCGGTAAAGCTCTCTCCATAGCCTACCGTGTAGGTTCGCCATGACTTCCCATAGAGATTCATCAGGGCAAGCAAACAGGCAGAGTCAACGCCGCCACTCAGGAGCAATCCAACCGGCACATCGCTCAGCAGATGCCTCTTTACGGAACATTTGTAAAGCTCGAGCAGTTCCCTACTCGCCTCGATTTCAGACTTCATGGGTGAAAAGGGAACGGGCTTAAACTGGTACCACAAACGGGATTGGTAACCGCCTTTTTCAAAAATCAGCATGCTTCCTGGCGCTAGCTTCTGCACACCTTCAAACATTGTTCGGGGCGAAGGCGTATAGCGATAGCGGAGAAACAGATTCAGCGAAATGGGATCTAGCCCAAGTTTCTCGCGGGCAGAGTTGATGACCGGTCGAATCTCGGAGCCAAAATAGACTTGCCCCTTGTCGATCCTGAAGTAGATCGGCTTAATTCCAAACGGGTCGCGAGCAATCACCATCCGCCTGCGGCGCGCGTCCCAAATTGCCAGGCCAAACATTCCGTTAAGCCGATTCAGTACTTCATCTCCCCATTGCTTATACCCGAGGACGATCACCTCGGTGTCGCATCGTGTCCGGAATACATGTCCCAGGGCTTCCAGTTGTTTTTTTAGTTCTGGGAAATTGTAAATTTCACCATTAAAAACAACCCAGACAGACTCTTCCTGGTCCGACATCGGCTGATGACCACCTTCAAGATCAATGATGGAGAGCCGCCGAAAGCCAAAGCCTAGCGGGCCATCAAGGTGATAACCTTCGTCGTCAGGCCCCCGGTGGACCATCGTCCTGGTCATTTTCTCGAGGTCATTCCGGTCAACAGCGGCCTCACTGACAAAATTGTACTGCCCGCAGATTCCGCACATAGGTTTGCCCAGCGATCTCCTTACTTAATACCTTGATTCAGCCTATTATGAGACAGCACGGATTTGAAAACGCAGCTATCTTGCCAGCGCGTTCATAGGTTTTTCCAAGCAAATCGACACCGTGGATCATACGAAAATCAGCAGAATGTACGCCTTACTGCGAGGTGCGCGGCAAGGCCTGGCCCTTGGAACAGGAGTACTGCCTGCTCTTAATCTGGCCACATCGCTAGTTGATGTAATCTCTCGGAGACAAGTAACATGACTTTACGTGGGGGCCCTGCAGACACTACGTGGGGGCCCGGGAGACACGATGAATCGAAGGTTGCTTATTCTAGGTCTTTTTGCAATCACCTTGATGCCTGCCCCTGCCCGTGCCCAGGCATGGTCTGGGATCATTAACACGACACGCGCGGTAGACTGGTCTACGGCAGGGGTTCAAGGAGGGATTCCCACCAATCGAACGCAATGTGGCTCAACGATTGCCCCATATTCAGGGAGTGGTTCTACAATCGCCTCGGCCATTAATGCCTGTGCTCCCAATACTTATGTTCTCCTCGGTCCCGGAACGTTTACTCTTTCCTCTGGAATCTGTATCACCGCCAGCAATGTCACCCTGCGCGGCTCGGGTGCGGACAAGACCTTCTTAGTATTCACTGGAACAAGCGGATGCGCGATGGGTCCCGCAACGGCTATCGGCGTACAAGGCAGCTTCAACTGGGAACGCGGACCACAGCACACAACGACGTGGACTTCCGGCTACTCCCAACGAGCTACAACGATCACTCTCGGCAGCACGTCCGGTCTAAGCGCAGGTCAGTGGATCATCCTCGACCAGGATAATGACCGAACCGATCCCGGAACGGTGGTCGTGTCGGACGCTTCAACGAACTCCGGAAGCTGCCAGGATGAGATATTTGCTTCCGATAACAGCTCGCCCTACTCCGCTCCGGGGCGTAACTTCGCAATCGCGGGGACGGTATCGGGCACATCGACAGCCTGTGCAAACGGCCGCTATCCTGACCGAAACCAATTCCAGATTGTGCAGGTCACTGGAATTAGCGGGAACAACGTGACTATCACTCCAGGCCTCTACATGCCCAATTGGAGATCGAGCCAGAGTCCCGGTGCGTGGTGGGCAACCACCGTGATTCAGAAGACGGGCATCGAGAATATGTCACTCGACTACTC
>QHYM01000146.1:6726-33296 GCA_003223295.1 Acidobacteriota bacterium | reverse complement strand
GGACCGGTTTCGCATGGACGGATATTTAACACTAAAATGGCAGTACACGCTTGCACTCCACTTTCTTGGCAGCGCGTCGCAACAAAGGAAGCGAAGAAGCGAAGAAGCGAAGAAGCGAGGCTCCCGACCGTCGGCACCCCGATAAACCGGGGGAAAGCCCGGCGCTACAAAGGCAAGCAAAAAGCAGATCCCTCACCGCCGTTCGCAAAAAGTGCGACCGGGTTCGGGATGACACACACAGCGCGGCCGGCGGACCGCTGGCGAGGAGCATGTAAGTCGGCGCTACGAAATAGAAGAGAGAAGGCAACCGCAAGACCCAGGTTCAAACGGCGAACCTGGGGCACCCTCCGCCTCGAAAATCACTAAAAAGCGAAGAGAGATCCCGGCAACCCCGCGGGATGCCGAAGAGTTCTCGCTTCGTTCGAAATGACGGCAGAGTCGAAACCCGCACGTGGGGAATAGAAAGATGCCACCCTAAAGGGTGGCGCTACATTAAAACCTTAAGGCAGAAGAGAGGGGCCTGGTTTTACTCGTGGCGGAGGGCGGCCATGGGATCGATGCGGCTGGCTCGGCGTGCGGGAATCCAGCAGGCCAGCGTGGCAACACCCAACAAAATTGCCGGCACAGCGAGGAAAACGGGAAGGTTGACCGCACCCTTGGTCATCGCGATCACGCGAACAGAAACTACGAGCGCAAGTATCCATCCAATGGCCGCACCGCAGGTGATGACACCGAGGTTCTCGCCAATGATTTGCCAGACGACGCGACTGCTGGTGGCCCCGAACGTGAGCCGCACGCCAATCTCTCTGGTTCGCCGGGCGACGGCATAGGAAACCACGGCGTAGATACCGACCGCCGCGAGGCCAAGTAGGAGCGGCCCGAGCACGGCGAACATCCGCGCGGGAATGCGGCGAAGATAGAGGTTTCGCTCGATGTGCAGGGAAAAGGTTCGCACGTCGTACAGAGGGAGCATGGGATCGAGATCGTGCAGAACGGCACGCGCCTCCGCGGTGAGCGCGGCTTCATTGCCGCTGCGGGTCCTGAGGTGAATCTCGCCCTGGTCCGAGGGAAGATCGCGGTACGAGAAATACATCGCCGGCTGTGCAGGCTCGCCGAATGCGTCGTAGACGGAATCGCGGGCCACGCCGATGATCTTGAAGCTGCCCGAGGGCCTCTCTATGCGGCGGCCAATGGCATCCGCACCATTCAGGTAACGGCGGACAAACTCCTGATTGACGATGGCTTGTGCGGGCGCGGCCTTATCCCGCATGTCGGCAAAGTCGTTGCCTTCAACGAGCGGGATGCTCATCACTTTGAAGTATCCCGGCGTGACGGTGTTGGTAATGGCGCGATCCTGCCCCGGCTCAGTGCGCACGCGGCCTTGCACCGTAAAGGCGCGCCGCGGAATTCCGTGCAAGTCCACCGGAACATTTGTAGCGATGGCGGCGGCCTCGACGTCCGGCAAGGAACGCAGGCGCTCGAGGAGGTGCGCGGCGAATTCGCGCTCGGAGGCCTCGTTGGGATTCCGCCCACTTAAGTCGTAGGCGGCCAGCAAAACGCCCTCAGGCCGGAACCGGGGATCCGTTTGGCGCGCCGAGCGAAAGCTTTGCAAGAAGAGCGCGGCCGCGATCAGGACAACCATGGCAAGTCCGACCTCCACGCCCATGAGAACTTTGCGCGCACGGCTGCGAGGCGCGGTATTGGGACTGGAGCGAAGGCCGTCCTGTGGATCCAGCCGGACGAGATGGAGCGCGGGCGGCGCGCTGAAAATCAAAGCGCACGCGATACCGAGCAACATCGCGAAGGCCAGGGTGAATTGATCCACTTTGGTGGGAAACAGGATCGGAAATGCCCCAATCATGGGCGCGATACGCAATGCCGTGGTGCCCCAAACGGCGAGGGCTGCTCCGAGGGCTGTTCCGAGGAAAGCGAGCAGCATATTCTCTGAGAGCACCAGGCTGACAATGCGACCGCGCCCTGCTCCCAGCGCCACGCGCACGGCCATCTCGCGCTTGCGCGTGCTGCCGCGGGCCAGCATGAGATTTGCCGTGTTCCCGCAGACGGACAGCAGCAGGAGCAACATGACGCCTTGCAAGATGGCGAGCCCGCTGATCAGCAATCGCTGCGGACCGCGCGGCGCGGTCCAGAAGGAAAGAATCTCGCCGCCAATTCCTGCGCTGGCGTCAGGATAATCGCGTGCAAGCTGAGCCATGGCCGTGCTGAACTGGGCCTGTGCCTCCTGGCGTGTCGCGCCAGGCTTTAGCATTCCGATTAGCGAAAAGGCGCGGCTGCCGCGGTCTTCGAGGTCGCGCGTTCCGCCGAGCAACGCAGGCGTCATCGTGGCGGGGACCCACAGCTCGAACTTCAAGGGGACCATGGTTCCCTGAAAACCCTTGGGCGCGACGCCGATGACGATGAGTTCACGCTCGTTGACGCGCAATTTTTGGCCGACGGCTTCTGGCGCGCCGCGAAACTGCGTTTGCCAGTAATCATAGGAGATGACGACGACAGGCTCGGTTCCGGAGCGCTCTGCCTCCTCCGGCCGAATGAATCGGCCGATCGCGGGCTTCAGTCCGAGCGCGGAAAAATAATTGCCAGAGACGAGTTGCCCATGCGTGCGCTCGGTCTGGCCCTTCTCTCCCACGTTGAACGGCACCATTTGCGATGCCACGATGTCCCGCAGCGCCGGGACTGGAGTGCGCAGGTCGCGATACTCGAGCCAGGAAGCGCCCGGATAGCCGCCCGAGTCCGTGCGCGGCTCGACGAGCAGAAAGTTTGCTGCGCCATTCACGGCGGGCATCGGTTGGAAGAGGATCATCTGAATCCAGGAAAAGATGGTGGTATTCACGCCGATTCCGATGGCCAGCGAAACGATGATCACGGTTGCAAGACCGGGCATGCGGGAAATCGAGCGCACCGCATTTCGCAAATCACCGAGGAGATTCTCGAGGAAGAGCAGTCCGCGCTCGGCGCGGTAGTCCTGTTTCGTCGCTTCGACGCCGCCAAACTTCAGCATGGCTTGGCGCCGTGCTTCGATGGGCGATAAACCAGCGCGAAGATTTTCTTCGGTTTGCAGAGCGATGTGTTCGGTGATCTCTTCGCGCAATCGTTCCTCTTGGGTGCGCCTGGCCGCTGAGTTGAAAAGGCGAGTGAAGAACCGCCTCAGAGATCTCATGACAAGTCCTCCGCTTTGGCTCGAAAGAACCGGCCGATAATCGCAGCGGTTTGCTGCCAATCCTGGGCCTCGAGCTGCAATTGCTTGCGTCCTGCGCGTGTCAGGCGATAGAAGCGCGCGCGGCGATTATTCTCGGAGGCGCCCCACTCGGAGGCGATCGCGCCTTCTTGCTCGAGCTTCAGCAGCACGGGATACAGAGTCCCTTGATTCACGGCCAGCAGATCTCCGCTAATCTGCTCAATGCGCCGCGCGATGCCATAGCCGTGCAGCGGTCCCAGGACATCGAGAGTCTTGAGGACCATCAACGCCAAGGTGCCTTGTAAGACGTCCGCCTTTTGTTTCATAACACCGCCATGTTGGGTTCCAACAGGAAAGATGGCACACTTCCTTTGGGAAAGCAACAGGTAAATCGTCTCGTGAGTTCGGCGAATCGCCGGGTGTCCTCGGAGTCTGTGGCGATTCCAGAAGCGCGTCCCTGGAGGCGTAGAGCGGCGGAAAGAGGTGGGGACGAGGAGCGGATCGAATCGGCTCGTGCTAGAGTTTTAGGCTTCTTGGAGAAATGATGGGTGCATCGTGACCAGAATCGACTGGGAAAAAGAGAGAGCCAGGCTGCCAGGGTTGTATGCAGCTATGAGTGAT
Organism: Acidobacteriota bacterium; assembly: GCA_003223295.1. Taxonomy (GTDB): domain Bacteria; phylum Acidobacteriota; class Terriglobia; order Acidiferrales; family UBA7541; genus Acidiferrum. The sequence continues at coordinate 29,482 of QHYM01000146.1, read as the reverse complement.
GGGGAGCTGCAAGAGGTTGCGGACGATGCGGACTCGTTGACGCCAGTCGCGCGAACCGCCCTTGGTGCAGAGATGCTTCGGCGCGGGATGGAGGCGCCGCCAGAATCAGCGATGACACAGGAAGCCGAACGACGAACTCCGAAACCGGTGATTGTTGGCCGTTACCGGGATCTTTCCACGGCCAGCATCGCGAAAAGCATCCTGGATTCAGCCGGAATGGAATCCTTTTTGGCTGACGACAGCGTGATTCGACTCGATTGGCTGTATTCAAATGCCATGGGCGGGATCAAGCTGTTGGTGCGAGATGAGGATGCAGCGGCCGCACGAGAGTTGCTGGGAGCGCAGATCCCCGAGAAATTCGAGGTGGAGGGAGTAGGGGAGTACGAGCAGCCAAAATGCCCCAACTGTAGTTCCCTAGATGTTTCTTTCGAAGAACTAGACCGAGAAATTGCTCATCCAGGCTTGCTTCTGGGCATTCCAATTCCGGCGGTGAAGCACGGGTGGAATTGCCATGCCTGTGGGCACGCCTGGGACTCGCCGACCGAAACTCCCGCAGGCTGAAAGTTTCGAATGATTCATAACAGCGAGCATCAGTAAGCGGATTCGCGTTCATGATAGAGTCTGCGCTTTGGGTGTGAGCCTCGCCGCGGAAAAGGCGGGCACAGGCAAAGGTGCCCGTGCGACTGGAGGGGAAGAGTGGCGTATCGGGATTTGCGAGAGTTTGTCAGCAAGTTGGAAAAAGAAGGCGAGCTGAAGAGGGTCCGCGCGGAAGTGGACCCGGTGCTCGAGATTACGGAAGTGACCCAGCGAGTGGCGCGGGACAAAGGGCGAGCGCCCAACAGCGTGGGGCCGGCGTTGTTGTTTGAGAAACCAAAGGGATCCCGGGTGCCGTTGCTGATCAATGCGTTTGGGAGCGTGCGGCGGATGGCGCTGGCGTTGGAAGTGAGTGACCTGAGTGAGGTAGCGGAACGCATCCAAGGATTTCTGAAAATGGAGACGCCGCAGGGTTTGTTCGACAAAATCAAGATGTTGCCCAAGCTGGCGGAACTGGGATCCTTCTTTCCAAAAAGGGTGAACAAGGGTGATTGTCAGGAAGTGGTGCGGCAGGGGAAGGACGTGAACCTTTTGGACTTCCCGATCCTGAAATGCTGGCCGCAGGACGGCGGGCGGTTCATCACGTTACCCTTGGTGTTCACGAAGAACCCGGAAACGGGGAAACGCAACGTGGGGATGTACCGCATGCAGGTCTATGACGAGCGAACCACGGGGATGCACTGGCAGACGCAGAAGCACGGGGCGGAGCATTTCCGGCGCGCGCGGGCGGCGAATCCGGATGGGCGGATTCCGGTGAGCGTGGCGATTGGGACGGATCCGGCGACGGCGCTGGCGGGGATGCTGCCGATTCCACCGGACCTGGACGAGATGATGTTTGCAGGATTCTTGCGGCGCGAGCCCGTGGAGATGGTGACGTGCCAGACGAATGAATTGGAAGTGCCTGCGAACGCGGAGATCATGCTGGAGGGGTATGTCAATTTGAATGAGATGCGGACGGAAGGGCCGTTTGGCGATCACACGGGATTTTACTCGCTGGAAGGCGAATATCCAGTGTTCCACGTCGAGTGCATTACCCAGAAAAGGGAACCGATTTATCTGACGACCGTAGTGGGGCCGCCGCCGCAGGAAGATTTCTACATGGGCTACGCGGTGGAGCGCGTGTTTTTGCCGGTGATGAAAATGCAGTATCCGGAAATTGTGGACGTCTCGATGCCGGCGGAGGGAATCTTTCACAATTTGATGATTGTGGCGATTCGCAAGTCGTATCCGGGGCACGCGCGAAAAATTATGAATGCAATTTGGTCGCTTGGGCAGGCCATGTTCACGAAGGTGATTGTGGTGGTAGATCACGACGTCGACATTCACAATTACAGCGAGGTGGTGTGGAAGGCGCTGTGCGCGCTCGATCCGGAGCGCGACGTGCAGTTTTCGCTGGGGCCAATGGACACGCTGGATCATGCGGCGCGGATGCAAGATTTTGGATCGAAGATGGGCATCGACGCGACACGCAAATGGGCGTCGGAAGGGTTCACGCGACCCTGGCCGGATGAGATTCGGATGGATGAAGGGACGAAAAAGCGTCTTGATGAGCTGTGGAAAACTTTGGGGCTCGGATAACCTGTTAATCAGCTAAGTATGATGATTTGCTGGATATTTTTGCAAGGAATTCCACGAAGACAAACCGAAGGAAGGCGGCAAATTACTGGGTAAAAAGGAGATAGTCCGCGTAAAAAGGAACTAGCGGCTTTTTGCTTTTGAACGCTGCGGACAAAGAATAACCGTACTCGCGGACAGGTGGTTGAAGCTGGAAAACGCAAGTAATTGTGATGATGTGACCTATGCCATGGCATATATAGTGGTACTACCGGTCAATACCCCCCGAACTGCCTAGAACTACCCGTATTCTTAGGGCAACTGACCTATAGATTCCCTTGACGCTCGGAGTGCAGAATGTCATAAAGCACCCACGGGTAGTGCCCTCAATCCCGATCCGCAGCGCAATGGGGCGCACCTGTACAATTGTGAATTGCTGGGTGTGTTTGAATGCCAGGGGTGGCGTTCCACTGTGATTGAGTCGCGCGAAGTAATGAACGTTAGGCAGGCGTCGCAATATCTGGGCATCTCCCCGGATACGCTGTACCGTTACATTACGGAAGGCGAAATACCCGCATTTAAGCTCGGCAATCGTTGGAAACTGCGCAAGACAATCCTGGATCGCTGGATGGAACGGAAAATGAGCCAGTCCGCCGGGAGACGCAGGTAGAAGGCGCAGGGCAAGAAGGATCGCAGGAGAGAGGCCGCAATGGGGCTACTAGGCGGTAAAAAAAGCAGGCAAATCGTAGGTCTAGACATTGGCTCCAGCTCCATCAAAGCCGTTGAGCTGAAAGCAACGAAGGCAGGCTATGAGCTCGTAAGCTTCGGGATGGAACCACTGGCTCCCGACACGGTGGTGGACGGCGCGATTATGGATGCGCCACAGGTGGCCAACGCCATCAGCAAGATTTTCGATTCCGAGCGCATCAAAACGAAGAACGTGGCGACTTCGGTTTCCGGACATTCGGTGATCGTCAAGCGCGTGCCGCTGCCATTGATGACCGAAGAAGAGCTGTACGACCGCATCCCTTCGGAAGCCAGCCAGCATATTCCCTTCGACATTGCCGACGTCAACCTGAGCTACCAGTTGCTCGAGTCGATGGACTCACAGATGGACGTGCTGCTGGTGGCGGTGAAGAAAGACAAGATTCTGAATCATACCAACGTGCTGGCGCAGGCGGGGAAGACGCCAATGATCGTGGACATTGACGCGTTCGCCCTGCAGAACTGCTTCGAAGTGAATTACGAGCCAGACAGCGCGCAAACCGTGGCGCTGCTGAATATCGGCGCGAGCGTGATGAACATCAATATCGTGCGCGGAGGGATTCCGTTGTTTACGCGCGACGTCAGCGTGGGCGGCAACCAGTACACGGATGCGCTCCAAAAAGAATTGGACCTGAGCTTCGAGGATGCCGAGCGGCTGAAAAAAGGAGAAACGCTTCCGAGCGTCACCGACGAGCAGAAGCAGCAGATTCTGCGTAGCGTGTCCGACATTCTGACCCTCGAAATCCAGAAGACGTTCGACTTTTTCCGGGCCACGGCGAGCGGGGAGAACATCCAGCGGATCGTGGTGGCGGGAGGGACGGCGCGGGTGCCCGGCCTGGTCGACCTGTTGCGCGAAGAATTCGCGATGCCTGTGGAAGAGTTGAATCCGTTCCGCAGGGTGCTCATCAATCCCGGCCGGCACAGCGATGATCAGATCCGCGACATAGCGCCGCGGCTGGTAATCGCCGTAGGTCTGGCACTGAGGAGCTTCGACTAGCCATGATTCGCATAAACCTTCTTGGACAAATACGACCAAAAGCCTCAAGGCGGCCGACGGCAGTGGACACCGGCGGCGCGCTTCCCGTGGTGTTCATTGGCATTGGCGCAGCCGTGGGATTGGTTGTTCTCGGCTTCTTGTACTACACCTGGCAAAGACAGCTGACCGAAGAGAACAACAAGATCAAGACCTTGCAGGCGCAGAAAACGGAACTGGAGCAGACCAAACAGCAAGTTGAGGCTTTTGAGAAACAGAAGGTGATTTTGCAGCAGCGAGTTAACACGATCGAACAGTTGCAGCGGGACCGCACCGGCGGGCAAGAGCTCCTGGACATGGTGGCCAACACGGTTTCGCGCACGGAGAATCTGTGGCTGACGCAAATGACGCGCAAGGGGAACTCGCTGGCGATGGATGGATCGTCCGCATCGATCAATGCCGTGGCGAATTTCATTACAGCTTTGAAGCGCTCCGGGTATTTCCAGAAGGTGGAGATCCTGGAGTCGAAACAAGACGACAAGAACGCGGCCGTGCAGACCTTCTTCTTCCAGATCACGGCTGAAATCGCTCCGCCGCAGCCGGCGCAGACGCGGCCTGCCAACACGCCGGCACCCGCTACGGCTGCCAAGACGCCGGCGAAGAAAGGATAAGGGACGTAATGGCCAGTTTACGAGACTTGTCGGTGTTCATGCAGGCCCTGGTGGCCGCGACAGTCGCCATTGTGCTCACCGCAGTGGGGATTTTCGTCCCAGGCTCGCCGATCGCCCGAGAAAAAGATGAGTACGACGCGGCGGTGGTGAAGCGGACGCAGTTGAGCCAGGAAGTGACGCAACTCCAGGTTTACAAACAGCGCTATGCGGAACTGAAACAGCAGATGGATGCGCTCAACAAGCAATTGGACACGCTGAAGACGATTGTTCCCGAGGAAAAAGAAGCGGATGAGTTCATTCGCTTGATCCAGGGAGCAGCGAGCTCTTCCAGCGTGCAAATCCGCAGGCTCAAGGCGCTGGCGATTGTGCCCAAGGAATATCACTACGAGATGCCGTTTGAAGTACAGGCGGACGGTCCGTACTTCAACGTGCTGGACTTTTTTGGGCGGCTGGGCCGTCTGTCCCGAATCATTAACGTGGGTGACCTGGCATTTGACGCCCCGGAGAGCGCGAAGGGGACCAAGTACCCTGTGCGGCCGGGATCCACGGTTTCGGGAATTTTCACGGCCACCACATTTTTCACCAAGCCCGCTGACTCTGGTGCGGCTCCTGCAGCTGGAGCCAAGCCCGGGAGCGCGCCTGGGAAACCCTGAGCGGGAATGAGCGAACTATGCGTTCAGCAATAACTCTCGGACTAGGGCTGTTGATCGCGGCAGCGGCTCCAGGCTTGCGCGCGCAAATGAACCCACTTCCACCGGCCAACGGGAGCTCCGTGGCCGACCAGGCGGGTCAATCGCCGCAACAGGCCGCCAAGCCAGCCGCCCAGACTCCAGCCAAGCCGGCGACGCAGACTGCTGCCAAGCCGGCCGCGCAAACTCCGGCCAAGCCGGCAACACAGACTCCGGCAAAACCTGCGGCACAAGCTCCAGCGAAGCCAGCAGCCTCGGCGCCGGCTAAGCCAGCGCCAACGACGGCGACGAAGCCCACTGCAGCACAACCGGGAAAACCCGCGCCTCAGGTTGCAGCAAAGCCAGCGGCTACGGCTCCAGCGAAACCGGCGGCTAAGCCTGCCGGGAAGGCAGGAGGCAAGAAGGCCGTCAAACCACCAAAGAAAGCGGTAGAAAAACCGGCTGGTCCAGCGGGCGCCCCCAAGGCGGCCGCGGAGAGCGAAATAAAAGCCGCGCGGCGAGATCCATTTGAATCCTTGGTAGCCCGGTCACAGAGCAAGGGGCCCTCAAATCTTCCGCCGGGCAAAGCCGGTCTGCAAGTGAGCACGCTGCGGCTGGACGGAATCGTGCGCGCCCCGAACGGAATGATCGCGGTGGTTTCCAATCCGCAGGCGAGAACGTATTTCCTGCGTGAGGGCGACCACCTGTATGACGGCAGCGTTGAGAAGATCACTATGGACGGCGTTTCTTTCCACGAAGAAGGAAAAGATGCCTTCGGCAAGCCGATGGAACGGCAAATCAATAAACGAATTTACTCCACCAGTTCAGGAGAACAGCAATGAAGACGAATTGGCCAGCCCTCAAGTATGGCTGCCTGATCCTTGCGAGCTTGACGCTGGCGACGAAACCGGTGCCAGCCCAAACGCAGGTGTCCACGGGCGCAAGCAAGTCCGCCGCGGTCATCTCCAGCGTTGCCATCACGCAGGCGCCGGAGCACTCGGCGGTGCGCGTGGAAGGCGAAGGAAAGCTTGATGTGCGAGCAGCCCGCATGCAGCACCCGGATCGTCTGGTGCTGGACTTTGTGGGAGCGCGGCTGGCCGTTCACCAGACGGTTATCCCCGGGGTGTCGGCTCCTGTGCGCGGAATACGCATGGGGCAATATCAGCCGGATGTCGCGCGCGTGGTGATCGACCTGACCAGTCCCACGCCGTACCATGTTTCCAGGGATGGCCATGCGGTGGTGATTTCTTTCAGCGCCCCGGCGGCCACACCCGTGAGCTTCTCGCAGAAGTCGACGTTAACGACGTCTATGTCCGAAGAGACGTCGCGGCAGGGGTTCGAATATGGCGCGCCGGTGCCGCGGAAGCCCGCGGAGCATTCTGCGCGCGCCAATCAGATTCCTGCTCCTCGCTTTGCCTTGCCGGGCGAACTGACTCAGCCCTCAGTCGCGCTCGCATCGTTCAGCGAGAAGAATGGGCCTGCCCGTCCCGAAGGAAATCCGCAACAGGCGGCCCAGCAGGCAGTCCAACAAGCCAACACAGCGGCAACAACGCTGGCGACTACCGCAGCGCAATCACCGGCGCCTGTGCAGACAGCGGCGAGGTATACCGGCGAACCGATTTCGGTCAACCTCAAGGATGTGGATTTGCGCGATTTCTTCCGCCTGATCCACGAGATCAGCGGGTTGAACGTCGTGTTGGACCCCGCCGTCAAGGGGAGCCTGACGATCGTCCTGGATGAAGTGCCCTGGGACCAGGCGCTCGACATCGTGCTGCAAAACAACAGCCTGGACAAGCAATTGAATGGCAACGTCCTACGAATTGCCACGCGATCCACACTGAAATCTGAGGCGGAGACCCAGCGTGACCTGGTGAAGGCACAGGCCGAGGCGGTTGATCCAGTGACTGTCTATCGCGTGCTCAGCTACGCCAAAGCGGCTACGATGGCTACCACGCTGAAAAAGTTCCTCAGCTCGCGCGGCGATGTTCTGGCAGATGAGCGTTCGAACCAACTCGTCATTCGTGATATCCCTTCGACGATTCCAGTGATTGATAACCTGATCCGCCAATTGGACCGCAAGTCCCAACAGGTGGAGATCGAAGCGCGCGTCGTATCGGCGTCACGCTCCTTTGCAGAAGACATCGGAACGCAACTCGGCTTTGCCGGTTCAACGACCGGCGGTCGGTCCATCTTCGGCGGTGACCCAGCGGTAGGTTGCAGCGGCTTGATAAACGTACTCATTCCATCTCCCCTTGTTTGCGCTGAGGGAACCACGAGCGGCAACGGCCTCACTAAGGGAACTCCGCTCAATACGAATTTCCCGGCTGGCACTCCGACCAGCGGCTTCGGGTTTGCTCATCGATCCCCCAATTTCGCTGTGGATTTCTTCATCACTATGGCGGAATCAAAGGGCGTTGGCAAACTGCTCTCGAAGCCCAAGGTCATCACGCAAAACAACGAGAAAGCCACGGTGAAGCAAGGTACGAAGATTCCGATACAGACGACCATCAACAACACGATTTCCGTGCAGTACATTGACGCGGTGCTGAAGCTGGAAGTTACTCCGCAAATTACCGCGGAAGGTACGATTTTCATGGACGTCCTTGTCGAGAATACGCAGATCGACCAAGGTATTCCTCGCATTCAAGGCGTCCCAGCACTTGATACGCAGGCGGCCGAAACCAAAGTCACCGTCGCGGATGGCGGCACGGTAGTCATCGGTGGAGTCATCATCTCCTCGCAGAGAGTGGATATTAACCAGACGCCCATTGTGGGGAGTTTGCCGCTGATCGGGAATCTGTTTAAGCGGAGAAGCGTCAATACATCCTCTCAGGAACTGCTATTCTTCTTGACCCCGCGAATTATCCCCGGATAATTCAGGGAATCTCTTCTTAGCTGAGGTCGAACGAGGAGACTACGGTCTCCTCGTTCCATTTATGGATGCATCCTTCCCACATCGCCGGCGGGCTCTGAGCGCCATCCTTAAAAAGTCCAGGATAGACTCCCTGCTCATCACGCACCCCGCCAACTGGTTCTATCTGACAGGATTTACCGGCGAGTCAGGCGCTCTGGTTGTATCAGGAACGGGAGCCGCGCTCGTTACCGACGGGCGATTCGTGGTGCAAGCGAGAGAGGAAACGAACGGGATCCGCATCCGCCAGCAAGAAGGAAGCTTGTTGGAGTCCGTTACCCGGCTCCTCGGTGATTTGCGGGCCCGCAGAGTGGGCTTCGATCCGATCCATACAACGGTGTCTCAACTGCAAGCCGCGCGAAAAGCCTCCGGGGGTCGATTGGAGTGGGTTTCCGTTGCGGGAGCCGTGGAGACACTAAGAATGCGAAAGGATGCCGGGGAATTGGCGCAAATGCGCAAGGCAGCCATCCTGGCGGGGGAGATCGTGGAGTTCGCCGTCGGCTTGCTGAAGCCTGGTGTCAGCGAGCGCGAGGTCGGAGCGGAGATCGAATACCATATGCGTAAGCGCGGGGCCTCGGGACCTTCCTTCGAAACCATTGTTGCTTTTGGGGAACGGTCGGCTCTGCCTCATGCACGGCCAACAGGCAAACGATTGAGGAAAAATGAGTTGGTCGTCCTGGACCTGGGTGTTATACTCGGCCACTATTGCAGCGACATTACCCGCACGGTTTTTGCGGGGCGCGCCCCGAAACGCATCCGGACATGGTATAAGGCGGTTCTGGAAGCGCAGGAAGCGGCCATCTCGGTGGTGAGAGAGGGAGTGGCCTGCAGGGATGTGGACGCGGCCGCACGGCGTGTCCTGGCAGGTTATGGCCTTGACCACCTTTTCGTCCACAGTACCGGTCACGGCTTGGGATTGGAAGTACATGAGGCCCCCAGAGTCGCGAAGGGGCAAGCGCGGCGGTTGGAACCCGGAAACGCAATTACGATTGAACCTGGCGTGTATGCGGAAGGCATCGGGGGCATTCGCATCGAAGATGATGTCGCCGTGCACGCCGGCCGTACGGAAATACTAACCCGCGCACCGCGGAATCTCATCGAACTTTAGAAACGGCATGAAAAGCAAACAGCCTAAAAAGTCCAGCCCGACGTTTGCCAACCCGGAAATGCAGCAAATCGAGCAGCTTTTTCAGTTCATGACCGAGCACAATCTCGAAGAGTTTGAATATTCGCGCGGGGATTTGCACATCCGGCTGCGCAAGCCGTCATCGGGAATGGTGATAGCGACGCCGCGGACAGCGGCCGCTCCTGAAATCATTGTTTCAAACCCGGGGGCGACTGTTCCTGAGGTTCCGCAAGCTTCAGCAGCCGTGCCTGCGGAAACCCGCGCGACCGAGGACCTTCATCTGGTCAAGTCTCCAATTGTGGGCACGTTTTATGGTTCTCCGAGCCCCGGCTCGGAGCCGTTTGTGAAAGTGGGAGCGTTCGTGGAAACCGGCCAGACTCTGTGCATTGTTGAAGCCATGAAGTTGATGAATGAAATCGAGTCGGACGAGACGGGCGAGATCGTGCGTATTTTCGTGGAAAATGGGCAGCCCGTCGAGTACGGGCAGCCTCTCTTTGGCATCCGTCCAAGCCGGAAGAAATAGCCGGGCACGCCACGCTATGTTTCAGAAAATTCTAGTCGCCAATCGAGGGGAAATCGCCCTGCGGGTCATCTGCGCCTGCAAGGAACTGGGTATTTCCACCGTGGCCGTATATTCGGAGGCGGACCGCAATTCGCTCCACGTGCGCTTCGCCGATGAAGCCGTCTGCATCGGGCCGCCGCGCAGCAGTGAAAGCTACCTCAATATTCCGCAAGTGATTAGCGCCGCGGAGATCACGAATGTGGACGCGATTCATCCCGGTTACGGTTTTCTTTCCGAGAACGCCAATTTCGCCAAAGTGTGCGAGGCGTCGGAGATAACTTTCATCGGCCCGCGGCCGGAGATCATCGAGTTGATGGGAGAGAAGGACCGCGCGCGCCGCGAAGTGAAGACTGCAGGGTTGCCAACGATTCCGGGAAGCGATGGTGTTGTGGAGGGGGAAGAGCAGCTCGCCAAGGAAGCGGAGCGCATCGGCTACCCATTGATTCTGAAAGCCTCAGCAGGAGGCGGCGGGCGGGGTATGCGCGTGGTGCGCAAACAAGAAGAACTGCTAGGCGCGTACCAAACGGCCCGCAGCGAGGCGCAGCAGGCTTTCGGGACTCCCGATGTTTACATGGAAAAATTTCTCGAATTTCCCCGGCACATCGAGTTTCAGGTGCTGGGAGACCAGCACGGCAAAGTGATTCATCTCGGCGAACGCGAATGCAGCATCCAGCGGCGGCATCAGAAACTGGTGGAAGAGTCGCCTTCGCCGGTGATCGATGCGAAGCGGCGGAAAGAGCTTGGCGCGTTAGTCGTTAAAGTTTTGGAAGCGGTTGGCTACACGAACGCGGGAACGGTCGAATTCTTGATGGATCAGGACGGCTCGCTCTACTTCATTGAAATGAATACGCGCATCCAGGTGGAGCATCCCGTAACGGAGCTCGTGACCGGCGTGGACTTAATCAAAGCGCAAATCCGGATTGCTGCAGGGGAAAAAATGGAGGACGCCACGGGAGCCGTTATTCCTTCGGGCCATGCCATCGAATGCCGCATCAACGCAGAGGATCCAGACACCTTCGTGCCGTCGGCGGGGCGCATCACCACGTTCCAGGCGCCCGGTGGCACGGGAGTGCGTGTGGATTCCGCGGCGTATGCCGACGCCGTCATCCCGCCATACTATGACTCGATGATTGCCAAACTCATCGTCAAAGGCCGCGACCGCACGGAAGCCATCGGGCGCATGAAGCGGGCCCTCGAGATGTTCGTCATTGAAGGCATCAAAACGTCGATTCCACTGCATCGTAGAATCGTGGCGGATTCCAGATTCGTGGCGGGGAATTACAATACGCATTTCATTGACCGGCTCGTGGGGACGAACGGAAAATAAAAGAGCATGCGCCTTGTTCTCCCACGACTATATGTGATATTAGACGCAGCGTTGCTAACCATTCCTGAAACAGAATGCGCTCGCCAACTTGTGGACGCCGGTGTCCGGCTGCTCCAGTACCGGCACAAAGCGGCATCCCCAGGTGAATTGCTGGAAAGTGCGAAACGGCTTTCTGCGGCGTTGGTCCGGCAGGCGGTTACCTTCATCGTGAATGACCGCCCCGACGTGGCTTCCCTCGCGGGCGCAAATGGAGTTCATGTCGGGCAAGAAGATTTGGGCGTCGAAGATGCGCGTGCGGTCGTCGGCCCTGGCAAGCTGGTTGGCATCTCGACACACAATCGCGCGCAATTCGAGCAGGCCACTGCCACTTCGGCGGACTATATTGCTGTGGGGCCCATCTTTTCCACTTTTACCAAAGAGAATCCTGATCCTGTGGTGGGAACGGGATTCATCCGCCGTGTTCGGCCGCTGACCGATAAACCCATCGTGGCCATTGGAGGAATCACCCTGGAGCGCGTAGCGGACGTCGTTCGAGCGGGCGCGGATTCGGTTGCGGTGATTAGCGATATTCTCCGCGCGCCCGAACCTGGAAAACGCGCGCGGCAATTTATCGAAACTCTAGAAGCCGCGAAGTACGCGGCGGGCGTCTAAGGACATCTAGGGGATGACGAATGGCTGAGAGCACACCAGCAATTCCTTCGGCAGGCGCCACGAGCGAACACGGCTTTGTGCGCGCCATCGGCTTGTTTGATGGCACCATGATCGTCGTCGGGTCGATGATTGGCTCCGGAATTTTTATTGTGGCTTCAGACATCGCGCAGCAGACCGGTTCACCGGGCGGCTTATTACTTACGTGGGTTCTCACGGGCCTGCTTACCATTTCCGCGGCCCTTTCCTATGGCGAACTCGCCGCTCTTTTTCCGCACGCAGGCGGTCAGTACGTGTATTTGCGCGAAGCCTATTCGCCGCTGTGGGGATTTCTTTACGGCTGGACGCTTTTTCTGGTGATTCAGACGGGGACGATTGCTGCGGTAGCGGTGGGCTTCGCGAAGTATCTTGGAGTGCTTTTCCCGGCAATCTCTCCACAGGCGTGGATCGTCCATCCCATTTCGCTCGGGTCGAAATACGCCATCAGCCTCTCCGTCCAGCAACTGGTCGGAGTGCTGATGATCCTTTTCCTGACGTTTTTGAACACACTGGGCGTCCGGCTGGGCAAGCTGATTCAGAATATCTTTACCAGCGCGAAGACAGTTTCTCTTGTAGGGCTGATTTTTCTTGGGATTTTTGTGGGGCGAAATGCCGGAGCAATCAGCGAGAATTTCAGCCACTTGTGGGCCATTCGCAATCCACAAACATTGGAGCCTGGCGCGAATTTTCTGAAAAGCTTCGTGCCCACGGTGGCGGCGGCGAGTGGCGTCTTTGGATTGTTCGTTGCCTATGGCGTTGCGCAAGTCGGCTCCTTATTTTCCGCGGATGCCTGGAACAATATCGGATTTACTGCTGCCGAAGTGAAAAACCCCAAGCGCGATGTCGCGCTATCCATGGCTTTCGGGACCATCATTGTCATCACGCTGTATTGCCTGGCGAATCTGGCGTACCTCTTCACCCTGCCTCTGGTGCAGATTCAAACAGTCCCCGACGGCCGCGTTGCAAGTGCTGCTTTGAACGCCATCTTTGGGCCGGTGGGTGCCGCCATCATGGCGGTCGCCATCATCATTTCCACCTTTGGCTGCAACAACGGCCTGATACTTGCTGGCGCGCGCGTTTCCTACGCCATGGCCAAAGACGGCCTCTTCTTCCGCTCGACCGGAACTCTGAACAGTAAAGGCGTTCCGGGCTCCGCCCTTGTTTATCAGGGCATGTGGATTGCCTTCCTGATATTGATCAGGACTCGCCAGATCGACGCGTCAGGTACGGTGACGTACGGAAATCTCTACAACGATCTGCTCAACTACGTTGTATTTGCAGTTCTACTTTTCTACGCGCTCACGATTGCGGGGATTTTCTCTCTGCGAGCGAAGCGGCCGGATCTGGAACGCCCCTATCGGGCGTTCGGCTATCCCGTTGTGCCCGCTCTCTATGTTGTGGCGGCCGTCGCGATCATGTTCGTATTGTTGCTTTATCAAACGAAAACCGCGGGGGCTGGGTTGGTCATCGTGCTATTAGGTGTGCCGGTTTACCTGTGGTTGCGCCGGACCTCACGGCTCGCGTCAGGGAATCACTAAAATTTTCTTGTAGGGTGCAGTGCGCTGCGCCACTACAATGCTCTGGGCCAAATTGGCAGTAATGCGCGAAGCGGGCGCAGATTCCCGAAAGGAGGAGTTGCATGGGCAACCCCTTGTTTGCGACAAAGCCGATTGATGCACTGCTGAAAGAGGCAGGCGAGACGGGAGAGCACAGCCTGAAGAGAGCTCTCGGTCCCGTCAACCTGGTCACGCTGGGAATCGGCGCCATCATCGGGGCGGGAATCTTCGTTTTGACGGGTTCAGCGGCGGCTCTCTACGCAGGTCCGGCCATCATGCTGTCGTACATACTGGCCGGGCTCGGCTGCGTTTTCGCGGGCCTCTGCTACGCGGAATTCGCATCGATGATACCCATTGCGGGTTCAGCGTATACCTATGGCTATGCAACGCTCGGAGAAATCATTGCTTGGATTATCGGATGGGATTTGATTCTGGAATACGCGTTTGGCGCCGCCACGGTCGCCAGCGGCTGGAGCAGCACGCTCGTCGCCTTTCTCCAGGACTACGGAATCAGTCTGCCCCCGCAAATCTGCGATGTTCCGGGGGCGCAGTGGGCCCTCTTTGAAGGACGATGGGCGCCCGTCGCAACGTTCAATCTGCCTCCTGAGCAATTGGCTGCGCTGCCGCATGCCACTGCAGTCTTCAATCTGGTCGCGTTTCTCGCTATCTTGGGGGTCACTACGATCCTGATTGTGGGAATTAAGGAATCGGCAAACTTCAACACCGGCGTCGTTTTTGTAAAGCTCACGGCGGTGTTGACTTTTATCGCCGTTGCACTCCCCTATGTTCTTCACCACCCCGATGTCGTTCACGCGAACTGGAAAGTGTTTTTGCCTGCCAACACGGGTGCATTTGGGTCCTACGGCTGGTCGGGCGTGTTGCGGGGCGCAGCAGTGGTTTTCTTCGCATACATCGGCTTCGACGCCGTTTCGACCGCGGCGCAGGAGGCCCGCAACCCGCAGAAAGACATGCCCATCGGCATTCTCGGTTCGTTGGTAGTTTGCACGTTCCTGTACATCGTAGTATCCGGCTTGCTTACCGCCACCGTACATTATTCCCGCCTCAATATCGGGGCGCCGGTGTCGCTGGCCATTCGGGAGACTGGCGTGAAGTGGGGCAGCTATGTTGTCAACGCGGGGGCGCTCGCGGGGCTTAGCACGGTAATGCTAGTAATGTTGCTGGGACAGTCGCGCGTCTTTTACGCGATGGCGCATGATGGTCTTCTGTGGAAGTGGGCGGGCGACGTTCACCCGCGCTTTCGCACTCCCTGGAAGTCTACGGCAATCACCGGATTGGGTGCGGCGCTGTTTGGCTCATTGGTCCCCATTGGCAGCCTGGGGCAGATGGTGAGCATCGGTACGCTTCTAGCATTCGTCATTGTATGCGCCGCTGTCTTGATTCTTCGCGCCCGCCGGCCGGACCTTGAGCGCCCATTCAAGACGCCCCTGGTTCCGGTCGTACCAATCCTGGGGATCATCGTCGCCTTGGGGCTGATGGCCTCTTTGAACGGGATCACGTGGGTGCGCCTGATCGTTTGGCTCATCATCGGCATGGTCATTTACTTCACTTATAGCGTGAAGCACAGCAAAGTCCGCAACAGCATGAAGTAATCCGCTGTTGGCGGGGGGCTGAGGCCTGCCAAACATTCTTGCTTGCGCTGCGCCACAAGACCATGGTTCGCCTCACGTACGGGCGCATCTTCAGGTAAAGTATTTCTTCCGACTCCGGACCCATGAAACCCTTTCTCACGATCTTAAAGGAGATTTGGAGCCGCCTGTCCTGGCTGGACGCCGTTTGCACGGCATTTGTCGGCGTTGGGCTGCTTGTCGCCATCTTTCGTATCAACGGAGGAGTATTTAGTTTTCTGGAGTATCTGGCGGTTCTCGCGGGGCTGTATCTAATTCTCCGTTTCGTGGGTTGGTGGAGAAACCGGCTGCTGTGGAGCCTGCGAAACCGGCTCATTGTCGCCTATCTCTTTATCGCCGTCGTTCCCATCGTTTCCATCGTCATTCTCGTCGTGCTCGCGGCCCGGATTCTCTATTCGCAGTTAGGCGCATACCTTCTCTATGAGGACCTCCATCAGCGCATCGCACTGGTTACCGATATTGCGGAACATATCGCCATTGCCCACGAAACGCTTCCGCCCAGCATCACCCTGGACGAATCGGAGCGAGTCCTCGCGGCGGAATCTCACGCCGTCCATGACCGCGAACTTCCGGGCTTGCAAATTACATTTTCAAATGACTTCTCATTGCTCGGTAAAGTGGCTTCAGGCAAGAACTCGTTTTCGGGGCTGCTCCAGGAAGGGGATTCTCTCTCGCTGATCAGTCTACGAAGGATTCAGGATCCCAAGCAGCAACGTGTCGTCGTTATGCGTGTACCTATCGCGGATCTCGGTCATAAGCCAAGCACAAACGATCAACTCGTCACATCGGAGTTTCTTAGCACCATTGCACCGGATCTGGGCGTCATCCAGCTCAATCTTATGGAGAAGTACGAAGGCACTGCCCCACAGGGCGTTCTGTACTCGTCAGGCGGAACGCAATACCGGGTAGCGGGGCGTGTTGTTGCTACGAGCCGCGCGCTTCAGGCTCCTGTGTTCTGGTTCGATTCGCCTGTGAACGTGGTGTCCCGCCTCGATTCTGTTTTCGTGGCGAAAGATGGAACGGTGGACCTGGCGCGGCCGTTGCTGGCGGTATCCAATGCGCGGCCGTCGCGACTGAACGCCAGAATTTTCACCTCACTCGGCGAATTGCGCAGCTCGTACGTCATCTTTTTCGTTCTTGTGGGAATCATTTTTCTTCTTATCGAAGCTGTGGCGTGGACCACTGGAATTGTCCTGACGCGGCGCATTACGCGAGCCGTCGCCGATCTTTATCAAGCCACACAGTATGTGCAAACCGGTGATTTTTCCCATCGCATTCAAGTCGAGCGCATGGACCAGCTTGGCGTTCTGGCCGATTCCTTCAATCAGATGACTGGCTCGATCGGCACGCTGATCGAGGAACAGAACAAGCGCCAGCGCCTGGAGAATGAAATCTCCATCGCCCGCGAAGTGCAGAACCAGCTCTTTCCCAGCACCCTGCCTTCGGTTCCAGGAGTCGAAATCGAGGCTATTTGCAGAGCGGCGCGCTCGGTCAGTGGCGATTACTACGACTTCATTCAGCTCAGCCCGACGCACGTGGCCATCGCCATCGCCGACATTTCCGGCAAAGGAATCTCCGCCGCGCTGTTGATGGCCAGTTTGCAGGCCGCCCTGCGCAGTCAAGCGCTCACGGACGGCAGTGAAAGCCTCAGTACCGCCGAGCTCGTGGCGCGGCTGAACAAGCATCTGGTGCGCAACACCGGCGACGACCGCTTCGCTACATTTTTCATCGCCGTCTACGACAGTGCCACGCGGACTCTGCGCTACACCAACGCCGGCCATCTCCCATCGTTCCTCATCTGCAACGGTTCGGCGCATCTCTTGGACAAGGGCGGAATGGTGCTTGGTGTCCTCGACGATTACGTTTATGAGCAAGGCGAACTGCGGGTTGCGCCGGATTCGCTGCTCATTGGTTATAGTGACGGCTTGGTTGAACCGGAAAACGTATACGGCGAAGAGTTTGGGATCGCGCGATTGAAGGAGGCAGCCATCCGCGTTCACCACGCAAAGCCATTGATGGTCGCGGAATCGCTCATGGCCGCGGCGGAAGAATGGGCGGGAACTCCCGAACAAGCCGATGACATGACCGTCATTGTCACCCGGCTCCGGTAGTACGCTTATTGTGCCTGGGCTATACTGAAAATCTCTTCAAGGGGTTGGGGAAATAGAATGTCGCTTCGGAATCGTGTGGCGCTGGTGACCGGCGGAAGCCGGGGTATCGGCCGGGGGCTGGCGTTGCGGCTCGCGCAAGATGGTGCGCGAATCGCGATTGCTTACCGCTCGAACAAAGTGGCCGCGCAGCAGACGCTGCGCCAATTGCAGGCGGGTGGCGCGGACTGCGTCGCCGTCGAGACGGACATCACCGATTCGAACCGCTGCGATCAGCTCGTCAAAACCGTTGCGGATCGCTACGGGCGTCTGGACGTGGTGGTCAACAACGTGGGCGATTTTCGTTGGGGCATGCTGGGGGAATCCTCCCTTCCGGACTGGCAGAACATTTTTGCTTCGAACCTGTATACCGTTTTATATATATGTCGCGCGGCTCTGCCGCACATGAGAAAAGCGCGATGGGGACGCATCATCAACATGGGCGCAGTGGGAGCGGAGCGCGCGTTTGGCCAAGCGAAAATCTCGGCGTATGCGGCAGCCAAGGCTGCCGTCGTCGCGCTCTCGCGTTCTTTGGCGCTCGAAGAAGCCAAGCACGGAATCACCGTGAATGTGGTCAACCCTTCCAGCATTGACGAAAATGAATTGACTCTGGAAGAGGCTCGCCGCATTCGTGATGCACGCTTCCCGATCGGGCGCCCGCCGACCGTCGAAGACGTCGCCGCCACCGTGGCCTTCTTTGCTTCCGAAGAGGCTGAATATGTCACCGGACAAGTCGTCAATGTCAGCGGCGGCTGGATGCTCTGATCGTTTTGTGAACCTCTCATGAAAGCTCTCACCGCTGCCGAAATGCGGGAAGTGGACCGCCTCACCACAGAGCGCTACGGCATTCCCAGCCTGCAACTGATGGAAAACGCTGGAACGCAATTCTTCGAGTTCTTGCGAACTTCCTATGGCGACGTAGCCGTAAGCCACGCGGCGATTCTTTGCGGCAAAGGAAATAACGGTGGGGATGGCTTTGTCGTTGCACGGTATCTTCAGGAGGCGGGTTTAAAGCCAGAGGTCTATCTGTTCTCCGGCCAGGACGCAGTTCGCGGGGACGCCGCCGAAAATCTCGCGCGGCTCAAAAAGTCAGGAGCCAGGGTTCAGGAAATCACAGCTTGCGCGCAATGGGAGCGAGTCCACGGCGAAATCGCCAGGTCACGGCTGATTGTGGACGCCCTTCTAGGTACTGGTTTGAAAGGCAAAGTCGAAGGCCTCCTCGCTTCGGTGATTGAAGACCTCAACAAGATTTCACGCGATGCCACCTCTGTAAAACCCGAAGCTTTGGTTGCCGTGGATACTCCCTCTGCGCTTCCGTCGGATGGAGAAGCCTCTCAGGGGCCTGTGCTTCGGGCTCACGCGACCGTTACCTTCACTGCTCCGAAGATCGGTCAGCTCATTTCCGGAGATTCGTCTTGCTGCGGAAGGCTGCACGTGAAGGATATTGGTTCGCCACACGAGCTGGTTGAAGAGCTTGGCAAAGGGAGTGTTCGCTGGATCGAGCCTCAGGAATTTCGAGATCTTCCCTTAGTCCGCCAAGCCGATTCTCACAAAGGCAAGTACGGCCACGTTTTGCTGATTGCGGGTTCGCTGGGTAAATCCGGCGCCGCCATTCTCGCGGGTCGTGGCGCGCTGCGGGCCGGAGCCGGTTTGGTGACGGTCGCGACGCCTGAGGCAATTCTTCCCATCGTCGCCGCAGCGCAAGCGGAACTCATGACCGAACCACTTGCTTGCGCGAAAAAAGGCACGATCGCGGGGGCGAATTTAAAGGCCAGCAACCTTCGCGCGCTTACGCAAGGAAAAACTCTTTTGGCCATTGGTCCAGGGATTGGAACTCACAAGGAAACGCAGAAATTTGTCACCTCTCTTGTCCGGCAGACGGCGTTGCCAGTGATTCTGGACGCTGATGGGCTCAACGCTTTTGCCGGACGAGCGCGTGATTTGGCCAAGCGAAAAGCATCGCATCTTGCGATCACGCCGCATCCCGGAGAGATGGCCAGGCTTCTTGGCGTTTCGAACGGGGCCGTGCAAGCGGATAGGCTGGGCATTGCGTTAAAGACAGCTAAGGCTTGGAAGACCCATGTGATCCTCAAAGGATTTCACACGATTCTCGCCACGCCTGATGGGCGTGCTTTTGTGAACACCACGGGAAACCCGGGTATGGCGAAGGGAGGCTCTGGCGACGTGTTGACCGGAATTCTTGCGGGAATGGTCTCGCAGTTCGCCGTGCAGCATTGGGACCGCGCGCTGGCCCTTGGTGTTTATCTGCACGGTCGGGCCGGCGACGAGTCCACCGTCCAACGAGCCGAATCAAGCCTACTGGCAGGCGAAATTGCGGACACTCTCCCTACCACTTATCATCGGTTGCTCACGGAGTTGCGCGACCTTGCCTGACGAAATCATCACGCATTCTGCCGAGGAGACCATCCAGTGGGCCAGGGAATTTGCTAAACGACTGAAAACGCCTGTTTTAGTGCTTCTAACGGGTGACCTGGGCACGGGAAAAACCACTCTGACCAAGGGCTTGGTCTCCGGCATCGGCGCTGCCAACGAAAACGACGTGACCAGCCCCACGTTCACGCTCGTTCACGTCTACGGGAAGCAAGCCAAGGTCTACCACGCTGACCTGTATCGCATTGAGAGCCTTCACGACTTTGAGACACTCGGCTTGGAGGATATGTTTGCCACGCCAGCCGTGGCCATTTTGGAGTGGTCGGAAAAGTTTCCCCTTCCGTCACCCTGGCCCCTGGTGCGGGTCCGGCTTGAGCATCTGGGAGGCAATTCCCGCCGAATTTCCGTGCTGGGCCCCTCCTGACCCGCTTCCAGACCCTCTCAGGTCTATCTCCGCTAACTATCTGGTTACGCCTATACTTTGGGCTCCTTGCCGGGCTCTTGCTCGGCTGTTACTTTGGAAAAAGCCCTGTGGCTGAAGGACATGCCCAACGAACTCTCCATATTCGGCTCGTCCGAAAGGTCCGGAATCGAGTTAAAGAGCTATAACGTTTCGATTCCTATGGGAACGCTGGCGATCGGCGTCGACAACATTCACCATGACGTTTTCATCAGCCCGAAGTTCGTCCAGGCAGCTCGTGATTACTTGCTTGACCTCATCCGCCAGAACACGAGTTCAGTGCAGTTTCCAGGCATGGAGCAGCGAACTACGCGGGGGCCGGACTCGATTGCATTTCGCAAATTACTATCGGAGCTTCTGCAGAGTTCCTTGACCCAGGCAAAATATCAGAAGAATATCGAGATTGACCTCCTTTTCCGCCTCAGCCTGCTAAAGTTTCTCACCACGGAAATTGGCAATCAGTTCGCCAATATCATCTTGGAAGGGAAGGAGTGGGTACGCCAGCGCGGTGAGCATTTCGAGCGCAGCCAGCAGGCGCACGTCATTAAAGCGCGTTTGTCGGAACTACAAGCCTCCCGGCGCGCGGTCGTTCGCCGCGTGGGACAGCAGATTGCCCAGATCCTCGCCGAAATCGAAGACAACACCATCGCCAAGACGCGCCGCGCCTTGTTTGGCGAGGATTTTGCTCCCTACTACGAGCTTTGCAAGAACCGCCTTATCTTTCTCGATGGCGGCAAAGATGATGTCTTTTTCCTTGAGCACTACGTGCTGCTGGGCAATTACGCGCGCGATCCGGATCGCTTCGAAGCTATGGACGCTCTCTTCCAGGAGTTTCTCCGAGAGGCCGGCATCACCGTATCTGACGATCCGGCGCACAAAGAGGCCGTTGAAACACATACCGCTCTTCTCGAGACGGTCCAGGCCATCCGCGACGAAATAGCCAATTTCGAAGAGCAGCGGGAAGCGACCCGCAAGCGCCTCGACCGTGGCGAAAGCTTTTTCAACAAATTCTTGAACTCCGGCGACCCCGCGGACCTCAAAGCCTCCTTGCATGATATTGAAAGCCGGCTACAGCACCAGGAGCTGAAGCTCGAAGAGCTTGGTCCTCAGGTGGAAGAGGCTCGCCAGAAGCTGGATTTCTTCCGCAAGGGCAAAGCATCCAGGCTCGGCGAGTACCTCGACGATCTAGAGAACGCGCAACGCCTGTTCGATCCAAAAGTAGGTCCTGAGGAAACAGCGCCTCTTCGTGCGCAGCTTTTGACGCGGCTTCTTGAGCGTCTTGAGCAGCACGAAATGCTGTTCCACGTGCTCGCCAGTTACGAAGTCCGCCCAATCGTTGCTGAATACTGTCCACCTGTGCACCTTCAGCAGCTTCGCCGCGCGCTGGTTTCCAAGGATGAGCTAAAGCAAATCGAAAGGGTCATCAAGCAGGTTCCCGCGAAGAAGTTGTCCCTCCGAACCATTGAAGAGCTTTCCCGGAGAATTCAACGCTACTCCCGCGACGAAATGAAGGAACTGGTCCTGCGCTTCGCTGGCGATTTCTTTCGCCTGCACCGCGATCTGCGCGACGCCGAACACCTGACCGCGGGCATGGAGCGCATCAACCTGGTCACCACAGAGAAGGCCCGCGAGCTTTCGCGCATGAACAACCGGCTGTACGAGTGCGTTCTTCAAGAGGAGGCCCGACCCGCACAGGACAACGTGATTTCTCACGTCATCATCAAGGCCGACGTTCGCGGCTCCACGCGCATGACGCAGGACCTCCTCTCACGCGGCCTGAACCCTGCCTCGCACTTCAGCTTGAATCTCCACGAACCCGTCAAGAAACTTCTCGATCGCTACGACGCGAAGAAAGTGTTCATCGAAGGCGACGCGATCATTCTCGCCATCTTTGAAACGGAATCGTCTGTAGCGTACGCGCGCCCCGTCGCTAAGGCTTGCATCCTTTCGCGGCAAATTCTTACAGTCTGCAATTCTTATAACGAGCGCGCCTCTTCCAGCGACCTGCCCGCTCTCGAACTGGGCTTGGGCGTAGCGTTTCAGGGTGACGCGCCCACGTACTGGGTGGACGGCGATTCGCGCATCATGATCTCCAAAGCGCTCAATCTGTCCGACCGGCTGTCAGGGTGCGCCAAACTGGCCAAGCGCATGCTCTCCAAACAAAAAACGCATTTCTCCGTCTTCCAATTTCTGAACACCATGGAAGGTGCCTCCGCCGAAGAACTGGATGAGTTTCTTGTCCGCTACAACATGAACGGCATCGAGCTCAACGAGGAAGGTTTCCAGAAACTGTCCGAGGAAATTTCTCTCGATTCCATCGAAACTAAACTCGACCTCCCGTGGGGCAAGCAAAACGTCACGCTTTTCTTTGGCGAGGTTCCTCTCGGCGAATCCGTCGAGCTTCTCGTTCTGCGCAAGGCTTTCGCGCGCCAGTTGCTCCCGGACGGAAAAGTCGGCCGCGCCACGGAACACTCCTACTACGAAGTTTGTACCAGTCCCGCGCTCTACGATCTCGTGGCCGCGCTCATTCGAACGAATCAGGCCGCCGCGCTCGTTTCCCAGCGCATTTGAAAAAGGGCTCGCCTTGAGCACCCCTAAGGCCTCCTCTATACTGCTCGCGGAGGCGAAAGGGGCCCGGTGGTCCTCATGGTCTTCAAAACCATAGCCCGTGTCCTTCGCGGATTCGGGGGTGGGTTCGACTCCCACACGCTTCCGCCA
>QHYM01000146.1:0-6666 GCA_003223295.1 Acidobacteriota bacterium | reverse complement strand
CGCGCTCATTCGAACGAATCAGGCCGCCGCGCTCGTTTCCCAGCGCATTTGAAAAAGGGCTCGCCTTGAGCACCCCTAAGGCCTCCTCTATACTGCTCGCGGAGGCGAAAGGGGCCCGGTGGTCCTCATGGTCTTCAAAACCATAGCCCGTGTCCTTCGCGGATTCGGGGGTGGGTTCGACTCCCACACGCTTCCGCCAAGTCCTTTCTTTACGCCGTCTTAACTACTGAAGTTGACTCCAATTCGGAGTCTGACTCCAATTGATCTATGTTCTGCCCGATTCGCTGAGAGAACTTCTCAGACGCAAGGCGCTCGGCATCGCCAACGACGTGCGCGTAGTGCTCCAGCGTCACCTTGGAATCGGCGTGGCGCATCAGGCGAGTGACTACGTGAATGGGCGTGCCGGATTCGAGCAACTCCGAAGTGACGCCATGCCGGAAACAGTGAATGCCGACATGCACGCCCTTGCCGGTTTCAATTCCTAGTTTCTTCATTGCCCGATGGTTGTTCGGAAGCTGACGGGATAGCGAGGGGAGAGGACCCCACCCTCCCCGACCCAGTCGGGGTAAAAGCCAACCGAGGGTTGGGCACCAGAATTCACCTTGGGATTTGTGGCCTTGGCCACCGGCACCGCGTTATTGGTGCGGATTGGGTCCACGGTCGACGGGCCAAAACTCTAGACGAGTGATGTTCCCGATGGCGCCACTCCACATATCTGTTTGCTCCATGCCCTTCGCATATACTGTGCCTTCGACCAATACGTATTTTAGGCTCAGGGCTTTGAACTGTTCACGTTGCGACTTGGACAAGCGTAGCGCGAGGGAGTTCTTTGTCAGTCCATGCCGATAGTCCTCTTCGTGGAGATACAGTGCGTCTCCCTCAAATTCGATGCACAAAAATCCGTGGGTCCGAACGAACTTGCCATCGTACCTCTCCGGCACTGCACTCAAGGCAACCATGCCTACATCAACTGGTTTTGCACTGTCGAACGAACCGCCCGTTTGTCGTGCGGAGGGAGCCGCGCCAGTCGCAACTAGAAGATACATCGCTACGAGACAAACTAACCATCCAGATGAGCGGGAAACCATGGTCTGTCTCATATTTCTCCTTCAAAGCCATCCGCGTGTTTTCCAGACTGCATTATGATCGTGCAGGAAGACCTTGCGACACGATATTAAGGGATATGGGAAACAAAGTCGCCAATTGGGCCACAGCACCATTCGTTTGGCTTGTACTTCGATACTTCCGGTGTAAAACGATACATGTTCCTCGAAAGAGTGTCTGCCTCATAGCCGGTCCTGTGGTGATCGTAGGAGTATTTCTCATCTGTACGCGAGAGTCCCGGTCCAAATACGGGGTCGTCCAAGGGATGAGTGTGATAGTCTGCGACCACCGTAAAGCCCTCTGGGATTGTCACATCGTCAGGATAAAAATGCAGTTCGTCATTGAGCGTGACCGCAATCGTATATGTATATAGATCTGCTACATACCGCCGTACTCGTAGTGTGGTTTTGACTTGTTTGTAGCAGCTAGAGCGGCCTTTAGTGCCGCCTTTGCTGCCCGATCTCTCGTCTTGTAAGTATGTCTTGAGGGGACCCCCTTCTTTTTCTTCCTTTGCGCCGGTCCTTAGTTTTTTGGAATCGGAATAGCCTTGTCGGCCCAATGGATTTCGTTCATTGTTCCGTCTGCAAAGTCTGCGATGAATACCTTTCTGTTTGGCATATCAATTTTGTCAAGCGCAGTTTGCAATTTACTGACTTCTGTAAACGGCGCTCTCTCGTCAACAATGACAAGAACTAGAGTTTTGTTGCCGCGTTCAGTGGCAACTTGCATGAGATTGTTCAACAGGGAGTTTTCGCGCCGGTCTTCGACTGTCTTGCCATTTAGCCTGTAGACCGACTTCCCATGCTCCGTTTGCACGGACAAAACTATTGGCTTCGATTCAGCTGTTTCTTGTGACTCAGCGACGGACATGTTGACCAAAACCACGGAACTCAGGGTAATTAGCCCAGTGAACAACTGCTTCAGCAAACGTTTCATTGCTCATTCCCCCGTATATCTCAAGAATCGGTTGTGCCCTCCTGGTTGAAAAGACATATCCTTACCGATGACCTTTGAGTGGGCAGCCATGACAGTAACCACCCCCTTCTTAACGGACACGACGATGCCAGAATGGCCGGTTGCATCTACGAACTGCTCTTTTCGTGCGGCTATGTCTCCGGGCTGTGGTGACTCTCCTTTTTTGAGAAGTCTCCATCCAGAAGGTATTCTATCCCCTGACAGCTCCGCAGCAGAAGGTGCTCTCATTTTCCCATCGGCTTTCATCACCTCGGGTTTCGGTGCTCCAGACTCAGCCACCGCCTTCTGACAGAACAAGTTACACGTAGCGTGATTCGGCGTATACGGCATAGACGTGTCTCCCTCGTGTGCTTGTGCCGCAGCCGCTATTGCAGCGCGTCGATCCACATTCGCTTGGCTGCCCTCCCCTGAGGTTGGCTGATTTTGCGCCTGCTGGTTGGCGTTTTGCTGGGCTTGCTGCTCGGCGACGGTTTCGCAGCTTGCAGGATGGGACTCACAGGAAAGGCCGTCCGGTAGTAGGTCGCCGGTCCCTCCGTTGATGCCGACCGATTCGGCGGAGAGCCCTTGCGAAGCTAGCTGAACGTGGCCGTCGAGGTCGGCGAAGGATTCGGGGTCGTCGGCGACCATGGAATAGAGATTGAGGGTTTGCGGGTTGGTGAGGTTGGCGTACGGGACGGGAACGGGGACGGCGGACCAGTCGGCGCTGAGCCGACGACCAAAACGGCTGGTGTAATAGCGGGCGCCGAAGTGGCGTCATAGCATGGCGTACCATTGTTTTGCGTCATGGCGCGCGAAGAGCCGAGCAAGTCTTCGATGTAATACTGCGCGCTGCCGCCGGAGGGAAGGATGGCGGTGCGCTTGCCGCCAAAGAAAATGTATTCGTTTAGGGTGTTTCCCGAACCATCGGTTTCGGCGAGGATTAGCGCTGCATATAGAATCAGCGGCGCCGACCGGTACGGAACGGGGCGCGGTGACCGCCATGCATCGCCTCAAGCGAGTCTATCGCGGGAACGTGGCGCTCATTGGTGATGCCTCGGGGAGTGTCGATGCAATCACCGGTGAGGGACTGTGTCTTAGTTTTCGGCAGGCGGTAGCCCTCGCTGAGGCACTGGAGGCCGAAGACCTCAGAGGATATCAGGAAGCACACCGCTGCCTTTTCAAGAGGCCCACCCTGATGGCAAACATGATGCTGATGCTTGATCGACGAGGAAGTCTGCGGGAGCATGCAATGCGCGCACTAGCCACCAACCCCGAAGTGTTCGCGCGGATACTCGCCGTGCACGTTGGAGCCGCCTCAACCCAACAGTTGGTGGTAACGTGCACCCTTCTGGGGTGGCAATTACTCTCTGCCATGGGACTCTTCCTCGGGAGTCGAAGGAGTTCTTCGCATTTATGACTGGCAAGGCCTTTGATCCGGTTCTTGAGTCAAGACTTTCGGCGGCACTTATGACAGCCGGATTCAAATCCCATTGCTTGTTTTGTCGCCAAGCGCTCCAGCGGTTCTGGCACATTAAGGCGTCTGCTGTGACAGAGTTTCGCTGGAATTCAGTGACTCTTTGCCCAATGTCGCAAGGAAGATCCACGATAACCGTGATACTTTGTCCGCAGCTTGCCGACCTGTTGCTTAATTTAATTAAGCATCTCAGAAAGGGATTGTCTGGCTGTACGCTCGGCATTCATAGTGCAGCTTTCCTCGCGTGCCGTCTACTAAGTCTTGTCTTAGTGCAGATGAGACTACTGCTCGAAAATCAGGACGGCAGGATTGGAATCGCTCAGCGAGACAACTACAAACTTCGACGCTGAGACTACATATATGACCCCACTCCCACCAATGGTCCCTGTGATGGACCCTCTTCCGTTTGTCGGAGTCGAAGATATGGAATACGTGGCATTTGCGGCCACGCCCAGGCTTGGTCCACTGGGGGCGCCGATATCCTCGGTGCCGCTCAGGTTCCCCGTTGGCGAGGCGCCGTCGGCAGTAAACTCGCCGGAGAAGATCGTGACTCCGAGCGCCGCGGCAGTTGTGGCCAAACCGGCGTAGCTACCTGCGACCGCGCTGTTGGTGACCGCCCCAGCTGTCTGTGCTTCGCCGAAGCCGAATAACACCGAACTGTCTGGAACAATGAAGAACGCCTCATTCGCTCTGACCAAGTAAGCAGCAACGTAAGCCCCCCCGAGCTGGAATACGGAGCGGCCATTGCCGGAAATATTGTACGTTCCAGAGAGTCCCGTCACCGAACTGGACCCGCCACCGCAGTTCTGGTCATAAGTGAGGTTGGCGACCCCGATGCCATTGGTCGAGAGCAAGCCGGCGATCACGTTCGGTGCGGCATTTGCTCCCCCAGGGCAGATTGTGCGTCCCGTAAGATACATCACAGTATTTCCATTCAACGCACTGCTGGAGAATCCGCCCACGGGAGTCTGCTGTTGGAGCACCGTGCCGCTGAGAAGCGGGGTCAAGGGCGAGACGGCATCCGACTCCATGGCAAACAGCTTTCCTCCGTTAACTACATAGAAGACAAAGTCAAGGCTTTGTAGGGCACCGCCAACCAACGGAGGGAGGTTCATTACTCCTCGTCCCGTCGATGTGTCGGTCACCATGTAAGTCCCGGAGAACAAATTTAATGTTGTGAATCTCCCGGACATATTCTCGTCCGCGGCTCCGTTGCTAAGCACGCCTGCCCCGTTTGCGGTAAAGCGGCCGGCAATCGCCGTGCGATTATTGGACTGGTCCAGGCCCGCCGCGCCAAACGCATAGTCGCCTGTTATTCTGGCTGTGTTGAATGTGGTGGTGTCCACTTTTTCAATGCTCCCTGAGCCCACCGTTCCGTGCCCTCCCGAAGCATCAACCTCGACGAACTTCGCATTGCCGTTGGCCATCATGGCGAACGCGAGTATGCCGCCGCCGGGGATGTTGAGGTTAATCACACCTCTGTGGTCTGCGCCGATCGAATAGCTTCCTGTGAACGCGAGGGCCACAGCCTTTTCCACGCCAGCGAGGCTGACACCAACGCCGTTGCTGTCGAGTTCGCCGTTGGTAAGATTCCCAGCTCCATCCGCTGTAAATCTGCCCACGGCCGCGAAGGGAGTCGAGGCGCTGCCACCGCCCGTGGTCATGCCGTTAAAGCTAAATGCATAGTCGCCCTTCAGCTGGGCGTTGTTCACCTGGGCCCGGGCCGTCGATACGAAAACCAGGCTAAAAAACATGGTAAGTAGAGCGTTCAGTTTCCTCATTTTCTTTCCTTTACTGACTCGATAATTTAATGAATTTTTCAATAAGAATGTTATGTTGGGCAAGGAATCAACGCTGCCGTGTCAGAGCGGATGGCTAGGCATCCCCTTTCTACTATCCTTAGATAGCGACCGCGCGGTTTAGAGACAATTAGGTATATGCTTTAAAATTATGCAGGTAGATAACCCAAGCCTGGATACGGCTAGGTAACATGTAATCTTTTGGCCTACGAATGGTAATCTTATTGCCTACGACCTCGTTCACTGCACCAAATCTGTCCTTCTCGCCAGTAGCGCAGAGCAGACTTTCTGACTAGTCTTTTTAGCTAGCCCCACGCTGCTTTCACCCCGGAGGACAACCGTGCTTACGGACAAGAAAAGATACGTGTGTCCGCTCGCTGCCGACGATTTGGCTGCGTCCGCCTCGTTCGTCTGCACAAGTGTCATCTTGGCGCTCTTTGCAACGTTCTGGCTTTCTGGATGCGCAGGGCTTGTTAGTGGCACCACAGGTAATACACCGCCAACGACTTTAAGCATTTCTAGCGTGCAAGTCTTTTCTACATCGACATCTGGCGCGCAGATCGTTTGGACAACGAACGTGGCAGCCAATTCCGCGGTCGATTATGGGACCACGACCTCCTACGGATCCAGCACGCCCGCCGATGCAGCAATGGTCACGAGCCACCAGGTAACGCTCTCGGGTCTGGCTTCGGGCACGACTTACTATTATCAGGTCCGTTCGACCGACTCGACGAATAATCAGGGTAAGAGCGGCGGCCACAGATTCGGAACCCAGGGTTTCAGCATCTCCGGAACAATTACTCCCGGGCAGGGTGGAAACGGGGCAACGGTAAAGCTAGGCGGGGCCTCCAGTGCTAATGCAACAGCAAACTCCCTCGGAGCATACACGTTCACTGGATTGCCGAGCGGGTCCTACGTGATCACGCCGAGCAATGGGGGATATACGTTCACTCCCGCCAACCAGAATGTCACAGTTACCAACGCGAACCTTACAGGAGTCAACTTCGCGGCGAACGGGACGACAACAGCCCCAGCCATCACCACGCAGCCTGCGAACCAAATGGTGACGGCGGGGCAGACGGCGACGTTCAGCGTTGCGGCGAGTGGCACAGCGCCGCTGAGCTATCAGTGGCAGAAGAACGGCGCGAACATCGCAGGGGCGGCTTCTTCGAGCTACACGACTCCGACGACGACCACTGCGGACAGCGGATCAACGTTTGAAGTAGTGGTAAGCAACAGCGCGGTAAGCGCGACGAGCAGCGCGGCGACGCTGACGGTGAATCCGGCAGCGGTGGCGCCGGCGGTCACCACGCAGCCCGCAAACCAGATGGTGAC
>QHYM01000298.1 GCA_003223295.1 Acidobacteriota bacterium | reverse complement strand
GGCACGGTTATGGATGAGCAGGGCGCGGCACTTGCCGGAGCTGATGTGACAATTACCAACACCGAGACTGCGTATGCTCGCTCCACAAAGTCGGGAACTGACGGCGAATATAGTTTTCCGGACCTGCCGCTTGGTTCTTACCGCATTCAAGTGACGCATGCCGGATTCAAAGCCCAAACGCAGACCGGCATCGTTCTCCACGTCGCTGACAGCTTGGTCATCAACGTCAGCTTGAAAGTCGGAGCGGTGAGCGAGTCTGTCACCGTCGAAGCCTCGCCGATTGCAGTCGAGACGACGAATGGCGAATTGACGGGTTTGATTGAAGGGGCCCAGGTTTCAGAACTGCCGTTGAACGGGCGCAACTTCATGCAGCTCGTCACGCTGATGCCCGGCGTTGCCCAAGGCGAGGGTTACAGCGTCACCAACAAAGGCCTAAAGGGCGGCTCGAACCTTTCCGTCAGCGGCAGCGCCTCGAACGGCAACCAATGGCTCGTCGACGGCGCCAATAATAATGATACCGGCTCCCAGCGAACGATTTTAATCTACCCCTCGACCGAGTCGATCCAGGAGTTCAAGATCGAGCGCAGCAGTTACGGCGCTGAATTCGGAGGCATGTCCGGCGCGACGATTAATCTCGTAACCAAGTCCGGTTCGAATGATTTTCACGGCAGCGTCTTCTATTCTGGGCGCAACGATAAGCTGAACGCGTATGACCCCATTCTGAAGGACGGCTGCCCCACGCCCTTGAGCCCGGTCACATGCCCCAAGAACAAGTTCCGCGGGAACGATTACGGCTATACGATTGGCGGCCCCGTCAAGAAGGGCAAAATCTTTTTCTTTTGGTCACAGGAGTGGAACAAGCGGATTGAAGGGATCGTCCGAACGAGTCACGTGCCTAGCATGGCCGAACGCACGGGAGATTTTAGCAAGGTAGCCAGTTGTTCTTTCTTCCCAGCAGGCGGCTTGACGGACCCAAATCCGGGAGATCCCGGTGGTCCCTTTACCGTTGCCGCCGGTGGCCCCAACGTGCCGGACGTCATCCCTCAATCACGTCTCACCACGCAGGGTCTCTTGCTGATGACGCAATACCCAGCGCCGACGATCTCTGATCCTTGTGTCAACTTGAATTGGACAAAATCTCTTAATACACCTACGCCTTGGCGCGAAGAAAACGTTCGTGGAGACGTTAACCTGAGCAAGACCCTGACGTTGATGCTCAAGTTCACCAATGATGCCTGGACGCTGGGAGTACCTTCCGCCGGGTTCGGCTGGGGGAGCAATCCCTTCGGCGTCATTGATGAGTCCTGGGATCAGCCGGGGCGCATTGCCGCCGCCAAGTTGAGCAAGACTATCGGCTCAAGCATGGTCAACGATTTCCAGTTCAGCTATTCGGCGAATCGCATCAATATTCAGCCGTCGAACGTAGCCCTTGAACAGCAGATCAACAACGCCATTCCATGGAACTTCCCCACTTCCGGCAAGATGTTCGGCGACAAGGGGCCCAGCGCATGGTTTTCCGGCTGGGGCAATGCCCACCTTCCTGGCGTGTGGACCATCGCGCCGTGGCAGAATACCCTGGACCACTACACCTGGCAGGATGATTTCTCGCTTGTTAGGTCTCGGCACACCCTGAAGTTCGGTGGCATGTACCGGAGGAGCGCTAAGAACGAGCAGAACCCCAACGCTGAATTTGGAGCAATCTTCAATACTGTCGGCTTTCAAGGCAACACGGGACCGGGAACCAAAACTGGATATGATGTGGCCGACATGGAACTGAAGGGCATGGCCGTGAGCATGAACGAGGCCAGCAATATTCTCATCAACGATATCCGCTGGTACGATAGCGCATTCTATGCGGCGGACAACTGGCGCGTGAACAGCCGCTTAACCGTGAACTACGGCCTGCGTTATGAGCTTTTGCCCAACCCTTATTTTGCTGATGACAACTACACTTCATTCAACCCTTCGGCCTATGACCCGAATAACCTAAGTTCGCCTTGCAACGGTCTGCTCTACTCGCCCGGCCTTAAACAAAACCCATGCGTGGCTGCCAATCAGCCTGCGGGCGGCAAGGTCGGCCCGAACCGGGCCCTCTGGAACAACAATAATCACATGTTCGCGCCGAGGCTTAGTCTCGCCTACGATCCCACTGGCAAGGGCAAGTGGGCTATCCGTACCGGCGTAGGCCAGTTCTTTAACCGCGATCGCCTGTTTGCCTTGCAGATCGGTGGGAACAATCCGCCATTTGTCAAGAACTTCACAGATCCCAACGGCCGCTTCCTGGACAGTCTTACTGTCCCGTCAGCTCCCGGCTCAGCTTTCGGCACAGGGTTTGGCGGCGCCTCCGTCGGGGGCGAAACGTCTGCCCACATGCCCAATAGCTGGCAGTGGAACCTGACGGTTCAGCATGAACTCTGGAAGGATGCCCGGTTGGAGGTGGGTTACGTCGGCAATCAGAACTTGCACTGGGAGATTCGTTCCGATGTCAACGCCGTCGCACCAGCAGATCGAGTCACTTATTTCCAGTGCCAGAATGTCACCAGTGCTGCTTGCGGCAATCGTAACGTGATGTTCAGGCCTTTTGGTGCTATGAATCAAGGATCTATGACCTATTTCACCCGCAGCGGACAATCCAATTACCACAGCCTGCAGGCATTCTTTCAGTCGAGATTCCAACGCAATTCGACGGTCCAAGTTGCCTACACTTGGTCCAAGCTGATCTCTGACACGCAGTTGATCGATACTCCGAATAACAACGTGGATTTTTATAACCCGAGAGCAAATCGCGGGCCGGATATTCTAAATCGTCCGCATATTCTATCCGCCAATTGGATCTACAATTTGCCTGCGCTGCAAAACCAGAGCGTGCCTATTCGCAATGCCCTTGGGGCGTGGGAACTGACCTCAATCATCAGCTTGGCATCTGGACCATCTATGACCGGCATAATGGGGGGTGTTCCCATTGGCGATCTTGCTGGGACAGGAGGAGGCGGCAACGAAGTCCCCATGCGCGTTGCTGGCCAGGGTTGCCGCGCCAACACAGGCGACTCGAGGCAGTGGTTCAACCCCAACATGTTCACTCTGAATGGGTTGCAGATCGGCAAGAATGGCAATTCCGGTTATGGGACCTGCACAGGACCTGGCAGCAACGACGTAGACTTCTCGCTCCGGAAGAACTTCAAGATTACTGAGCGAATTAAAATGCAGTTCTCCCTTGACTTTTTCAACCTGTTCAATCATCCCCAGTACAAGTCCGATTCCATCGGCAACAACAACGGCAGCTTTGGCGTGAACTTCAATGGGCCCCCCTCAGGGTTTGACAACAACAACATAGGGACGGGAAACCCGGCGAGCGCGCTGTTCCTGGACAGCGCCGGAAACCCGGTGTTCGAGCCTCAGGGAGCGGACCTCGACAAGAAACACACGGTGGCTAATCCTGGTCCAGGCGGTTCGATATATAACGGGTTTACGGGTTGCGGTGCGAACCATTTAGCTAGCCCCAGCGGGACCCAACCTCAGACCTTCTGCGCCAGCAGCATCGTGAACACGACGGTTGGGAACAATTTCGGAAACGTCACTCAATCCCGTGAAAACGGTTGGAGGCAAATCCAGTACGGTTTGAAGTTCAGCTTCTGACCGTACAAACCAATCTGACTCTCAACACGTCCCGCCACTGCTTAACAACAGCGTGGCGGGACGTTCTGTTATGAACCCGTTGTGGCTTCACTTTGGTGCTGCACGAACGCTCAAATCCTTTCCGGTATAATGGGACTCATGACAGGTAAGCCGCGTCGCACTCTTGTTCTACTAACTTCGTTGCTGCTCTTCGGTCCGCTTCCCCGCCCGCTTCTGTTCGCGCAAGCGCAGGGGCCGCAGCGCGTTCCGGTACCTGTCCCACCACCCGCGAAGCGCTCTCCGCAAGACAAGAAAGACCGCAGCTCCCTTCCGCCAATTCCTACCTTCAAGGATGTCGCAAAGGACGTCGGCATCACCGCCGTGCACATCGCTGCTCCCGAAGCGCACTATGTGATCGACTCCACCAGCGGCGGCGCCGGGCTATTCGATTGTGACGAGGATGGCCGCCTCGACGTAGTGCTCGTTAGCGGTTCCACGGTCGAGCGCGTTCGCGCCGGTGGCGACCCTCTCGTCACTCTCTATCACCAGGAGCCCGACGGCACCTTCAAGGACATCACCAAAGAAGCGGGACTGACGCGACGCGGCTGGGGCATGGGAGTAGCAGTCGCGGACTACGATAACGACGGCAAGCTCGACCTATTTGTGACCGGCTTTGGAGGCAGCGCTCTCTATCACGGTCTTGGCAACTGCAAATTCGAGGACGTCACGGAAAAGGCTGGCGTCAAGGGCAGCGGCTTTATGACTGGCGCGGCCTGGGGGGACTACGATCGGGATGGCTACGTTGACCTCTACGTGTCCCGCTATTCCCATTTGGACATGAACAACTTGCCGCAATTCGGAAGTAATAAGTTTTGCCGATTCAAAGGCATTCTGGTGCAATGCGGCCCTTGGGGCCTGGAGGGCGAAAGCGATTTCCTGTATCACAATCGCGGCGACGGCACCTTCGAGGAGGTTTCCGTTAAAGCTGGCGTACACGACGAGATCGGCTACTACGGCCTGGGCGTTATGTGGATAGACTACGACGACGACGGCTGGCCCGACCTCCTGGTCGCCAACGATTCAGTTCCCAACTACCTCTACCACAACAACCACAATGGCACCTTCACGGACGTAGGCATGCTTACCGGCGTAGCTCTCAGCGGCGAAGGGATGGAGCTTGGCAACATGGGAGTGGACTGGGGCGATTATGACCACAGCGGCCGCCTGAGCTTCTTTGTCACCCATTTTGAGGAGCAGCCCAACTCGCTCTATCACAATGTGGGTCAGCAAGGATTCGACGATGTGAGCTGGACTTCCGGCGTCGGACAGCCCAGCTACCCGTATGTAGGCTGGGGCACCGGCTTTTTTGATATGGACAATGACACCTGGCTGGATTTATTCGTCGCTAACGGCCATGTGTATCCGCAGATCGACACGCTGGAAACCGGTCCCCGCTTTCGCGAGCCGCTCCTCCTCCATCGCAATAATCGTGACGGCACCTTCGACGAAGTCTCCAAGGAGTCACGCCTTGCCGCCCTTCCCCTTCATTCGCGCCGCGGGGCCGCCTTCGGTGACGTCTTCAACACCGGCAACATCGACGTCCTGCTTCTAAATGTGGGCGAGGCGCCCTCACTTCTGAAGAATATGAACGGAAGCGGCTTCCATCGCGTGCTCTTCAAGCTGGTCGGCACAAAGAGCAATCGCGCGGCGATCGGCGCGCGTGTGACGATTCGCGCGGCAGGCGTCAAACAGTTTAATGAAGTTCATGGCGGAGGAAGTTATCTCTCGCAGAATGATCTGCGCCTTCACTTTGGCCTCGGCACCGCGAAAAAAATGGAATCCGTCGAGATTCGCTGGCCGAACGGCACAGTCGAAACTCTCCAGAACGCCGCCGCCGATTGTCTTTACACGATCGTGGAGGGCGCGGGGATCCGCGATACGAAAAGCCTGCCGCCACCAGTAGGTGGAGCGACGAATGGTGCACGTTAAGTCCGGTTTTGGCCCTGCGATGCTGCATTATTTTTCGAGTGTCGTGTTGCTGCTTGTTTTCTCTGCGGTCTTCGCCGTAGCCACTCGTTCCGCCGACGATCCCGCAACTCTTCTCAAGCACAATTTCGAATCGGCCAAATCCGCGCTCTCCGCCGGAGACCTCTCAGAAGCCGAACGTCACTACAATCAAGTCATTGCTCTCGGCCTCAGGCAACTCGGGAATCTTTCCGCCTCTGAATCCAATTTTGGCCAGGCAGCCCGTGAGTTGGATGAAGCTATGAAATTCGCCCCTGGCGATCCGGACATTACCGTGGATGCCGCCGTGGCTTGCTTCCGCGCCGGCGATATGAAGAAAGCCCGGCAACTCGCCCAATCTGTCGTTGCCGCTTACCCTCGTCACGCGCGTGCACAAAACGTTCTTGGGCGCATCGATCTTTACCGCGGAGATTTTGACACTGCCATCCGCAATTTGCAGGCCTCCGTTGCCCTTGAGGCGGATTTTGAGAGTTCCTACTTTCTAGGCATTGCCTACCTCAAAGCCAAACGCTTGGCCGACGCTCAACAATGGTTCCAACGTGTTCAGGGGGCCATGGAAGATTCTGCTGCTCTGCACGTATTGTTTGGCCGCGCATACACTATCGGGCATTTTCCAAAGCCTGCAATCGCCGAATTTCACAAAGCTGTCCAGCTTGATCCAAAGTACCCTAATGCGCATGCCCTACTCGGCTACTCCATTCTTGAGTTCCGCGGTGAAGAAGCCTACCCGCAGGCACGCGAGGAATTCGAACGTGAATTGAAGCTTCGTCCCGACGATTATTACTCCCTCTTCCTTCTCGGCATCTGTACTGTCGCGCTGCGCGATTTTCCTGCCGCGGAAGCCGCTTTGCTGCATGCCAAGCGGCTACATCCCGAGGAATCATCCGTATATCTCTACCTCGGTGAGACCTACAGCGAAACTAAACGATTTCAACTCGCCGTCGAAGCCCTTGAAAGCTACGTCCGGCTGCTGCACAATCCCGAGGAGGTTCCTCGAGACGTCAGCCGCGCTTATTACTTGCTCGGTCAGAATCTGCGCCGCCTGGGGCGTTTAGAAGAGGCCCAGGACGCTCTGGCGAAGTCACAACGCTCTCGCGAAGCAAATTTCCGTTACGACGTGCAGCACATTTTCGACGAGCCCGCCCGCGCAACAGACGGCGATAGCCACACTTCCGACCGCATCGCTGGCTTGCTCGAATCCGGCGCCCACGACCAGCTGAAATCCACCGAAGCGATGATGCAAGGCGGCGTGCACGAAAACCCCGCCCTCCAGCAGCAGCCCGCAGCACAACAAGTCGTCGAATCCAAAGCCGCTAAGGAGTATCGCGCGTTTGCTGCTGAGATTCTGGCCAGCTCCTACAACGATCTGGGCGTCATGCGGGCCAAAGCATCCAACTTCACGGAAGCTTCGGAATTCTTCAAGCAAGCCGCGGCCTGGAAGCCCGATCTTCCCGGGCTCGACCGCAACTGGGGTCTTGCCGCCTACCGTGCCGAGCTTTATTCCGACGCTATTTTGCCCTTGGAACGTCGGCTTGCCGCCGCTGCCGATGATGCCTTCGTTCGCAAGCTGCTCGGTCTCAGCTATTTTGCAACCGACAACTTTTCCAAAACTGCTGAGGTTCTGCGTCCGTTTCTCAAAAACCCGCCTGATGATCCAGGGCTCCTCTTCGCCTGGGGTACGGCGCTCGTTCGGACACGTCAGTCGGAGACCGCCAGGGACATTTTCCGGCGGCTGCTGGAGCAGAACGCGGGCAACCCTGCTGTTCACCTTCTCCTTGGGCAGGCGTACGCTCAGCAGGGGGATTCTGCGAGTGGCCTCAGCGAGTTGAAGTCCGCTCTGCAGCTCGACCCGCGGCTTCCGCAAGCCCACTATTACGAGGGTCTCGTCTATCTGCATCAGGGGGACTTAGAAACGGCTGCCATCGAGTTTCGCGCCGAGTTGGAGATTCGTCCCGGCGATCCCGTCACCACCTACCATCTCGGCTTTGCCCTGCTCTCAAAAGGCGAGGCTGATGCCGCCGCGGACCTATTTCGGGACACGATCAAGGCGCGGCCCGAATATGAACTGGCCCATTTTGAGCTCGGGCGTGCCCTCCTTCAGATTGGTGACGTTACCGGCGCGATAGAAAGCCTCGAAGCTGCGAGAAAGCTCAACTCTGATCGGGATGCAACTTATTATCAGTTGAGTCAGGCCTATCGCCGAGCCGGACGCACAAACGATGCCGCCGAGGCTCTTGCCACGTATCGCAAACTCATTGAACAAAGCCGTCTTAAGAAGCGCGAAAGTCTGGAATCCGAAAAACCGTGAGTAGAACAGGGCGAGACTCTAAATTTGGGGGACCGCGACGGGCGCGCGTACGACACAAAAAACCTGATCCGCATTCCGGGTCGATACAAATGGCTGGGCTTTTGGCTCTCTTCCTCGCTTTTTCCGGTCTTTACCCTCGGGCCCAAACAAAAGCGCCTATCTCCACGTCTCTTCCCCAATTTGAGGACGTCTCCGGACAAGCGGGGCTGACCGCGTCGCATATCTCGACACTCGAGCAACACTACATCATCGAATCCATGAGCGGCGGAATTGCTCTTTTCGATTGCGACGATGACGGCAAACTGGACATTGCCATGGTGAATGGCTCGACCGTCGATCGCTATGGTGCTGGCGGCGATCCGCTCGTCACCCTCTACCATCAGGACGCCGACCTCAAGTTCACGAACATCACGCAGTCGGCCGGTTTGACGCCCAAGGGCTGGGGCATGGGAATTGCGGTCGCCGACTTCGACAATGACGGCAAGCTGGACATTTTCGTCACCGGCTTCGGCGGCAGCGCGCTCTACCGTAGCCTGGGAAATTGCAAATTCGAGGACGTGAGTGAAAAAGCCGGCGTGCGCGGCAGCGGCTTCATGACCGGCGCGGCCTGGGCCGACTACGACCGCGACGGTTACGTTGATCTGTTTGTCGCGCGTTACGTCCAGTTGGACATGGATAAGCTCCCGGCCTTCGGCAGCAACGAAAAGTTCTGCCGCTACAAGGAGATTCTTGTCCAGTGCGGCCCCTGGGGCATGGAAGGAGAAAGCGACCTGCTTTATCACAACCGCGGCGACGGCACCTTCGAGGAAGTCTCCAAGAAGGCCGGGGTGGATGATCCCCGGCATCGCTACGGGCTCGGTGCGGTTTGGGGCGACTACGATAACGACGGCTGGCCCGATTTGTATGTCGCCAATGACGCAGGTCCGAATTTTCTCTATCACAACAAACACAACGGCACTTTTGAAGAAGTCGGACTACTTACGGGCGTCGCGCTGAGCACCGACGGGCAGGAACTGGGCTCGATGGGCGTGGACTTCGGCGACTTCAATCACAGCGGCCGCCTGAGTATCTACGTCACAAATTTCACGGAGCAGCCAAACAATCTGTACAAGAATCTTGGCACGCAGGGCTTTATCGATGTCGGCTGGGCTTCAAAAACGGGACAACCCAGCTATCCTTACGTGAAGTGGGGAACTGGCTTCGTCGATTTCGACAACGACGGCTGGTTGGATCTCTTCGTCGCTAACGGCCATGTGTATCCGCAGGTGGATGCAATCTCCGGCGGCCCAAAATATCGCGAGCCGATGCAATTGTTTCGCAACTTGGGAAATGGCACGTTCGAAGATATCTCTTCTGCTTCGGGCCTGGGGCAAGTCTCGTTGGCGTGCCGTCGCGGCACTGCATTTGGTGACGTCAATAATGACGGCAACATGGACATGGCGATTCTCAATGTCGGCGAACCTCCCACGTTGCTGATCAATCGTACCAGGAATTCCAGCCATCGCGTGCTGTTCAAACTTGTGGGTACGAAAAGCAATCGGGCCGCGATCGGCGCCCGTGTCACGATTCTCCTGTCCGGTGTCCGCCAATTCAGCGAGGTTCGCGCCGCAGGGAGTTATTTGTCGCACAACGACCTGCGCCAGCACTTTGGTTTGGGTAACACCACCAAGATCGATTCCGCGGAGATTCGCTGGCCCAATGGTAAAGTAGAAGCGTTGCAAAATCTCCATGCCGATGCCATCTACACGATTGTGGAAGGGGAGGGAATTCGGGAAACAAAACCGCTTTCGCCCCTACCCGATAGCGCGGCAAAGTAGCTCTCTTTGATCGCCTGTGGCCGGCTTCGAGGGCGAACAAACTGCGGCGGCTGCGCTGATTTGCATTCAAGAAACGTCCCGCATAGTTTTCCATCGCAACGAATGTTTCAGGCTGTATTCTAAGGTCTCGCAAAAGCGATCAGGTCTTAAAACGGCATGAAAAAAGCGCGTTTCCTCGTCTCATTGACGACCAACGACAACGATTATCAAATCGAACAGGCGCAGTCCG
>QHYM01000297.1 GCA_003223295.1 Acidobacteriota bacterium | reverse complement strand
CGGAAACGTTACTCGGCACGCTCGACGAATATGCTGAAGTTATGAAACTCTCCGACCGTGATGCCGCAGCCAAACAATTCGCTGATCGCGCCAGTGCCGTCCGCGAACACGATGCAAGTGCGCCTCAATAGGTGCACTGCCTAATTAACAGAAGTGGCGCCTGGGTTTCCAGTTGAACGACTCCTCTCCCCAATACCCAATTCGTTCCGTATGTCTGCCGACGGGCTTGTCAAAACCGCTCTCTAAATCTTACGCGTAAGCCACTGATCTTTCTGGTGCCACGTGGGCATCTTCACTGGGCCGAAACCTCAAGCTTTTGACCTAGAATTGTCACGGGCGGCTGAACGCTGATAGCGTTAATTGGGTTTATTGGCAGGTTCTGGCATTTGACGTGGTGCATAGTAAGGCTTGCCGTTCAACTTCTGCACTTCCTTGGTGAAGTTCGTCCCGTAGTCGCGGTCGGCGTCTGAAAGCAGCCATGCTTGACGCTTGTAGTTCCAATTGTCCGGGGGTAGTCGCTGGGCCCCTTTGAAGTGGGAAATCGCTTCCGTACCGTGCCCCGCATGGTAGAGATATTCAGCCAAGCTGAACTCTGTATCGGCCATCAGACGATCTGGACTAACAGGCGTCAGCCGTTTTTTTAGCTCGTCTTCGCTGAGTATGAAAGAACTGCGTGCCCCCTTTGCCACCCAGTCACGGATGGCCTCGAGGTACGGGCCTGAATCCAGGTGCGAATAAGACTTGAACCGATCGTCAACGAACGCCACTTCATTCGCGCGCACGATTTTCCCCTGCTCATTTATCCACACCGCGGTGGGAACGTTGACCATGCTGTAGAGCTTTGTAACAAGGTGCTGTTCGTCAATCAGGGCGATATATTCCGGATTTGCTTTATCGATCCAAGGGCCAGCGTCTTTTACGCCGCCCGTATCCTGGGCTACAGAGACAATCTCGAAATTCTTATCTTTCAGCTCGTGATAGAAGATTTGCCACCCGGGCAAATCGAATCGGCACCCTCACCACGATGCCCAGGTGATCAGCAGCACTTTCTTGCCGCGAAAGTCCCAAAGGGAATGGGGCTTGCCGCTCCTATCGGGAAGAGTGAAATTGGGCGCGTCGAGCGTGGCAAGATAGCCGTTCTGAACGTCCTGGCGGGGACCAAAGCACCAAGTCGCCAGCTTCTGGTCGTGAGCGACGGGCTGTTTCACGAGCCGAGCAAATTCACTCAAATTGAACCATGTGACTTTGCCTCGCTGTCCAAGGAAATCGGCCTCTCTTTGTTTCGGCAACGGAAAGCAAAGTTCACTCCGGCAAACGCCTTGCGGCTTGACAACAAAACCCGTCGCGCGCGTGAATTCCGCCAGCGTCATCCAAAGGTCTTTGGATTGTGTGAATGGAGAAGGAGTGTGCAGCTCGGTCGCTGCGTCGTCATAAATCACCACGCGCCGTACTTGGCCGGTCGATTCGTTGGCCATCGAACACAGGAAAATCAGTCCGAGGCACCGGAAGAGTGTCCTCATGGGCGGTAGTCTACAATCGGATTGAGTTCCAAGTACATTAAAAAGCCATGTCTCGCCGCCGCCGCTTTCTAGTTGAGCTCATGAGGAAGTGCCGCTCCCTAATCCAATTTCTCGTGCAAATCTAGACTGCTGCAGGCTGATATCGCGTCACCTGCCTGACACGCGCTTACCGGAAACATCGGTACTCGCAGGAGTCTGCCGGTAAGCCGCCCACTAAATTCTACGGCGCCAGAACTTTCGGTCTAACATACCCGGTGGATGTCAGGCATCCACCTTTTTGGACGTTTAGAGGCTCTCCTTAGCCTTACCACCAAAATCACAAGCAGGACTCCGCCAAGCGACCCTATTAAAAGAAGTTGGTACATAAAGACCGCCTTATTTCGCGTTCAGGATAGGACGATCCGACTGAATCGTCCGGCTATTCCTACAATAGACGCCCCCCGAGCGACGCTAGCAACTATTTCGAGTCGTGTTATGGGCTCATAAACATTTCCGCGAGTGCTCGACGCGAGAGACGCAACAGCTCAAGCTTTCAGCAAAGGGCAAGTCTGGCAAAACGCGGTTACCGTCCATGGGTACTGGAACGAACATTGTTATGGAATCATGTGCCGATTCAGCTTTCGTGGCGCATTCCACGCTTTGGCAGTTGCAGGCTAAACGCACGAACCGTAAGGACGGCCAGCCTCCCAAGTTCACAAATCCTGCTAAAGAACTCATTCTATTGAGAATAGACAATTGAATGGCGAAAACTGCTGGATTGACAGCCGCGCCTTCCCAAGATTCTCTTTGACGGGTTCCTTTTTCAAGGCCTCTGAAGTATAGAGGGAATCGAAGGCTCGGAAAAAAGGCCTTCCCGAGAAATTAGTCGCTGAGGTTTCTCCTAAAACTGGGCCTCTTAGATAGTAGGGGGCT
This sequence comes from Acidobacteriota bacterium, assembly GCA_003223295.1. Lineage (GTDB taxonomy): Bacteria > Acidobacteriota > Terriglobia > Acidiferrales > UBA7541 > Acidiferrum. The sequence continues at coordinate 5,776 of QHYM01000297.1, read as the reverse complement.
ATTCCGTTGCTTTCTTTGAACTGAGGGAGGGGAACTGCCCTCAGTCTAGTCAGCTTATTGTCCTTCCTTTCTCTCTTATGGTGGCAGTCCAAGGAGCCATGCCATGTCTCGAGGTTTTGACGGACCTGAAATCGACGACTTCCAGAACCCCGAGCGCGATGCGAGCCACGGTCGCGAATCGAACCGCCGCGCCGGCTGGGGCGCCGTCAGGAGGCTGGAAAGGATTCGCGGGGAGGAGGAACGGGCCGACCGGCGTGACCAGGAATCCTGCGGAACCTCTGGCGGCAACCGTCCGCCTCTACCTCGCGAGGAGCGGGTCCAGCTGGTCCTCGCTCGAACCAGCCGCACGAACTATGTGGACCGCAACCGGCCCTACCAACTGCGCGACTCCGAGCTGCACGCCTTGACCGAGGTCGGCAAGTTTCGCGTCGTGGCCGTCCGTGATTTAGCCCAATTCGCCTACAACGGCAACTCCTCCCGCATGCACAACGATCTCGCGAACCTGAGCCGCCAGGGGCTTGTGAAGCAGACTTCCATCATGGATTCCGACCTTTCCCCGGTTCGCGCTGTGACGCTCGCCAAGGAAGGCCATCGGGCTCTCTCCTACAGCAGATCCCTTCGTCCTGACCAGGTCACCTACCACGGTCTCAAAAAGCCCAAAGAAGCCTTCCACGATGCCGAACTCTACCGCCTTTATCACAAGGTCAGCGATGAAATCGAAGGCCATGGCGGGAAAGTCGTCCGCGTCAAGTTGGACTACGAGATCAAACGCGACCTCTACGCCGATCTGGCCCGCACCTGGCAAGACAAGAGCAAGGGCCCGGAAACGGTGAAAGAGGCCGTCGCCCGGCGCCATGGACTCAAAGTGGACCCAAATGTCCCCGCAGGAATGCCTGATGCCTCAGCTGGCCCGCCGCGTTTGAGCGATGCCGTTATGACGCGGATTTTTACCACCATCCTTCCTTCTTTTCGGGTTCAGATCGCCCAGCATGGCATCCCGCAGCAGGGCATTTGCGCGGGTTTGATAGCCCCTGCCTTGCCGCCGCAGCCAGGCAATCACATCGGCGTCAAGGCGAAGAGTCAACTGTTGCTTCAAAGGTCGATAGAAGGGATTGCGGACAGCGTTTTGCCAGAACCTCTCCGTCAATTCCGGGATGTCGGAAGTATTGATCTCGTTGTCAGGCCGCCGAGAGAGCTCTTTAAGACGGCGTTTGCGCCCAGCCGTGAGGCGGCTATCCGAGAGACTTTTCTTTACGATTTTCGTCATACCGTTTGCGCTCCTTCCGAAGTGCTTTTCGAGCTGAGATGATACGAATGATTTCGTCCTGTCCCTCACTGCGAACGGTGTGGGCAACGAGGAGTAATACGATGCCTCCGACCAAACCGAGGGTTTGCCATCGGAGTTCGCCGCCCTCTATGCGATCTTGATCGACCAGCGCGTAGGGATCAGCAAAAACAAGCATGGCATCTTCAAAACGCACCCCATGCTTTCGTTCGTTAGTCTTGGCCTTGGCCTCGTCCCACTCGAACCGAACCATCGACGAATAGTATAACTTCAAAAATGTAGCTACACAAGAGTAGTCGCGAGTGATTGAAAGCAGATTACCTACGGTAGCACCAAGCCCACCACGCAGGGAGTGACCGTTCGCCCGTTGCTGTGTCATACTGAATACCCGTGACAAAACGTCGAATAACTTGGCTCCTAGCCGCACTGGCAACCCTCGGGACGGCGAATGGCATGCCACTCGCTCCGCGTGTGCAGCAAAGTGCGGAGGTGTGCGTTACTGTTTGGCTTTCCGAGACGAATTGCGAACAGCGGTCTGAAGACCAACGACCAAAACAGGCACACGGATTTCAGCGTTCCACAGGGCCATTTCAGTACGAACTTCTCGAGAGCACTTGCGCATTCTGGCCTACTAACTATCAACGTCCGCCGCCGTTCTCTTCCCTCGCGTAACTGCATTCCAAACATTCGAATCTAGTCGGAAGGAGAGAGCAGCCGTGCGTCGATTCTTGCGATCCTTATTTGCAGGTTCAGATTCAGTCGAGTCCAGCATCCAGCTCATCAATCAGCGCCGCAGGGAACTCGCCCAACTGGGTGACGATGCCTTGAGAACCGCGTTCGCAGGGAGCGAGGATCTGTTGGAATCCATCGCGGTTACGGCGGTGGTGGCCTCGCGAGTGCTAAGAGTAGAAATGTTCGAGGTGCAGCTTCTGGGTGCACTTGCTCTCACAAGCGAAAAGATTGCCGAGATGCAAACAGGTGAAGGGAAGACCCTTGCCGCAGTCCCAGCGGTTGCCTGGTATGCGAAGGCGCGCCAGGGCGTCCACGTGATGACGGTGAACGACTATCTGGCTCGCCGGGATGCGAGATGGATGGGCGGCATCTATCAGTTCCTTGGGCTCTCTGTGGGCTGCGTCCAGCAAACCATGAGCATCGAGGACCGCCAACGCGCCTATGCATGTGATATTACCTACGCCACCGCAAATGAGGTGGGCTTCGACTTCCTCCGGGATCAACTGTCTCTGCATCCACGTGAACAAGTGCATCGGCCGTTTGCGGTAGCTGTGATTGACGAAGCCGACTCGATTCTCATCGACGAAGCACGCATCCCGCTGGTCATCGCAGGCGGTAAACCTGACGAAAACCTCCTGGCCTATCATGTCGATGGCCTGGCGCGACAATTCCAACGTGGCCTTCACTACACCTTGGATGAGTACGGACGAAACATTGCACTGACGGACGCCGGGATTCACGCCGTGGAGTCTGCCTTCGCCTGCGGCAATCTTTTTGTTGAGGACAATCTCAGATTGCTGACCGCTGTTCAGGACTCGTTGCACGCGCACGCTTTGCTTCGGCGCGGCGTCGACTACCTAGTGAAAGACGGCGCGGTCGAATCTGTCGATGAATTCAAGGGACGCATTGTGCGAGATAGACAGTGGCCGGCCGGATTGCATACCGCCATCGAAGCAAAAGAAGCTGTTGCGCCCAAAGTGCAGGGTAAGGTTCTGGGATCAATCACGTTGCATAATCTTATCGCCCTCTATCCTAGGGTGTGCGGCATGACGGGCACCGCTGCCACCCAGGCCGAGGAGTTCCGTGCCATCTACGAACTAGATGTCGAAGTCATTCCGACAAACCGACCGGTGATTCGTGTCGACCGTCCAGACGTTCTCTTTCGAACAAAGCAAGAGAAAGAGCGGGCCGTCATTGAGGAAATCCGCCGCGTGCATTTGACTGGTCAGCCAGTTCTGGTTGGAACGGTGAGCGTTCAGGAATCCGAACGGCTGAGCGCTGCCCTGAAAGACATACCACACGAAGTCCTGAATGCTCGAAACGAGGAAGAAGAAGCCAGGATTATTGCTCGTGCGGGCGAACTGGGAGCAGTGACTGTCTCCACTAATATGGCCGGACGCGGGACGGACATCCGGCTCGCCGAAGGCGTCACGGGACTGGGTGGATTGTACGTCATCGGAACCAACAGGCACGAAAGCCGCCGGATCGACAATCAACTTCGCGGCCGTGCCGGGCGCCAGGGTGACCCCGGTGTCTCCCGATTCTTTGTTTCACTAGAAGACGATTTGCTTGTCAAATACAGAATCGACAATCCTAGGCTACGTCATGAACCGGAAAGCATCCAGCGGCTTGTGGAAGGCCAGAATCTCGACATTCGAAGATTTCTGCAAAAGTATGAGAGTGTCGTCGAGGGGCAGCGACAAGCCGTTCAGCAGCGACGCCAATCCCTGCTCAATGGCACAACTCAATGTTCGGCGGAACTCGAAAGGTTGGTGTCACTGATCACCATTGATGAGCTCTGGTCGAAACACCTCGCAACAGTTGCCGAACTTCGTGAAGGGATTCACTGGGTTTCGTGGGGCGGCTGGGATCCACTGCACGAATATCTCATGACGGTCGACAAGCTCTACAGACAACTTCAGGCAGATATCACCGACGAGATTCCCAAGCGCCTTGCGCAAGCCGAAACCAACAGCATCGATCCTTCTCAACGCGGTGCCACCTGGACTTACCTCTCGACGGACCAGCCTTTTGGCACTTTCAACGAGCGGGTTATTCGCGGTCTATTGCGAAAAGTGAGGACACGCAGTTTTCTGGGGTTAGCAATCTCCTGATTTCGTGCGCGTCTCGATTGAGAGAGTGACAAGGCGTCGGTCCAGCCAAGTTACTGATAGCTTGCGTGAACGGCCCTTTGCCCCGCCCACATGGAAAATGAACGCGGTAGTGTTGACCGAACCGAATAACTTCCTGGATTGTTCGGAAACCGCAACATTCAGTGGCGCATCACTTCCTCCATCGGGATTTCGGGCTCGTATCTCTTGATTCGCATCTACGAGTAATCCGTTTATCAAGCATTTACTGGGAACCTGGTCTCTGCATCCGAGTTGGCTGACCTCCCTAAACAGGCAAACGACTTGGAGTTAAATTCTAGTCGCAGCGCAGGGCGATGATTGGATCGACACGGGTGGCGCGATGGGCTGGAATCCAACAGGCCGCCAGCGCGATACACACAAACAGAAGCGCCACAGTGAAAAAGGTGGCGGGGTCGGTTGAGCTAACTCCATATAGGACGCTGGCCACAAAACGGGTGAGTGCGAGCGATGCCACGAGGCCGATGCTGAGTCCAATTAGAACGAGTTTCATCCCGTCGCCGAGTACCAATGAGAGAAGATGAGCTTGTTGAGCCCCGATCCGGATCGATGCTCCCAGATGCGCCGTTGCCTCGCGGTTCCAGTGCCAACCTTTCGGTTGCGGGATTCTTGCGCTTTTCGCTGACAGCCGTGGCAATTTCGCCTTGCGTCGGACCTCCAGAGTGACTGGATGAATTTCCCAGGCGGTGGCTCTCCAGTTACCAGCCCCACCAGGATTGGTGTTTTCAGCAGCATTTGCGTGCTGCGAGTCGAAGGTCAGCCAACCACTCACCTGGACCCACTTGTGTCGAAATTGCTTGCGCAGGGTTTTCGTTGCCCAATCGGTTCCGCTGGCCCCCATGATCGATCGCAGGCGCGGCGTCACCTCCACCACAACACTCTGCGTCATTGCAGTGTCGGTCTGATGCAAGACCAGCTCGATGTGACTGTCCGCATGCACGGCATCTGTCTTGCCACAGTTGCATGTCTCCCCGCCTCCAGGTTTCACGTCCAGGACAAAACCAGTAATTTCGGCCCCACTCGTTGAATTCCAACGGGTCGTATCAATGCCCCGCGCAAGAAGGGCTCTGAGTGTTATGGAATGATCGATCTGGTTATTCTGAGGCGGCGCATAGCGATTCTTCAACTGATTGAGCTTCTTGAGGTTCGCGGTCTTCGCGTTTCCGTCCAGACCGCAGCCGTCAAAATCGTCCATGTTGGTAGGAGGCGCTTGGGCCTTTGCGCCCAGCACGAGGAAGCATAGGGGCAGAAGAATTAGCCTCTTCATGGGCATCTCCTGACAAGAAGCGTACGTGGGGTGTTTACTGCGCCTTGTCTATCTCAGAGGGGTATATATGTCAAGGGCATTAAGCTGAAATCGGACCGCCGTGAATTTGTTGCGCGGGCACCGCTTGGACCAGCACCGCGTTAAAGCCATGAAAAGAGAAACCCGTATTTGAGGCTATTGTGCGACATGAACACTAAGAGCAGGTAGTGCAGCAAAGCCGGCGATGCGATGCGGCCTCGACGTACGCCATCAACCGCCCGGCGCAGTGGTTCAGCGTGCGCCCCGAAGAGTCGGAAGGTTTCATGAAGGAGCCATAAAGACGGAGCCACCAGCCGCTGATGC
>QHYM01000296.1 GCA_003223295.1 Acidobacteriota bacterium | reverse complement strand
CATGGTGCGCCCTGCACAGATTCTCTTTTGCCATACAATATGCCCGCCATGTCACAGATCTCCCGAGGTAAGTTCTTGCAGCGGGCAAACCACCCCGACTTGAATGTTCGGTGCCAACTGCCTACTCGACAGTGGAAAATCGAAAGGCCGGTTCTGCAGATTCCGCCCCGCGCCTCCACCATTCTCGACAATCCCCCCAATGCACGCAGCCTTGTGAACTTTCTGTCCGTCGTCGCTCGGGCTGTGTATAATTCGCTGCGGTCGGCGAGTCTTGCTCTGTGATGCGCCTGTCCCTGCGAGTGGCAGGAGTTCTGCCATGCCCCGACGTGCCGCTTTGTGTGTCGCGCTGTTCGTAACTTCAGTTCTTCCTCTCTTCGCCCGTGATTACGCTGCCCGTCCCACGGTTCAAAAAGTAGGCGAAGGCGTCTATCTGTTCACCTCATCGCGCCACGGCGACGTTGGCTTCGTCGGCAATTCCGTAGCGATTCTTTCTGAGGAAGGTGTGCTCGTTTTCGACGCCGGATGCGTGCCCTCCGATTCCGCAACCGTTCTCGCTGAACTCCGCAAACTCACCGACAAGCCCGTGCGCTATCTGGTCAATTCGCACTGGCATTGGGACCATTGGCAGGGCAATCAAACCTACAAGGCAGCGTTCCCTGGACTGCAAATTATTTCTCAGGAAAATACGCGCATCCTCATGCGCGATGTTTCCGTCCCGCGGACGCAAAATGATCTCAAACAGTTGCCGCCGTATATCGCGTCTCTGGAGAAAGATCTCGCTGCCAAACGGGCCGCTCACGCTAGCGAAGCGGAGCTTCGCGATCTCGAACAGTTGCTTCAGGCTGACAAGAATTTCCTGGCGCAGAAACAGTCCGTCCAGTTCACTTATCCCAATTTCACGTTTGCCGAGTCGGCCGCCATCTGGTTGGGCGGCCGCGAAATCCGCCTGATTCACGCGCAAGCCATTACTTCCGGCGACATCTACCTCTATCTGCCCAAAGAAAAAATCCTGGTCACCGGCGATATTCTCGTGCGTCCCATTCCTTTCGCCGTTGGGGGCACGTTTCCAGCCGATTGGATCGCCACGCTGCAAAAACTCATCGCGCTGAATCCCGAAGTCGTCGTTCCCGGGCATGGTGAATCCGAGGGCGCAAGGCAGGCGCTCGAGCAAAATCTGCGTCTGTTCCAGCGTGTCGTGCAGGAAGTCCGCAATGCGAAGGTCCAAGGCCTCAACGAAGCGCAAACCGTCGAAGCTATCGGCAAGAAAGAAGCGGAACTCGCGGCAATGATCGGCATTACTGAGGCGCAGCTCCTACCTGCTTTCAAACCCTATTTTTTGGACGTTTTCCTCCACCGCGCTTATCAGGAACTCGATCATTCTCTGTCCGATTTGCCGCCCGCCGCCTTGTAGCCAAAACCCTTCAGGCGACGCCGTCTCTTAAAGACGGACAACCTCGACTGACAACTGATAACTGGCTACTGATTCTTCAGCAGCGCCCGGACACGGGCTTCCTCGGACATCGGCAGGGCGTCCCCATGCCCCAGGCAGGTATATACATGCACTTGTTGGCCGCCGTACTTTGTTGTGGGGGCGCCCGTTGCCTGATCGTGGTTCAGGCAGAAGATGCCCTGCTGATTCTTCGCGAACTTTGGCGAATTCACCCACGCCACATCATTGCGACTGGGAAAGCGCACGATCACTTTGTTGCCTTTCACTTTTCCGCCTTTCAGGACGGACTGGACCTCGACTATGGCTTCGTGCCAATCGGGATCGTGTTCCGTCACGCGCGAAGGCGCTCCCGACTTCGGCTTCGGAATATTCCACGGGTGAACGTCCGTCACGCGCCCAACGACGACAAAATCGGAAGCGTTCATCCGTTCCCGCAATTCTTGATCGCTGATCTGATCTTGAACGTGGGAGCCCGGCGGCTCACTTGCACTCGGTGCCGCAGCAGATGCAACGTCGCTAAGAATGATCCTATGCCCCAATTCCTTCACCGCCACGCCCGCACCAAAAATCCAGCCATCGGTATAAAAAGTGGCGTGCGCGCCTTCCTGGAACGCGGACGCATCTTTAACTTCCACGGTGACGCTGTCACCTTTTTTCAGCGACACCGCCGGCGGCTTCTTCAGGATTGAATCCACGCGCACGACGATCGTTTGCGCCGACATCGGCACGTCGGCAAAGGACGTGGCCGCAAGCTGGCTCACCGTGCCTGAAAAAATGATGCTCGACTTCGACATCAGGGCGGCCGGGTTATCCGTTGCTTGCGGCGCCGCGGCGTTGGTGCAGCCGCATAAAGCCAGCAACAAACCGGCTCCGATGAACAATGATGAGATTCTCATGTGTGCCTCCTTCTTCCGCTCTTGCGCGCATTCCTCGCGCGCTTCCGCGTAACCGGCCTCATGGGATCACCGGAACGCTAAAATAGAATGGATCGATGGAAATCGGCACGGGGTTGCCTGAGCCATCGTTGAGTGTCTTGGCGTTGAAGTCCGCCGCCCGCTGAAAAGTCACGCCGTGCGGAAAATTCGCAAAGGCCGGCGTATTGTTGGCGCAAAAAACGCCGCGAAACTCATTCCCCACGGAAAGCAAGTAGTCATAGTCTCCAAGATAGGGCAGGAATTGCCCCGCCGGCTCATTCGCCGGAACCGTAGCCAAAACGACGTCCTGCGAGGTGGTAAACGCGTCGTGTGATTGCGTCAGATGCGTGACCCAGCGCCCGCCACTCAATTGCTGGTAGAGAAAACCCACGACGCCGTTGTTCGCGACCGCCAGCGCGACGTTCGTGGCGTTGTGAATCGTGGTGCGCGGCAAGTCGGTCTTGGACCACGTCGCGCCGCGGTCCGTCGAGCGCCTCACATGCAATGTATAAATGTCCTTTTTGCTCCCTTTGTCCGCCCAGCCCACGTACACCGTTGAACTGTTGTTTGGGTCCACGGCAATGGAAAGCGTGGAGCCGATTCGTTCCTGCCCCAGCGCCGGCGCATTCGACCACGGAATGGGAACTCTCTTTACCACCAGGACGCCAGGACTCTGATCCGAAGGATCTTTCAACATCTGAAAAGGATTCGGGCCGGTGGCCGCGGCATCGTCCCTCACGACCACGATGTCGCTGGTAGCGGTTTTGCCGTCAAATCTGCGCCAACCAAAGAAGGCCGCATACACCGTGCCGTCGTTGGCGACCGCCGGGCGCACGGAGGGTCCGTCTTGTCCCGCAGTCTTGCGCGTTTCGATGGGAATCGATTTATACGTTGTGCCGCCATCCAAAGACACATCGACGGTCGCGGTGCGCCCGTTTGCCTGGTTGAAATCGTTGACGCCGACATAAATGCGATCGCCGCTGGTAACGCCGAGAGCGCGCACGAACGGCTGGTCCACGTTGCCACGCGTGGATTGCACGTTCATGGTGGCGCTCGACGAGACGTCGTTCGACTCCGACTCGTTGAGGATGATGCCGGATGCGCAAGCCAGCGTGCCCGCGTGGAGATCGCCTCGCGGATGATTTTCGCCGGTAGCCATGGCATGGGTGATGTCGCACGTCATGCGCTGCACCGGGGTAATCGCGTTAAGCGCCCAGGTCTTTCCGCCGTCCTGGGAAACATAGACCGGCGCGTTCCCGGTCATCGAAAAGGGATTGGGCGTAAACGCCGATGCCACCATCACTTGCGGATTCGCGTTTTGAATCGCCAGGAACGGCTCGCTATCCTGATTGCTTTCGCCGCTCAAGCTGGCGGGAATCAGGTTGATCACCTTAATCGAAGGAGGGTCGGGCGATTGTCCCCGGGTTACGAGGAATCCCGCCGCCATCGCGACCGTGATTGCGAGCAAAGCGAACCGTGCGGCGAACCGGACAAAGGCTGGGTACCGCAGGCAGGAAGAAGCAACAGCTTTCATCGAAGTGGTCTCCCCTGTGATGGGTTCCCCCGCTGGGCCAGACTTCCGCCCGCGTAGGGTACGCCTGCAGGTGAGCCGGGTTCCGTGCCAGGCATACTGTGGTGCTGTACGTTCAACCTGATTCGTACCATACACCGGAGCCCTTTCTTGCACAATGGCCAGCACGCTTTTGTACCTCGCCTTCCTTAGAACGAAGAAGGAGCCACCAGCTTGCATCCTTCGTATTGGGCGTATTGGGCGCTGGAAGAAGAGCACCTTGCCCCACCCCCGGTACTGTTGTATGAATATCAAAAGACAAGACTTGCAAATTGGGCAATTCACAAGTGATTGAAAAGAAAGGGATTGCAAAGAGCCAGACTGGTGGCCAGCGACTGCCGAGTGTTGAAGAGGAGCGAATGCACGCAGCGAGGGGCCCACAATGTTAGGGTTCCGATTTGGGAAGAAGGGGTATACACCCCGGCAGTTTTCGTAAGAGTGAGAGACAAAGGACTTAGCGCATACGGAACTTTGTAGCAAGGTACCCGATGGAGCGATACTCGAGGGTTCTTAGGGACCGCGCGGCGGGGGCGTATGGTGGTGGAACGGGCTCGGGAAGAACCGTGCCGCAGAAGCAACACCAGTATGCCAGAAAGCAAACGTAAGTGCTGTGAATGCAAGAGAATACGAAGGGCTAATCCTTTCCAGTCGAGAGGATAACCGGGTTTCCGGATCGGATCGGGATAAATCCCGTCGGCTCTACAAGGTTCGATGGGCCAAGTCCGAGGAAACCCGCGCAGACGTAGCCTATTCGGCGCCGACGGTGCTCTTCTTCTGGGCCCTGAGAAAGGTGCCTTTTTCCAATTCGCGAAAGGCCTCGCGCAACTGCTCTTGCGTGTTCATCACGATGGGACCGTACCACGCCACGGGTTCCTCGAGCGGTTTGCCAGACACCAGCAGGAAACGGATCCCTTCGTCGCCTGCTTGCACCATCAACTCATCGCCGCGATCGAACAGCACCAGAGAGCGATTGTCAGCCTCGGAAGGCGGCGTCGTGTCCAGCCATCCCACTGGCTCGGTTGGAACCTCGAGCGGTTCCGATGCATTGCAGAACTTGCCCGAGCCCGCGAACACGTACGCGAACGCGTGGCGCGTCGTCTCGACCGGCAGCGTCTTCCGTCTTCCGGGCGGCACGCTTATATCCAAATAAACCGGATCCGCCGCAATTCCCTCGACGGGCCCCGTCTTTCCCCAGAATTTCCCGCACACCACGCGAACCTTCGTCGCGTCGTCGTCGGTGATCTCCGGAATCTCCACGGCTTTCACTTCCTGGTAGCGCGGCGCGGTCATCTTGAGCGACGAGGGCAGGTTTGCCCACAACTGGAATCCATGCATGCGTCCCGCCTGGTCGCCCTTGGGCATCTCCTGGTGAATGATGCCGCTTCCTGCGGTCATCCACTGCACGTCGCCCGCCGCGATGGTACCGCGATTCCCCATGCTGTCTCCGTGTTCCACCGTACCGGAAAGTACGTAAGTAATGGTCTCGATGCCACGGTGCGGGTGCCAGGGAAAACCCGCCAGATAATCCGCGGGTACATCATTGCGAAAATCGTCGAGCAGAAGGAACGGGTCAAACTCCTTGGTGTTGCCGAAGCCAAACGCCCGCCGCAGGTGCACGCCCGCGCCTTCCACGGTCGGCTTCGACCGTATCAGCTTCTTTACCGGCCGTAGCGACATGTCCACCTCCTGGAGTTCATCGTGTTTGCCTTCGCAGTCTACGCCCATGTCGTCGTTGGTGCTACCGCAGTATGTCCGGGCTGCGTTGCCATGAGAGTAGAAGGAGCTAACTGGGACGCGCGGAGCTGCGCAAAAGAGCATACTCACGCGCAGATGGTTAGTCTCCGGTCGCAGAGCCGAAACGTTCGGCGGCGCGAGCGCGGGCTTTGTCGGCTTCAGCCTCGCGGTTGCGATGGGGCGCGGTGGTTTCCAGGGAGTGGAGCAGGCGCGCGGAGGCGCGAGCGATCTCGTCGATGGCAGCCTCGAAGGCGGCCTCGTTGGCTTTCGAGGGTTTGTGGAATCCAGTGATTTTCCGGACGAACTGCAGGGAAGCGGCGCGCACCTCTTCCGGGGTGACCGGCGGATCGAAATTGAAAAGCGGCTTGATATTGCGGCACATTTTCAGTCCTCAGTAGTCAGTGGTCAGTATACCGCCTAATTGGAAGCGCTAAGAGAAGGACGGGGGGATGGGAATCGAGGTGAGGATGAGGGAGCCCGACCATGTGGGCTGGCGGCCATGCCTTACAATAGAAACGTGCCCTCATTTCCGTCAGAGAAGTGGAGTGACCCAGCTACATGAAACGCTCAATCACACGCCGGCAGGCTCTCAAGACTCTAGCTACGGCGGCAACGGGTGCGGCCGTCGTGGGACTTTATGCCTGGCGCATCGAGCCGCACTGGCTTGAGTTCACGTATCCTGTGCTGGCTATTGCGGGACTTCCGCGCGAACTGGAAGGTTGTACTCTTGCGCAATTGAGCGACTTGCATGTTGGCAAGCGAGTTGACGATGACTACATCGTGGAGTCGTTTCGGCGCGTCCACGAACACGCACCGGATTTTGTGGTTCACACCGGCGATTGGATTAGCTATTCCTCCATCCACGATTTCGAGAAGCTGCACCGGAATTTGGAGCACATGCCGCGCGGCCGGCTCGGGACAGTGGGCATCTTAGGCAACCACGACTACGGTAAGCGCTGGCGCATGGCGGATGTCGCCGAGCAGGTTGTCAGGTTAGCGGGCGCTGCGGGCGTAACGGTTTTGCGGAACGAGGCTCTCACGGTAGCGGGGCTGCAGTTCGTTGGGCTGGATGACTACTGGGGCCCGCGATTCGATCCGGTGGGAGTGCTCGAACAAAGAGGTGGGGACGCTTCCACAGTTGTGCTGTGCCACAATCCCGACGTTGTGGATCTTCCGGTGTGGGGAAGATTTCAAGGATGGATCCTTGCCGGCCACACGCACGGAGGGCAATGCAAGCCACCGTTCCTACCGCCGCCGTTGCTGCCGGTGAGGAATAGGCGCTACACCGCAGGCGAGTTTGAAGTTTCCGGGAACCGCCGGATGTACATTAGCCGCGGTGTTGGCCATTTGATTCGCGTGCGCTTCAATGTGCGGCCGGAGATTCCAATATTCCGGCTGCAGCGGGCGGGGTAGAGGAAATTCCCAGAGACCCGAGGAAATGAGATGCTTGACGTGAAGTACTTTATGATATGAAGTACATGGCGGCATGGAGTCACCAGCGCAACCCCGTCGTTTCGCGTGGCGCAGTGGGTGGAACCACTTCCACATTGAAAGCGGAACAGCTTCCACGTGGGACGGA